>NZ_JAPNMC010000039.1:0-808 GCF_026627565.1 Enterobacter cloacae complex sp. 2022EL-00788 | reverse complement strand
GGCTATAAGTGGCTTCACCGCTGGGCGGAGGAAGGGGCCGCGGGCCTTCAGGACCGCCCGCGCATACCGCACCATTCCCCGAACCGCTCATCTGACGACATCACTGCCCTGCTGCGTATGGCCCATGGCCGCCATCAACGCTGGGGCGCGCGCAAGATAAAGCACTGGCTGGAAGACCAGGGGCACACTATGCCCGCCTTCAGCACCGTCCATAACCTTATGGCCCGCCATGGTCTGCTGCCGGGCACTTCACCGGGCATTCCCGTCACGGGACGGTTCGAACATGACGCGCCGAACCGCCTCTGGCAGATGGATTTTAAGGGCCACTTTCCCTTTGGCGGGGGCCGCTGCCATCCGCTCACCCTGCTGGACGACCACTCCCGTTTTTCCCTGTGCCTGGCGCACTGTACCGATGAACGGCGCGAGACCGTGCAGCAGCAGCTGGTCAGCGTGTTTGAACGCTACGGCCTGCCGGACCGGATGACGATGGATAACGGCTCACCGTGGGGAGACACCACCGGCACCTGGACGGCGCTGGAGCTGTGGCTGATGCGTCTGGGTATCCGGGTGGGGCACTCCCGGCCGTATCATCCGCAGACACAGGGTAAGCTGGAGCGTTTTCACCGCAGCCTGAAGGCAGAGGTGCTGCAGGGGAAGTGGTTCGCGAGCGGGGGTGAACTGCAGCGCGCCTTCGACCACTGGCGGACGGTCTATAACCTTGAACGCCCGCATGAGGCGCTGGACATGGCGGTACCGGGCTCGCGGTATAAGCCGTCTGCACGGCAGTACAGCGGCAACACACCGCCCC
>NZ_JAPNMC010000038.1:0-965 GCF_026627565.1 Enterobacter cloacae complex sp. 2022EL-00788 | reverse complement strand
CGCGTGGCGGTGAGCGCCGTTGAGCTGACGGGCACCCGCTACGCGGTCTACCAGCTGACGGTGGAGCCGGACCTGTGGCCGATGAAGCGAGACCGCAACCTGCGCATCTTCCAGGGGCAGACGGTGCCGCAGATAGTGAAAACCCTGCTTGGCGAGCACCAGGTCAACGTCGAGGATAAACTCACCGGCAGCTACCGGGTGTGGGACTACTGCGTGCAGTATCAGGAGTCGAGCCTGGACTTCATCAGCCGCCTGATGGAGCTGGAGGGGATTGCGTATTACTTCAGCCACGAGGCCGACAGGCACACCCTGGTCCTGACCGACGCCGCCACCCAGCACCAGCCGTTCAGCGGCTACGAGGTCATCCCGTACCACCAGACGCCGTCCGGCGGCAGCACGGACGAAGAGGGCATCAGCCAGTGGGCGCTGGAGGACAGCGTGACGCCGGGGATTTACAGCCTCGACGACTACGACTTCCGCAAGCCGAACGCGTGGCTGTTCCAGGCGCAGCAGAACCCGGCGTCGCCGAAGCCGGGCAGCATTGACGTGTACGACTGGCCGGGGCGCTTTGTGGAGACCGGGCATGCGGAGTTCTACGCCCGCATCCGTCAGGAGCGCTGGCAGGTGGAGCATCAGCAGATTCAGGCCACGGCCACGGCGGCGGGCATCGCGCCGGGCCACACCTTCACCCTGACTAACGCGCCGTTCTTCAGCGATAACGGCGAGTATCTGGTGACGGCGGCCGGGTATCACTTCGAGGAGAACCGCTACGCCAGCGGGGAGGGTGAAACCGTTCACCGCACCGACTTCAGCGTTATCCCGGCATCGGTCTCCTATCGTCCGGCGCAGAGCACCGCGTGGCCGCGCACCTACGGCCCGCAGACGGCGAAGGTTGTCGGGCCGCAGGGGGAGAGCATCTGGACGGACAAATACGGTCGCGTGAAGGTGAAGTTCCACTGGGACCG
>NZ_JAPNMC010000036.1:0-1167 GCF_026627565.1 Enterobacter cloacae complex sp. 2022EL-00788 | reverse complement strand
GGCTCATGCCGGATGACTTCTTCTGCCAGACTCAGGTATGACAGAACCCGTCTGTGCCTGATGCTGCTTGCCTGATAGTGCCAGTGTAAACACTGCCTTTCTGCCCTGTAACCTGCCAGCCACATCACCAGGCTTGCCATTGCCGCGACCATATTCAGCACTTCCAGTCGCCCTTTCCCCTGACTCCGGCTCAGCCTCAGACCGAACCCGAAGCGTGGACTTTTGTCGTCCCGGAAGTTTTGTTCTATCTGCATTCTGCGGCTGTACAGGGCCATTATCTGGTGCGGCTCCAGTCCCTCTGCATTACTGAACAGCAGCCAGGGCTCCCGCGCGCTACTGCGGTGTTCCCGCTGTGTTTTCGGCATCCCCCCTTTTCCCTGACGCCCTGCGTCAGGGCGCTTATGCAGATAGAACCGGCCGTAACAGGGCGTTCGTGGTTTACGGGACAGGACACCGTAACCCACGCAGACCGGTTGTCCGGTAGCCTCAAGCTCACTGATTTTCATCCATTTTTTATCTCCGTCCAGCCGGAAGCTGATGCAGCCCCTGACCCTGCCGGTGAAGCTCCAGCCCAGATGGCTGACATGCCGGAACCAGTCTGTCCGGAAGCCTGCATCCGTAATGATGGTGACGGCTTTATCTTTCGGGATGGCATCATGCAGGCGGTCAAGGAAGCGGCACTGTACACCGCTGTTCTGCGCCAGCTCTGCGGGGACAACCTCACTCATAAGCGGCAGTGAGCGACCATTACAGACCAGGCTTGCCCGCAGAAGATACCAGTTCCTGTCATGCCAGCCTGTCCAGTCGACAGCAATCACACAGAAGGGCATCAGGGAGGTGATGGTATGTGTGAGCAGGTGCTGAATACGGGGAATATCACGGTGAAGGGCGGTATTACCCAGGGCACGGTCAACACGTTTAATTTTATTTTTGACGTGCGCCCTGCCGGGAAGTGTGCGACCAAGGCTGGTCAGGGTCAGGGCTGCACCGTGCGTGAGGGCAACGGCCATAGAAACAAGAATATTAACCCGGAAGCTGTGAATGTCCGGTAAAGACGCGGAGAAAAATTTCTGGCAGACTGTCTGTAAAGGCACGATGAGGTCTCTTCTGATTTGTTAGCGCAACCAGTAGATCACACTTCATCGTGCTTTTCATTTTTCTGGGGAA
>NZ_JAPNMC010000035.1:0-1169 GCF_026627565.1 Enterobacter cloacae complex sp. 2022EL-00788 | reverse complement strand
CTGCACTGAACCCCATATCCTGGACACCAGATCAAAGAATCTGGAGGTCCTTATGAGATATCCCTTTCACATCCGTCTTGCGGCGGTTCAGCATTACATGACTGGCCAGTCGAGCATTATAGAAACAGCCCGTCTGTTCAGTGTTGGACGAACACCTCTTACCCGCTGGATTCGAGCTTACAGGCATCAGGGTAAGACCGGGCTGGAGGACCGTCCTGCGCGGACCTATACTTCAGCTTTCAGGCTCCGCGTAATTCGTTATGTGGCTGAACACGGATGCAGCTATGCGGAAGCTTCAGCGCGCTTTGCCATTCCAAATGAGTCGCTCATTCTTGACTGGACAAGACGTTACCGGAAAGGCGGCGCACAGGCGCTTAATACAGCCAAATCCGGGCCCGCTATGTCACAGAAAAAGTTTATACCTGACTCCAGACCGCTCAGTGAGATGACTCCCTCAGAAATTCTGAGAGAGCTGGAATATCTGCGGGCGGAAAACGCATATCTAAAAAAGCTCAAAGCCCTGAGGGAAGAAAAGACTCTCAGGGAACAGCAGAAAAAACGCGAGTAATACAAAGCCTGCTTGCAGACCACCGGCTTGTTTACCTGCTCTGTGCCGCAGGGCTGGCGCGCAGCACGTATTATTATCAGATATCCAGACCCGCAAATGAGCCGGTTCGGTATGCGGCTGCTGTCAGTGCTATGTTCACGATCAGCCAGAGAAATGCTCAACGCTATGGCTACCGAAGAATGACGGTGGCACTGCGTAATGAAGCCTTCACGCTGAACCATAAAACGGTTCGTATATTGATGAAAAAGTATGATCTGACATGCCAGTTGCGCCGGAGAAAATACCGCTCCTGTATGGCTGGCGGCGGCCCGGCTTCCGATAATCTTCTTGCCCGTAACTTCAGAGCCGAATGCAGTGGGATAAAGTGGTGCACAGACGTGACAGAGTTCCGTGCCGGTGGTCAAAAACTGTTCCTCTCAGCCCTTCAGGACCTGTTTAATAATGAAATTGTGGCCTGGCAAACATCAACCAGTCAGTCACAACCTCTGGTCTGCAGGATGCTAAAAAAAGCGCTTAAAGCATGCAGAATCAAAGAAGGTGTGATGTTGCACAGCGATCAGGGCTGGGCTTACAGAACGCCTGTATGGCGCAGAATGCTGGC
>NZ_JAPNMC010000034.1:0-1355 GCF_026627565.1 Enterobacter cloacae complex sp. 2022EL-00788 | reverse complement strand
AAAACGGAAATAAAGCAAATATTAGTGGAAATGGAGAAGTTAAATTCTCTTCCACAGATAACAATTTGACGGTTGAACAGAATGGTTCCACAAATGCTGGTGACGTTGAGTTTACTCTGAACCGCGACCTGGCGCTGGACTCGGTGAACGCGGGCAACAGCGTGCTGAACACCGACGGCCTGACCATCGCGAACGGCCCGTCCATCACCACCGGCGGCATTGACGCGGGCGGGAAGGTGATTGGCAACGTGGCGCCGGGCTTGGCGGGCACCGACGCGGTGAACGTCAGCCAGCTGACCGACCAGGGCCGCGACCTGACGGCGAAGGGGCTGAACCTGGCAGGTAATACCGGGGCCGGCCACCTGAACCTGGGCGACACCCTGAGCGTGCTCGGCGGGGGCAGCACCGCGGGGAGCTACAGCGGGGCAAACCTGAAGACCGAGGTGGATGCGGCGGGGAACCTGAACATCACCCTGGCGGACGCGCCGAAGTTCGGCAACGTCACCATCAACGAGGGGGACACTGGCCGCATCAGCGGGGTTGAGGACGGCGTCGACGGCAAGGACGCGGTCAATATGGACCAGCTGGACGACGTGGCCACGGTGGCGAACGCGGGCTGGAACGTGACGGACGCGGCGGGTAACGCGGCGAACATCGGTCCGGCTGGCGAGGTGAAGTTCACCTCGGCGGACGGCAACCTGGCCGTGGACCAGACCGGGGCGGACGACGCGGGCGTGATCAGCCTCACCCTGAACCGCGATCTGGATCTGGACTCGGTGACCGCGGGCAACAGCGTGCTGAACACCGACGGCCTGACCATCGCGAACGGCCCGTCCATCACCACCGGCGGGATTGACGCGGGCGGGAAGGTGATCGGCAACGTGGCGGCGGGCGTGGCGGGCACCGATGCGGTGAACGTCAGCCAGCTGACCGACCAGGGCCGCGACCTGACGGCGAAGGGGCTGAACCTGGCGGGTAATACCGGGGCCGGACACCTGAACCTGGGCGACACCCTGAGCGTGCTGGGCGGGGGCAGCACCCCGGGCAGCTACAGCGGGGCAAACCTGAAGACCGAGGTGGATGCGGCGGGGAACCTGAACATCACCCTGGCGGACGCGCCGAAGTTCGGCAACGTCACCATCAACGAGGGGGACACTGGCCGCATCAGCGGGGTTGAGGACGGCGTCGACGGCAAGGACGCGGTCAACATGAACCAGCTCGACGACGTGGCCACGGCGGCGAACGCGGGCTGGAACGTGACGGACGCGGCGGGTAACGCGGCGAACATCGGCCCGGCGGGCGGGGGGGAGGTTACCCCGGCGGGCGGGCAACCGGGCGGGGGGCCGAACGGGGGG
>NZ_JAPNMC010000033.1:0-1403 GCF_026627565.1 Enterobacter cloacae complex sp. 2022EL-00788 | reverse complement strand
TCGGTTTGGGAAGTAGCGCTTTATTGGATGCTCAAAGTTCCTGGGGGGATTCCGGTCAAAAGAAAGTTCTAACTGTGGGGGCTTTTGGTCTGGGGCGTGAAATTACTGAATCAGTTCCACTTAATACTATGAGCGAGTCCTACCCCTCATCGTTTATATGGTCGGTAGAGGACGCCAGCTACATGGGTGTCTCAGGAAGTCAGAGCATTACCTCTATCGTAATAGCTCGCGGAGGAAGACCAACTCGCATTCATCAAATCTACACGTTAGGGCGGACTTTCTTCAGTTACCGAACACCTACAGGGTGGCTGTATCAGGAAGCCTACACAACGGGGAACACCACTAAGGCGAGCGATGGCACGCTAAAAGCGGCCTCACCAGTTGCCCGCATAGTAACGAGTCGCGATGCATGCCAGCGCGCTGACGTAGCCGAAGATGGTTTCTCCTGGTGCGGCTGCGGGACAGCAAATACAGAGGCGGAGGGCATAACCCTTTCTCGCCTCGACGTAGGTATTTACGTGCTCGCAGGTTCGGCAGGACTGGCTTCAGAGGGATGGCAGCTACTGCCACCGATGGACCCTGGTGGCATGGGAGAACTTGGCGTGGTTGAAGCTGAGCAGACGGAAAGCGGAGGCCTGACAATCCGTCTTTTCAAGCAAAAATACATCCTGAGCGGTGAAGGTGAGATCATTAAAACCAAAGGTGAACCGATGGACGTACCGGCGAACAGCTGGATCGATGTTCGACTTGATATGCCTGACGATTCCCTGTTTAACCAGCGGATGAGCCAGGAGCCGCAACGTTGATCACTTCCTCTAAGGCGCTGACGCGGACAGCCAGCGCTTTGATTGCCGCCAGCGCATCGAGCATCAGAGGATTGAGGTCAAGCGTCATTTTCCCCGACTCCTCAGCCGAGTGAACATATTGCGGATCTATCTTTTCCAGTTCCTGAGCAATGACGCCGCGGCGAGTCGTTTTGGCTTCATCTGCGAGGTAGTAGAAGGTCTTAAAGTCCATTGCCACTATGTTGGCCAGAGACACTTCTAAATCCAGATCCCCTGTTACTTTTTTAAAGTTAATGTCCGATGTACCCGCAGACTGCAGCTGCGCCCACGGCATTGAGGATTTTGGTGTTTGAGGGTCACTGGTTGTAAGAAAGCGGCTGAATACCGCACTACCGGAAGTGATCCATAACTGCGCAATTCGCTGTCCAGTGTACGAACTCTGGAACCCACAGCCATTCGCAGGAGCCCACAGAGTATTGCCATCGGCATCACTGATGAAGGATGAACTGGCATCTGTGGGCTTATTTTGGAGAGCCGAACCAACCCCAAAATCCCCAACCGAAAGCATGTTGCCTGACGAGCTATAAGCGTTCCTCGTCGCGCTACTTCCTAAACCGA
>NZ_JAPNMC010000032.1:0-1446 GCF_026627565.1 Enterobacter cloacae complex sp. 2022EL-00788 | reverse complement strand
CCTTCGTGCTCCTCCGTTACTCTTTGGGAGGAGACCGCCCCAGTCAAACTACCCACCAGACACTGTCCGCAACCCGGATTACGGGTCTACGTTAGAACACCAGCCATTAAAGGGTGGTATTTCAAGGGCGGCTCCACGCAGACTGGCGTCCACGCTTCAAAGCCTCCCACCTATCCTACACATCAAGGACCAGTGTTCAGTGTCAAGCTATAGTAAAGGTTCACGGGGTCTTTCCGTCTTGCCGCGGGTACACTGCATCTTCACAGCGAGTTCAATTTCACTGAGTCTCGGGTGGAGACAGCCTGGCCATCATTACGCCATTCGTGCAGGTCGGAACTTACCCGACAAGGAATTTCGCTACCTTAGGACCGTTATAGTTACGGCCGCCGTTTACCGGGGCTTCGATCAAGAGCTTCGCGTTGCCGCTAACCCCATCAATTAACCTTCCGGCACCGGGCAGGCGTCACACCGTATACGTCCACTTTCGTGTTTGCACAGTGCTGTGTTTTTAATAAACAGTTGCAGCCAGCTGGTATCTTCGACTGATTTCAGCTCCACCCGCAGGGGCTTCACCTACATATCAGCGTGCCTTCTCCCGAAGTTACGGCACCATTTTGCCTAGTTCCTTCACCCGAGTTCTCTCAAGCGCCTTGGTATTCTCTACCTGACCACCTGTGTCGGTTTGGGGTACGATTTCGTGTTACCTGATGCTTAGAGGCTTTTCCTGGAAGCAGGGCATTTGTTACTTCAGCACCGTAGTGCCTCGTCATCACACCTCAGCGTTAAAAGGTACCGGATTTACCTGGAACCTCCGCCTACATGCTTAAACCGGGACAACCGTCGCCCGGCTAACATAGCCTTCTCCGTCCCCCCTTCGCAGTAACACCAAGTACAGGAATATTAACCTGTTTCCCATCGACTACGCCTTTCGGCCTCGCCTTAGGGGTCGACTCACCCTGCCCCGATTAACGTTGGACAGGAACCCTTGGTCTTCCGGCGAGCGGGCTTTTCACCCGCTTTATCGTTACTTATGTCAGCATTCGCACTTCTGATACCTCCAGCATGCCTCACAGCACACCTTCAACGGCTTACAGAACGCTCCCCTACCCAACAACACATAGTGTCGCTGCCGCAGCTTCGGTGCATGGTTTAGCCCCGTTACATCTTCCGCGCAGGCCGACTCGACCAGTGAGCTATTACGCTTTCTTTAAATGATGGCTGCTTCTAAGCCAACATCCTGGCTGTCTGTGCCTTCCCACATCGTTTCCCACTTAACCATGACTTTGGGACCTTAGCTGGCGGTCTGGGTTGTTTCCCTCTTCACGACGGACGTTAGCACCCGCCGTGTGTCTCCCGTGATAACATTCTTCGGTATTCGTAGTTTGCATCGGGTTGGTAAGCCGGGATGGCCCCCTAGCCGAAACAGTGCTCTACCCCCGAAGATGA
>NZ_JAPNMC010000031.1:0-1566 GCF_026627565.1 Enterobacter cloacae complex sp. 2022EL-00788 | reverse complement strand
GCACCGTCTGCCCCTGGAAGATGCGCAGGTTGCGGTCTCGCTTCATCGGCCACAGGTCCGGCTCCACCGTCAGCTGGTAGACCGCGTAGCGGGTGCCCGTCAGCTCAACGGCGCTCACCGCCACGCGCGTGACTTTGCCGTTGATGAAGCGCGGGGTAAGCAGGTTCTGGGTCGGGATAGTCACCGTGACCGGCTGACCCAGCAATTTGCTGCGGTCGATGCGCGCGTCCGTGCCGAGCAGGGTCAGCGTCAGGGCGAACGACTCGGACATCGCCTCGCGGCCGGAGAGTTTCCAGAAGAGCAGCCCCTCGACGGGGAGCTGAACGGTAATTCGGTTGAGCATAATCTTTATTCCGTAAATGCAACGTCTTAGTTTCAGCAGCCGCAATGCAGCGTCAATTACAACGCTTACTTAAGCCACAAACCTGAAAACATAAGGACACACCCCAACGAAAGAAGGAGCCTGGCGAAGATAAACAGGGGCGACGCTACGGTGTATGTGACCCGGGAGATCTTTTCATAATTCGGAGCGTTGTATTTTTTATGCCCCGCCATAACACCAGAAAATATTGTGCATAGCAAAACGACGGTAAATTTCATACCCCAGACGCACAGGAGAGACATTGATAAGATGATGGAGTAGTGTTTAGCCACCGCGACCGGAAATATTGAAAATGTCAGCGCCAGCCATTTTAAAAGAAAACCAATGCCGGCTGTAGAAAGCAGGACAAGCCCCAGCATCAGACCCATGCTGATCCATTGTTTCTTATTAAAAAGGTTATTGTCATTCCAGATAAGTGCAAGCGTGAGGATCAAAAAGGAAAAAAAGAATAACCAGTTCATTTCAGGGTGCCTCTTTTGCCCCTCAATGCCTGGCTTTCCCGTCGCCTATGGTGACGGGAAAGCCGGTTATGTGGCAGGCTGAATATAATTATTTATTAGCATTGAACACAAAAAAGCCATCCACTTCCTGCTGGATCGCTGACTGGTGGGATGCCCCTGGTGCATCGATGGCATTGGTTCCTTCAGCAGGATTTAAATGCAGCTGCCCGGAAAGCGTATTTATTTGCGCATTCTGTTTTGCAGTAAAGTTGAAGTTATTGCCGATGATATTCACGCTGCCGTCTTTTGTTAATTCGATAGCGCTTTCACCACACTCCAGCCTCAGGGTATTACCCGCTGAGAGAATGTAGTTATTAACAACTTTATCGCTGCGGCTGCTACCCGTCAGGCAAACCACCTCACCTTTCACACCTGCTTTCTGATTTTTTGCCACCCGTAAGGTTTCATCTTCGCCCACATACTGGGTTCGATTTTTTTCAGTCGCATGGGACTCATCATTCTTAACGTTGATATCCAGGTTGCGCTCGGCCTGGATCCACACCTGCTCCGCGCCCGCCTTGTCCTCAAAGCGCAGGGCGTTGGCGTTATCGACCGAGCCATCCTTCGAGCGGCTCATAAAGCCCATCTGCGTCGCCGCTGCCGGCAGCGCCCACGGCGGCATGCTCGCGTCGTTGTACACGCGCCCGGTGATAATCGGCCGGTCCGGATCGCCGTTGATAAAGT
>NZ_JAPNMC010000030.1:0-1591 GCF_026627565.1 Enterobacter cloacae complex sp. 2022EL-00788 | reverse complement strand
GGCCGGGAACTCAAAGGAGACTGCCAGTGATAAACTGGAGGAAGGTGGGGATGACGTCAAGTCATCATGGCCCTTACGAGTAGGGCTACACACGTGCTACAATGGCGCATACAAAGAGAAGCGACCTCGCGAGAGCAAGCGGACCTCATAAAGTGCGTCGTAGTCCGGATTGGAGTCTGCAACTCGACTCCATGAAGTCGGAATCGCTAGTAATCGTAGATCAGAATGCTACGGTGAATACGTTCCCGGGCCTTGTACACACCGCCCGTCACACCATGGGAGTGGGTTGCAAAAGAAGTAGGTAGCTTAACCTTCGGGAGGGCGCTTACCACTTTGTGATTCATGACTGGGGTGAAGTCGTAACAAGGTAACCGTAGGGGAACCTGCGGTTGGATCACCTCCTTACCTTAAAGAACCTGCCTTTGTAGTGCTCACACAGATTGTCTGATGAAAAGTAAATAGCAAGGCGTCTTGCGATTGAGACTTCAGTGTCCCCTTCGTCTAGAGGCCCAGGACACCGCCCTTTCACGGCGGTAACAGGGGTTCGAATCCCCTAGGGGACGCCACTTGCTGGTTCGTGAGTGAAAGTCACCTGCCGTCATATCTCAAAACTGACTTACGAGTCACGTTTGAGATATTTGCTCTTTAAAAATCTGGATCAAGCTGAAAATTGAAACGACACACAGCTCATGTGTGTTCGAGTCTCTCAAATTTTCGCAATCAGAAGTGAAACATCTTCGGGTTGTGAGGTTAAGCGACTAAGCGTACACGGTGGATGCCCTGGCAGTCAGAGGCGATGAAGGACGTGCTAATCTGCGAAAAGCGCCGGCGAGGTGATATGAACCCTTGACCCGGCGATGTCCGAATGGGGAAACCCAGTGCAATTCGTTGCACTATCGTTAGCTGAATACATAGGCTAACGAGGCGAACCGGGGGAACTGAAACATCTAAGTACCCCGAGGAAAAGAAATCAACCGAGATTCCCCCAGTAGCGGCGAGCGAACGGGGAGCAGCCCGGAGTCTGAATCAGCTTGTGTGTTAGTGGAACGGTCTGGAAAGTCCGACGGTACAGGGTGATAGTCCCGTACACGAAAGCACACATGCTGTGAACTCGAAGAGTAGGGCGGGACACGTGGTATCCTGTCTGAATATGGGGGGACCATCCTCCAAGGCTAAATACTCCTGACTGACCGATAGTGAACCAGTACCGTGAGGGAAAGGCGAAAAGAACCCCGGCGAGGGGAGTGAAAAAGAACCTGAAACCGTGTACGTACAAGCAGTGGGAGCCTCTTTATGGGGTGACTGCGTACCTTTTGTATAATGGGTCAGCGACTTATATTCTGTAGCAAGGTTAACCGTATAGGGGAGCCGAAGGGAAACCGAGTCTTAACTGGGCGTTAAGTTGCAGGGTATAGACCCGAAACCCGGTGATCTAGCCATGGGCAGGTTGAAGGTTGGGTAACACTAACTGGAGGACCGAACCGACTAATGTTGAAAAATTAGCGGATGACCTGTGGCTGGGGGTGAAAGGCCAATCAAACCGGGAGATAGCTGGTTCTCCCCGAAAGCTATTTAGGTAGCGCCTCGTGAA
>NZ_JAPNMC010000002.1:0-472676 GCF_026627565.1 Enterobacter cloacae complex sp. 2022EL-00788 | reverse complement strand
TGTTTCTATAATGCTCGACTGGCCAGTCATGTAATGCTGAACCGCCGCAAGACGGATGTGAAAGGGATATCTCATAAGGACCTCCAGATTCTTTGATCTGGTGTCCAGGATATGGGGTTCAGTGCAGACTGAGCCACCCTGGCACGTTCACCGGTCATGTCGTTACAGAGTAGCAAGGAACATAACGTGAACGGAATGACCACCACCGCCGTATGTTCCCCTCACCCTAACCCTCTCCCCGGAGGGGCGAGGGGATTGCTTAGTGCTCGCATTAATTTGTGGGGAACACTCAGCCCTGTGGGAGAGGGTCAGGGTGAGGGCATCAGACAGCCCCACCCTCACTAACGACGGTTGCCAAAAATACGCAGCAGCATCAGGAACAGGTTGATAAAGTCCAGATAAAGCGTCAGCGCGCCCAGAATTGAATATTTGCGCAGGTTAGCACTGTCGCGAACGTCAATCTGTTCACCGATATTTTTTAGCTTCTGGGTGTCATAGGCGGTTAAGCCGACAAAGATGACGACACCGATATAGGTTACCGCCCACATCAGCGCTTCACTCTTCAGCCACAGGTTCACCAGCGACGCCAGCACAATCCCAATCAGCCCCATAAACAGCATGCTGCCGAAACCGCTCAGATCGCGTTTGGTGGTGTAGCCGTACAGGCTCATCACGCCAAACATTCCGCCGGTCACCACAAACGTGCTGGCGATAGAGGAGTAGGTGTAGACGATGAAGATGCTGGAAAGCGTCAGCCCGGTCAGCGCCGAGTAGAGCATAAACAGCGTGGTCGCCATCCCCGCGCTGAGCTTGTGCACCAGCCCGGAGAGGACGAACACCAGCGCCAGCTGCGCGATAATCAGCCCAAAGAAGGTGATTTTGCTGGAGAAGATGAACATCATCAGTTCAGGCGTGTTTGCCGCATACCAGGCAATAAACGCGGTAAGCAGCAGGCCGACCGTCATCCAGCCATATACCTGAGCCATGTAGGTCTGCAACCCGCTACGGGTCTGCTGTACTATCGAATCGGAACGCGGAAATCGGTCCATGATTCACTCCTGATTAAGTAAACACACACGTTAAGACTAACACATCCTCATAAACCTGTTACCAGCGGCTGGCAGCCTGCTTGTCGCTGTCGCGCGATTCTACCCAGCGCTCGCCTTCCGGCGTCGCCTCACGCTTCCAGAACGGGGCTTTGGTTTTAAGGTAGTCCATGATGAACTCCCCTGCCGCAAAGGCGCTCCCGCGGTGCGCGCTGGTGACGCCAACAAACACAATCTCTTCGCCGGGCCACATCTCACCGATGCGATGAATAACCGTAACGCGCCCCAGCGGCCAGCGGCCTCGCGCCTCTTCCACGATCGCCGCCAGCGATTTTTCGGTCATCCCCGGATAGTGCTCGAGCGTCAACGCTTTTACGCTGTCGCCGAGGTTGTGGTTACGCACTTTTCCGGTGAAGGTCACGACCGCGCCGTCTTCATCGCGCTCTGCCAGCCAGCCGTATTCGGTACCGACGCTAAAGCGTTCAGGGCCGACCAGAATTCGGGTTTCCGCCATCTTAACCCCCCGTAACCGGCGGGAAGAATGCCACTTCATCCCCTTCGGCCAGCGGGTGGCTGAACTCCACCAGCGTCTGGTTAACGGCGGCCAGCAGCTTGCCCTCGTCCAGCGCCAGCGCCCAGCGGTCGCTTTGCGCAGCCAGATGCGCGCGCAGGGCGGCGACGTTTTCAAAAGTAGCGTCCAGCGTCAGGCTGTCGGTATCCACCAGCTCGCGGACCTGGGCAAAAAAGAGCACCTTAATCATGGCTGTCCACCTTAAAATCACCGGATTTGCCGCCGCTTTTCGCCAGCAGACGCACCGGGCCAATCACCATATCCTTCTGCACCGCTTTGCACATATCGTAGATGGTCAGCGCCGCCACGGACGCTGCCGTCAGCGCCTCCATCTCCACGCCGGTCTTCCCGGTCAAGCGGCAGAGGGATTCTATACGCACGCGGTTATGCTCCGGCTGCGCCTGCAGGTTCACCTCCACCTTGCTGAGCATCAGCGGATGGCAAAGCGGGATTAAGTCCCAGGTACGTTTTGCAGCCTGAATACCGGCGATGCGGGCGGTGGCAAACACGTCGCCCTTGTGATGGCTGCCGTCGATAATCATCGCCAGCGTCTGCGGCAGCATGGTGACGAACGCTTCAGCGCGCGCCTCGCGCACCGTTTCAGCCTTGGCGGAGACATCCACCATATGCGCTTCGCCGGCGGCGTTAATGTGGGTCAGTTGTGACATAGCTTATTTCTTTAAATGGGGATGAAAATTACACGGACGGGTACGGGCATCCAGCTGCGGGGCAATAATATTCTCCCACGCGGTGCGGCAGGCCTTAGTCGAACCCGGCATGGCGAAGATCAGCGTGTTGTTCGCCACGCCCGCTACGGCGCGCGACTGAAGCGTGGAGGTGCCAATCTCTTCAAAGGAGAGCATGCGGAACACTTCACCAAAGCCTTCCACTTCGCGATCGAACAGCGGGAGCAGCGCTTCTGGCGCCTGGTCGCCTGCGGTAAAGCCGGTACCGCCGGTAATCAGCACCACCTGGACGTCATCACCCGCAATCCACTGCGAGACCTGCGCACGAATAGCGTAACGGTTCTCTTTTACGATCGCTTTATCAACAACCTGGTGTCCGGCTTCGTGTGCCGCCTCGCGCAGCCAGTGGCCGGAGGTGTCATCCTCTTCACCGCGACGATCGGAAACGGTAAGAATAGCAATGCGTGTCGGGATAAATTCTGCGCTTACCTGACTCATCTTCTGGTTCCTTCTAAAGCCTGATTACCCGCCGATATAAGACAGGTTCTGAGTGATTCCGGTATTGCCCTGATGCAGGAAATGGGTCTGCTTTTTGTGCGTCAGCGCCTCGGAAATGCGTGCTTCAAGCGCGTCCTGCTGGGCATCGTCTTCCAGCAAATCACGCAGATCGACGCCGCCATCTCCGAACAGGCAGAGGTGCAGTTTGCCCACGGAGGAGACGCGCAGGCGGTTGCAGCTGGCACAGAAGTCTTTCTCATAGGGCATGATAAGCCCGATTTCGCCTTCATAATCCGGGTGACAGAAGACCTGCGCCGGGCCATCGCTACGCTGGCGGATCTGGTGGATCCAGCCGTGCTTCAGCAGTTCATCGCGCAGCACCATGCCGGAGATGTGATGCCGGCGGAACAGCTCGCTGCCCTCTCCGGTTTCCATCAGCTCAATAAAACGCAGTTGAATACGGCGCGGTTTGATCCACGCCAGGAAGGTGTCCAGCTGATGGTGATTCACATCACGCATCAAAACGGTATTGACTTTGACCTTGTCGAAACCGGCCGTAAACGCCGCGTCAATGCCGTCCATCACCTGACGGAACTTGTCCTGGCCGGTAATGGCGTGGAACTGACGGGCGTCAAGGCTATCGACGCTGACGTTAATCGCCGTCAGGCCCGCTTCGCGCCAGTTCGCCACGTCGCGCGCCATGCGATAGCCGTTGGTGGTCACCGCAATCTGGCGGATACGCTCGTTTTCGCGCACGGCGGCAATGATGTCAGGGAAATCACGACGCAGGGAAGGTTCTCCCCCGGTCAGACGGACCTTTTCCGTACCGAGTTCAGAGAACGCACGCGTGACGCGACGCACTTCATCCACGGAGAGAAAGCCGTTATTGGTGACGCTGCCAGGCTTATAGCCGTCGGGCAGACAGTAGGTGCAACGGAAGTTACACACATCGGTAATCGACAAACGTAAGTAGAAAAACTTACGCGCGAAAGCATCAGTAAGTTGTGAAGCCATGTACACCTTTCCAGATACGGGAGGCACAGTCATTTCTTTCTGTACCCTGGTGGCAAATCCGCCACGGCCAGGGCGCCATATCTCTCGACACAGGCGCCAGGGCTAGAGTGTATGTTTTCAGTTTTGAAAACGTGGTTATGGCGATAGTAGCGTGGAAATCTCCACTGCGCCATTCTCGCTTTTCGCTATATAAATTTATACATAACGGTGTTATCGTGCATTTTCACTACAGAATACGCAAAAACAGCGCTTTCGCATTGATATACGTCATTATGGATTGTGAGAAGCATCGTCTTTTAGGGGTAGTTGCGTTACTGTGACGCAAGATAAAACAGGATAAGGAATGGGTATGCGCAATCGCACTTTTGCGGATCTGGACCGCGTGGTCGCACTTGGAGGAGGCCATGGCCTGGGTCGGGTTATGTCGTCGTTATCGTCACTTGGCTCACGCCTGACGGGCATCGTGACCACCACCGACAACGGCGGCTCCACCGGGCGGATCCGACGCGCCGAAGGCGGGATTGCCTGGGGTGACATGCGCAACTGTCTTAACCAGCTCATTACGGAGCCAAGCGTGGCCTCGGCGATGTTTGAGTACCGTTTTGGTGGGAATGG
Organism: Enterobacter cloacae complex sp. 2022EL-00788; assembly: GCF_026627565.1. Classification (NCBI taxonomy): domain Bacteria; kingdom Pseudomonadati; phylum Pseudomonadota; class Gammaproteobacteria; order Enterobacterales; family Enterobacteriaceae; genus Enterobacter; species Enterobacter cloacae complex sp. 2022EL-00788. Next base: position 468,246 of record NZ_JAPNMC010000002.1, on the reverse strand, counting down.
CGAACTTTCAGGCCATAACCTGGGAAATCTGATGTTAAAGGCGCTGGACCACCTGAGCGTGCGACCTCTGGAGGCAATCAACTTAATTCGTAACCTGCTCAAAGTGGATGCGTTTCTGATCCCGATGTCGGAACAGCCGGTGGATTTGATGGCGATCGATGCCGACGATCACGAGGTATACGGCGAGGTGAATATCGATCAGCTTATTCTGCCGCCAAAAGAGTTGATGACCTACCCCAGCGTACACGCAACGCGTGAAGCGGTAGAAGCGATTGGCGAAGCCGATCTTATCCTGATTGGGCCGGGAAGTTTTTATACCAGCCTGATGCCAATCCTGCTGGTAAACGAGCTGGCGCAGGCGCTGCGCAGAACGCCCGCGCCCATGGTGTATATCGGTAATTTAGGTCGCGAGCTGAGCCCGGCGGCGGCGAGCCTGTCGCTGGCGGACAAGCTTGAACTGATGGAGCAGTACGTCGGCAAAAAAATTATCGACGGTGTCGTGGTCGGGCCGAAAGTAGATGTGTCGGGAATTGGCGATCGCGTAGTGGTGCAGGAGCCGCTGGAGGCAAGCGACATAAAATACCGTCACGACCGCCACCTGCTGCGCGAGGCGCTGGAGAAGGCGATTCAGGAGCTGGGGTAGGCTCGTTTTGTGCGGCCTGATGCCCTCTCCCACAGGGAGAGGGCGAAAACACGCTGCTTTACCTAAGATGCGGCGATGAAGAGATCCCGAAGCTGATGCAGCTGGTCGCGAATCTGCGCCGCCTCTTCGAACTCCAGGTTCTGGGCGTGCTGCATCATCTGCCCTTCCAGCTCGTGGATCTTCTGCTGCAGCGCTTTCGGCGTCAGCGCGACGGTATCCTCTTCCACCACTGAACGGGCCTTGCCGCGGCCTTTCGCTTTGGTCTTCGCAATGTTCTGACCCAGCGCCAGAATATCCACCACCTTCTTGTTCAGCCCCTGCGGTGTAATGCCGTGCTCTTCGTTGTAGCGCTGCTGCTTCTCGCGACGGCGTTCCGTTTCGCCAATGGCTTTCGCCATCGACGGGGTAATTTTATCCCCGTACAGGATCGCCTTCCCGTTGACGTTACGCGCGGCGCGGCCAATGGTCTGGATCAGCGAACGCTCGGAGCGCAGGAAGCCCTCTTTGTCGGCGTCCAGAATGGCCACCAGCGAAACTTCCGGCATGTCCAGACCTTCTCGCAGAAGGTTGATCCCCACCAGCACGTCGAACTCGCCCAGACGCAGATCGCGGATAATCTCCATGCGCTCCACGGTATCGATGTCCGAGTGCAGATAACGCACCTTCTCGCCGTGCTCTTCCAGATACTCCGTCAGATCTTCCGCCATGCGCTTGGTGAGCGTGGTAACCAGCACGCGCTCGTTGATGGCGGAACGGGCTCGAATTTCCGAGAGCAGGTCGTCCACCTGGGTTGCCACCGGACGCACTTCGATAATCGGATCCAGCAGCCCGGTCGGGCGCACCACCTGGTCCACCACGTCATCACCGGATTTTTCCAGCTCGTAGTTGCCCGGCGTTGCCGATACGTAGATAGTCTGCGGGGCAAGCGCCTCAAACTCTTCAAACTTCATCGGACGGTTGTCCAGCGCTGACGGCAGACGGAACCCGTACTCCACCAGCGTCTCTTTACGCGCGCGGTCACCGCGGTACATCCCGCCGATCTGGGGGATGGTGACGTGGGATTCGTCGATCACCAGCAGGCCGTCCGCCGGAAGGTAGTCAAACAGCGTAGGCGGCGCTTCGCCCGGCCCGCGCCCGGAAAGATAGCGCGAGTAGTTTTCAATGCCGGAGCAGTATCCCAGCTCGTTCATCATCTCGAGATCGAACTGGGTACGCTGGCTCAGGCGCTGCTCTTCCAGCAGCTTGTTGTTCGCCAGCAGCACCTTGCGGCGGTCCGCCAGCTCAACCTTGATCTCTTCCATCGCCTGCACGATACGCTCGCGTGGCGTGACGTAGTGCGTTTTCGGGTAGATGGTGAAGCGCTGAATAACGGACTCGACGTGGCCGGTCAGCGGATCGAACAGCGACAGCCGTTCCACCTCTTCGTCGAACAGCTCAACGCGCAGCGCCATGTCGTCCGATTCCGCCGGGAAGATGTCGATCACCTCACCGCGCACGCGGAAGGTCCCGCGCTGAAACGCCTGGTCGTTACGGGTGTACTGCAGCTCCGCCAGACGGCGCAAAATCGCGCGCTGATCGATGATCATCCCCTGCGTCAGGTGCAGCATCATCTTGAGATAGAGATCCGGATCGCCCAGGCCGTAGATCGCCGAAACCGAGGCCACCACCACCACGTCGCGACGCTCCAGCAGCGCTTTGGTCGCCGACAGACGCATCTGCTCAATGTGTTCATTCACCGAGGCATCTTTTTCGATAAACGTGTCGGAGCTGGGAACGTAGGCTTCCGGCTGGTAATAGTCGTAGTAGGAGACGAAATACTCTACGGCGTTTTCCGGGAAGAACTCTTTCATCTCACCGTACAGCTGCGCCGCCAGCGTTTTGTTGGGCGCCAGGACCATGGTTGGCCGCTGAAGATCGGCAATGACGTTGGCAATGGTAAACGTTTTACCCGAACCGGTTACCCCAAGCAGGGTCTGGTGCGCCAGCCCGTCTTCCAGCCCCTCTTCCAGGCGGCGAATAGCCTCGGGCTGGTCCCCGGATGGACGAAAAGCAGAATTCAATTTGAACGGTTTACTCATGGGCAACGACCTGATGACGTAATAAGCGGCAGGTGAGTAATTTTACTCGTTGTGGCCAGGATTGCCAGTAAAAAACACTGGATGAAAAACCAGTAGCGTGTCAGGATATTTAGCGTAGCGGGGAGAGGTTTAGCGCGATCCCGACCAAAATTTTATATCAGACAAAATAAAACACCACGCTTTGGGGGTTATCCCCAGAACTATTACTTTTTTAACATTTGTCAAGGGACGATATGAAAGTTTTGTGGCAACCCGTCGTGGTGCGGTGCCGGGAATTGCATTTATCTAATTCATTAATAAACAACGATTATTTCATCAAGCCGCGTTTCGCATCAATTTGGGCGTAACCCGCGTATTCTCTCGCTTATCGCGTGTTTTCTAACTCTAATGCACAAGGTTATCCACAGGAATAGTGGATAACTGCCTCCAGCCCGTATGGCGCGTACTTCAGCAAATTCCCGGTTTTTCCCACGAAGCGGCGGTAAAAAATTTTTATCACTCTTTTTTGCCTGGAAAGCGCTCAATTTTTCATAAGCAGTCGGTGAGATCTTAATCACATTTCCGTCATTTTTCCCTGCACCACAATTCAACATGTTCGGCACCGGGAGCGTGCATTTGAAGCAGCCGTATAACTTTTAAGCAGTGTGTTATTCCTAAAAACGGCCTTTTTTTAATCATTATTCAGCTTCTGGCAGGCGTTTTGCAGACATCAACCTGAGCCTTACACCCACACATTTTTAAGGAGAGAAAGATGTTGAGTCTGCGTGCTGTAAATCAGTTTTACGGAAGCCAACATACGCTATGGAACGTGAATGTCGACTTTCCGCAAGGGATCTGTACAGGCATCGTTGGCCTGCCCGGCATGGGCAAATCCACGCTCATGAACTGCATTACCGGAAAAGTGCCCGTCGAGAGCGGCACCATCATCTGGCATGAAGCCGGTGCGCCGCCGCGTAATTTGCTCAGCCCGTCGGCAGAACCCCCTGCGCCGCCAACGATAGGCTACGTCCCGCAGGATCGGCGGATATTTTCCCAGCTGACCATTGATGAAAACCTGCATATCGCCATGCGGGCGACGGGGAAACCCGATCCTGCCGCAAAAAGCGAGGCGTATGATCTGTTCCCGGAGCTGTATCCGCTGCGCCAGGTCCGCGCCGCTACGCTTTCGCCTGACGATCAGTATCGGCTGGCCCTGGCCAGCGCGCTGGTTAACCGCCCGCGGGTGCTGATCCTGGATGAGCCCATGCATGGCGCCGGGCAGAGTTTCGCCCACAGGCTGGGACAGCTGCTGGTGCGGCTGAATCGGGAGCTGGGAATGACGGTGCTGTTAGCGGAGCAGCAGCTATCGTTTATCCGCCGGGTGGCGGACCGTTTCTGCATGCTCTATCGCGGGCGTAACGTGGCGCAGGGCCACGTTAACGAGCTGAATGACGAGCTTATTGCACACTGGATGGCGCGGGACGTAAGGCGCTGAGATTGAGATACTGCCCGGTTTCCGCCTGCTCTGCACCGTCGGCAAGCCACGGGATCTCCCCCAGGAACGGCGCTGGCAGCATCCGCTTCAGCGTCGCCAGATACTCAGCATGGCGCTTACCCGGCGCAACCACGTCATTGGCTATCCAGCCTGCCAGCGGCAGCCCGGCCTGCCGTACGGCCTGAGCGGTCAGCATGGCGTGGTTAATACACCCAAGCTTCACGCCGACCACCAGAATCACCGGGAGCCGTTCGGCCTGCACCCAGTCGGCAAACGTCTGCTGTTCCGAAAGCGGGGTAAACCAGCCGCCGGCCCCTTCCACCAGCACCCAGTCGGCCTGACTTTCAAGCGCGCGCAGGCCGGATGAGAGCACGGCGAACTCAATCGGACGGCCTTCATCAGCACTTACGATGTGCGGCGAGGTTGGCTCGGCGAAGGTGTAGGGATTTACCGCAGAATAGGCCAGGCTGAGGCTGCCGTTACGCTGTAGCGCCAGCGCGTCGGTATTGCGTAACCCCTCCGGCGTCATCTCGCTGCCGGAGGCCACGGGCTTATATCCGGCGGCCTTTTTCCCCAGCCGTTTCGCCGCCTGCAGCAGCGCGGCGCTGGCAACCGTTTTTCCGACTTCGGTGTCCGTGCCGGTAACAAAATAACGTTCAGTCACGTTCAATAATCCCATGAAAAAGATGATAAGAGAGCGGGAACTGGCCCCGCGCCTGCGGCCAGGCCAGCTCCAGACGCTGTAGCTGACCGCGGGTGAGCGGCTTCTTCTCCCGCCCGGCGTGCAGGTGCGTGGCGCCAATGCCCTTAAGAGAGCGCATGGCGCTTAACGCATCGCTAAATTCGAGGGTGACGGTCTGGGCCACGCCGCGATAGCGCCAGCCGTCCAGCGCCTGGATGACCTGCCCGTGGGAGAGAAACCGGTTGGCGTGCGGCTGCGCATCCACCGCCCTCCACGCCTGATTCAGCTCCGGCAGCGAACTTTCCAGCAGGGTGGTAAACGCCACCGTCCCGCCGGGCCGCGCCACGCGGTACAGCTCGCACAGCGCCTGCGGCAGGCTGGTGCACCACTGCACCGCCAGATGGCTCCAGACCAGGTCGAACCGGGCGTCCGCCAGCGGAATGGACTCGATATCGGCCACCAGATAATGGTCCGCCGACTGCTGCTGACGGGCTTCTTCCAGCATTCGCGAGGACAGATCCAGCGCCGTAACGTGGCTGCCGTTTTCGCGCCAGTAGCGGCTGTTGCTTCCCGGCCCGCAGCCCGCGTCCAGCACCTGCGCAAACCGTTTGTCGCCGAGCGCGGAGAGCAGCCCGCGCGCGCTCAGGCGCTGCAGCTCATCGTGCTGTGAATAGCTTTGCGCAGCCCGGCCAAACGCCGCGGCAACAGCCTGCTTATTGACGGAAGACATGCAGAGCCTCCAGAAGGGCGTCGATATCCCCGGCTTCGTGCGCTGCCGTGAGCGTCAGACGCAAACGCGCGGTGCCCGGCGGAACGGTAGGCGGACGGATAGCCGTCACCCACATTCCGCTTTCCCGCAGCGCCTGTGCCAGCGCCAGCGCCCGGTGGTTTTCGCCCACGATAAGAGGCTGAATGGCGCTTTGTGAATCGGTCAGGCGGAACGGGAGCTCGCAAATGCCCCGGCGAAAACGCTGAATATGTTCAGCCAGGCGCGCACGGCGTTCAGCCCCCTCTTCGCCGCGGATCACGGACAGTGACGCGCAAAGCGCCACGGCCTGCGCCGGGGGCATGCTGGTGCTGTAGATCAGGTGCCGGGCGAACTGGACCAGGTAATCGGCCACCGGCTCGCTGCACAGCACCGCGGCGCCGCTAACGCCAAACCCTTTTCCGAAGGTAACCACCAGCAGCTCCGGCCTGACGCGCTGCCGGTACGCGCTTCCGCGCCCCTCCTCGCCGACGACGCCAGTGCCGTGGGCATCGTCAACCATCAGCCAGGCATTATGCCGTTTTGCGGCCTCGTGCAGGGCGGCGAGCGGCGCGCTGTCGCCATCCATGCTGAATATCCCTTCCGTCACCGCCAGCTGGAGACCTGTACCGTTTTTTTCCAGCAGGGCGTTCAGCTGAGCGACATCGTTATGGGCAAAACGCCGCAGCTGCGCCGGGCTGAGATGTGCTGCTTCGAGCAGCGAGGCGTGGCTCAGGCGGTCTGCGACAATGCGGTCCTCTTTGCCCATCAGGGCGGCAATTACCGCCTGATTGGCGGCAAAACCGGAGATAAACAGCAGCGCGCGCGGATAGCCCAGCCAGTCGGCCAGCGCCTCCTCCAGCGCCTGATGCGCGGCGGTGTAGCCGCTGACGTGCCCGGAGCCGCCGCTGCCCACGCCGTATCGTTCCGCGCCCTGCTGCCAGGCGCGAACGACCTGCGGGTGCTGGCTCAGGCCAAGATAGTCGTTGCTGGAGAAATTGCAGAACCGCTGGCCTTCCCGGGTGAGAAATCGGCCTGCGCCGTGTTCCACCACCCCGCGTACCCGAAACGCATCCGCCGCCCGACGCTCGTCGAGCGCGGTACTGATGCGCGCCTGCCAGGTCATACGGCTGCCGCGTTGTAGAACCGATCGGTGTCGGCGTTGAAAATCTGCTGCTCCAGCTGCTGCTGTTGCTCGATATCTCCCGCCTGCACCCCGGTCTGGTGCGGGTTCAGCCCCAGCTTGCGGAACAGCTGAACGTCTTTGTCCTCTTCCGGGTTCGGCGTGGTCAGCAGCTTGCAGCCGTAGAAAATGGAGTTGGCCCCGGCCATAAAGCACATCGCCTGGGTTTGCTCGCTCATCTGCTCGCGACCGGCAGAGAGGCGAACGTAAGAGGTCGGCATCATGATGCGCGCCACCGCGATGGTGCGGATAAAATCAAACGCATCCACGTCGTCGTTATCCGCCAGCGGCGTGCCTTTCACCTTCACCAGCATGTTGATTGGCACGCTTTCCGGCGGGGTCGGCAGGTTCGCCAGCTGTAACAGCAGGCCGGCACGATCCCTCACCGTCTCGCCCAGGCCCACGATACCGCCGGAACAGACCTTGATCCCCGCGTCACGCACCTTATCCAGCGTGTCCAGACGCTCCTGATAGGTGCGCGTGGTGATGATGTTGCCGTAGAACTCCGGCGAGGTGTCGAGGTTGTGGTTGTAATAATCCAGCCCCGCCGCCGACAGACGCTGCGCCTGCTCGTCGTTCAGCGTGCCGAGCGTCATGCAGGCTTCGAGCCCCATCTCCTTCACGCCCTTTACCATCTGCTCCAGATACGGCATGTCGCGATCGCTGGGGTTTTTCCACGCCGCCCCCATGCAGAAACGGGTCGAGCCGGCGTTTTTCGCCTTACGCGCGGAGTCGAGCACCTGCTCCACCTCCATCAGGCGCTCGGATTCAAGTCCGGTTTTATAGCGCGCGCTTTGCGGGCAATATTTGCAGTCTTCCGGGCAGGCACCGGTTTTGATCGACAGCAGCGTGCTGACCTGAACATGGCGAGGGTCGAAGTGCTGACGGTGCACCTGCTGCGCTTCAAACATCAGCTCCAGGAAAGGTTTATTGAATAATTCAGTGACTTGCGACATCGTCCAGCGTGCGTGGTGAGCCATCGGGCTTCTCCAAAGGGTTTTGTTAATTGTCGGTTCGGTTTATACTTGTAAACCTAAAACTTTTCAAAATGGTTTACAAGTCGATTATGACCCAGGACGATCTCGCCTTCGACAGACAGCATATCTGGCACCCTTACACCTCAACGACCCGTCCCCTTCCCGTCTATCCAGTGGCCTCCGCCCACGGATGCGAGCTGCATCTCGCCAGCGGCGAGCGGCTTGTGGACGGAATGTCCTCCTGGTGGGCAGCGATCCATGGCTATAACCATCCGCGGCTGAACGCGGCGATGAAGTCCCAGATTGACCGGATGTCACACGTGATGTTTGGCGGGATCGCCCATCAGCCTGCGGTCGATCTGTGCCGCCGTCTGGTAGCGATGACTCCCGACGCGCTGGAGTGCGTGTTTCTTGCCGACTCCGGCTCGGTGGCCGTGGAGGTGGCAATGAAAATGGCGTTGCAGTACTGGCATGCGAAAGGCGAAACGCGCCAGCGATTCCTCACCTTCCGTAACGGCTATCACGGCGACACCTTTGGCGCGATGTCGGTGTGCGATCCGGACAACTCCATGCACAGCCTTTGGAAAGGCTATCTGCCGGAAAACCTCTTTGCTCCGGCTCCGCAGAGCCGCTTCGACGGCGAATGGGACGAGATGGACATGGTGGGCTTTGCGCGGCTGATGGCGGCCCATCGCCATGAGATTGCTGCCGTGATTCTCGAGCCGATTGTGCAGGGCGCGGGCGGAATGCGGATGTACCACCCCGAGTGGCTGAAGCGCATTCGAAAAATGTGCGACCGCGAGGGCATTCTGCTGATAGCCGATGAGATCGCAACCGGCTTTGGCCGCACCGGGAAGCTTTTCGCCTGCGAGCATGCGGGGATTGCGCCGGATATTCTGTGCCTGGGCAAAGCGTTGACCGGCGGCACCATGACGCTCTCCGCCACGCTTACCACACGCCACGTTGCCGACACCATCAGCGACGGCGAAGCGGGCTGTTTTATGCACGGCCCAACGTTTATGGGCAACCCGCTGGCCTGCGCGGTGGCAAGCGAAAGCCTCGCCATTCTGGAGAGCGGCGAATGGCAGGCGCAGGTGGCGGCGATTGAGGCGCAGCTGAAACAGGCGCTGAGCGCGGCGGCGGATGCGCCATACGTGGCGGACGTCCGCGTGCTGGGCGCCATCGGCGTGGTCGAAACGACGCATCCGGTTAACATGGCCGCGTTGCAGCGTTTCTTCGTTGACCAGGGCGTGTGGGTGCGGCCGTTCGGTAAGCTGATCTACCTGATGCCGCCGTACAGCATATCGCAGGAGCAGTTACGCAAGCTCACGTCGGCGGTGGTTAAAGCCGTGACTATTCCGGCGCATTTCACGATTTAACCCTATGGGTTACACTTTGTGAACGAGTGACTCACGAGGGTAAACCGTATGAAAATCATCAGCAAAGACTTACGCGACGGCGAAAAGCTGCCGGAACGACACGTGTTTAACGGGATGGGCTATCAGGGAGATAATATCTCTCCCCACCTGGCGTGGGACGATGTGCCCGCCGGAACCAAAAGCTTTGTCGTGACCTGCTACGATCCGGACGCCCCGACCGGCTCCGGCTGGTGGCACTGGATTGTGGCAAACCTGCCTGCGGATACGCGCGTGCTGCCGCAGGGTTCCGGCTCCGACCTGGTTGCCCTCCCTGAAGGTGCAATACAGACGCGCACTGATTTTGGCAAAGCGGGCTACGGCGGCGCGGCGCCGCCAAAAGGGGAAACCCACCGCTATATCTTCACGGTGCACGCGCTGGACGTGGATAAGATTGAGGTCGACGAAGGGGCAAGCGGCGCGATGGTGGGCTTTAACGTGCATTTCCATTCGCTCGGGAGCGCATCGATTACGGCGATGTATTCGTAATCGTGCGGTCTGATGGCCCCTCACCCCAGCCCTCTCCCCAAAGGGGAGAGGGAACTTGAACACCCTCTCCCCTTTGGGGAGAGGGCCGGGGTGAGGGGAAACATCACAGCACCGGCGGCAGCAACCCCACCAGCCGTCCTTCTTCCAGAAGCTGCGTCGCCTTATCAATATCCGGGGCAAAGAAGCGATCGTCATCGTAGTGCGTAACGTGCTCGCGCAGCGCATGACGCGCCTGCTCCAGCAGCGGGCTGGACGTCAGCCCTTCGCGCAGATCGATGCCCTGACACGCCGCCAGCCACTCTACCGCCAGCACGCCGCGGGTGTTGGCGGCCATCTCCCACAGGCGACGCCCGGCAGCCGGGGCCATCGAGACGTGATCCTCCTGGTTTGCGGAGGTGGGCAGGCTGTCCACGCTGTGCGGATGCGACAGCGCTTTGTTCTCGCTCGCCAGCGCCGCGGCGGTCACCTGGGCGATCATAAAGCCCGAGTTTACGCCGCCGTTGCGCACCAGGAACGGCGGCAGCTGGGACATATGCTTATCCATCATCAGCGCAATGCGGCGCTCGGACAGCGCGCCCACTTCGGCAACCGCCAGCGCAATATTATCCGCCGCCATCGCCACGGGTTCGGCGTGGAAGTTGCCCCCGGACACCACCTCATTTTCCTGCGCAAACACCAGCGGGTTATCGGACACCGCGTTGGCTTCCACCAGCAGCACCTCTGCCGCCTGACGCAGCTGCGTCAGGCACGCGCCCATCACCTGCGGCTGACAGCGCAGGGAATACGGATCCTGCACCTTCTCACAGTTGTGGTGTGAATCGGCAATGGCGCTGGTGTCGGTGAGCAGATGCCGGTACATCGCGGCGGCGTCAATCTGGCCGCGCTGGCCGCGCACCTCGTGAATACGCGCGTCGAACGGCCGACGCGAGCCGAGCACCGCCTCGGTGGTCAGCGCGCCGCAGACCACCGCCGACGCAAACAGATCTTCCGCTTCAAACAGGCCGCGCAGCGCGAAAGCCGTCGATGCCTGAGTGCCGTTGAGCAGTGCCAGCCCCTCTTTTGCCGCGAGGGTGACTGGCGCCAGCCCGGCTTTCTTCAGCGCCTCTCTGGCAGGCAGCCACTCCCCCTGCCAGCGGGCCTGGCCCTCGCCCAGCAGCAGCAGGGACATATGCGCCAGCGGCGCCAGATCGCCCGATGCACCGACGGAGCCTTTTGCCGGGATCCACGGATAAACTTCTGCATTCACCAGCGCCATCAGCGCCTGGATCACGCTCAGACGAATGCCGGAAAAACCGCGCGCCAGGCTGTTGATTTTCAACACCATCATCAGGCGGACAATATCGTCGTCCAGCGGCTGGCCAACGCCCGCCGCGTGAGAAAGCACCAGCGAACGCTGTAAATTCTCCAGATCGTGCGTGGCAATGCGGGTCTGGGCCAGCAGGCCAAAACCGGTGTTGATGCCGTAAGCGGTGCGCCCTTCAGCCACGATGGCCTCGACGCACGCCACGCTGTCGTTAATCGCACGGTGGGCGCTTTCATCAAGCGTGAGCGTGACCGGCTGGCGCCAGACGCGACGCAGCTGTTTGAGCGTCAGCGAGCCGGGAGTAACAGTTAAGGCGTTCATGCAGGCTTTCCTTGTGTGGCGGTAATCATCGGCAGGTTCAGTCCCTGCTCTCTGGCACAGTCAATGGCAATCTCGTAACCCGCATCCGCATGGCGCATTACGCCCGTCGCCGGGTCGTTGTGCAGCACGCGGGCAATGCGCGCGGCGGCTTCATCCGTTCCGTCACAGACGATGACCATCCCGGAGTGCTGGGAGAAGCCCATCCCGACGCCGCCGCCGTGGTGGAGAGACACCCAGGTTGCGCCGCTGGCGGTATTGAGTAGGGCATTCAGCAGCGGCCAGTCGGAGACCGCATCGGAGCCGTCGCGCATGGCTTCGGTTTCACGGTTCGGGCTGGCGACGGAGCCGGAGTCCAGGTGGTCGCGACCAATCACGATCGGCGCGGAGACTTCGCCGCTGCGCACCATTTCGTTAAAGGCCAGGCCGAGCTTTTGCCGCCACTCCAGCCCTACCCAGCAGATGCGCGCCGGCAAGCCCTGAAAGCTGATGCGTTCGCGGGCCATGTCCAGCCAGCGGTGCAGATGCTCGTCGTCGGCGACAATCTCCTTCACTTTGGCGTCGGTTTTGTAGATATCCTCCGGATCGCCGGACAGGGCAACCCAGCGGAACGGCCCTATGCCGCGGCAGAACAGCGGACGAATATAGGCAGGCACGAAGCCGGGGAAGTCAAAGGCGTTGCTGACGCCCATCTCTTTTGCCATCTGGCGGATGTTGTTGCCGTAATCAAAGACCGGAATGCCCATCCTGCTGAAGGCGAGCATCGCGGATACGTGTTCCGCCATCGAACGCTTGGCCGCCAGCACCGTGCCCTCCGGATCGGAATCCGCGTTTTGCTGGTACGTTTCCCAGCTCCAGCCTTTAGGCAGATAGCCGTGCAGCGGATCGTGGGCGCTGGTCTGGTCGGTAACGAGATCCGGGCGCACGCCGCGCGCCACCAGCTCCGGCAGAATATCCGCCGCGTTGCCGCACAGGGCAACCGACACCGCTTTGCCTTCGGCGGTGTAGCGCTTAATTCGCGCCAGGGCGTCGTCAAGGTCGGTGGCCTGCTCGTCCACGTAGCGGGTGCGCAGACGGAAGTCGATGCGGCTCTGCTGGCATTCGATGTTCAGCGAGCAGGCTCCCGCCAGCGTTGCGGCCAGCGGCTGCGCGCCGCCCATGCCGCCCAGACCGGCGGTGAGCACCCAGCGGCCCTTCAGCGAGCCGCTATAGTGCTGGCGGCCTGCCTCCACGAAGGTTTCGTAGGTGCCCTGCACGATGCCCTGGCTGCCAATGTAGATCCAGCTGCCGGCGGTCATCTGGCCGTACATTGCCAGCCCCTTAGCGTCCAGCTCGTTGAAGTGCTCCCACGTCGCCCAGTGCGGCACCAGGTTGGAGTTGGCAATCAGCACGCGGGGCGCATTTTTGTGGGTTTTGAATACGCCGACCGGCTTGCCGGACTGCACCAGCAGGGTTTCGTCGTTTTCCAGATTCGTTAAAGACTCAACAATGGCGTCATAGCACGCCCAGTTGCGCGCGGCGCGGCCAATGCCGCCGTAAACCACCAGCTCGTGGGGGTTTTCTGCCACCTCAGGATCGAGGTTGTTCATCAACATGCGCAGCGGTGCTTCGGTGAGCCAGCTTTTTGCAGTGAGGGTGGTGCCGCGCGCGGCGCGGACATCCTGCTTGCGGTATTTATCTGACGACATTGTGTGTTCCTTATAAGGGACAGGTGATGCATTTAGATATACTTGTATAGACAAGCACACACAAGGCCGGATTTAACAGAAAAGATACAATTTTGCTATATTGCGTTAGCGATCACGCTTATCGATCTTATGACATAAAGTGGCCCTGCAGCCGGTAGCGATTTCCCGGGAACAGCAGCTTCGCGTGCGACACAATTTGCGAGGATGACCAGGTACGGCGGCGGATCAGCAGGCAGGGATCGTGCTCTTTAATGCGCAACAGCTCGCATTCCTGCGGCGTGGCGCGCACTGCCTCCACAATATGCTCCCCTTCCGTCAGCGGGGCGACGAGGGAGAGATACGCATGCGGCGTCGTTTGCGTGTAATCCTGGTTAAGATAGTCCGGGATCAGCCCGGCGTTAACGCAGCGATCTTCAATTTGTACCGGAACGTCGTTCTCATAGTGCACCATCACCGAATGGAAGATGCGCGTGCCCTCCTTCACGTTCAGCTCAGCGGCCTGCCCGGCGCTGGCCTGCGTCTCCTCAAGCACCAGCACTTCGCAATGGTGCTGATGATGACGGGAGGTAATTTCATCGGCAATGCTGCGGATTTCAAACAGCGCCGATTGTCCTTTTGGCTCGGCAACAAAGGTTCCGACACCCTGCAAACGCACCAGCAGCCCTTCATCGGTAAGTTCGCGCAGCGCACGGTTGATGGTCATGCGGCTAAAGCCAAACTGCGCCACCAGCTCGGCTTCTGACGGAATGCGGTCGTGCGGACGCCAGACGCCCGCGGCGATTTTTTCACTGATCGCCTTTTTCACCTTTTCATAAAAAGGTGCGGGCGGGCTGGCCGGTTGCTGCGGTGAGCGTGAAAACATGCTGACTCCTGTAATGTTGTTATGCCCACCAGTGAGCTATTTGCCAGGCCAGTCGGGCGGCTAGCTTCGCGCCCTGACCGTCCCGATCGTAGTGCGGGTTAAATTCCACGAGATCTGCCGCCTGTAGTTTACCGCTTCGGCAGATACGCTCAATCACCGGCAAGAGATCCAGGGCCGGAACCCCCAGCGCCGCAGGGGCCGACACGGCGGGCATTTCTGCGCCGGGCAGCACATCGAGATCGATAGTGAGATAAACCCGGTCTGCCCCCGCGAGCACGCGGTCCAGGGAGGATAACGCATCGCGGCGAAAATGCAGATCTTCCACCAGCGTTACGTTTAGCCGCTCGGCTTCATCCCACAGCGCCTGCGTATTCGCCGCACGGCTTACGCCCAGGCAGGCGTAGTGAAACTCGCGCGATTGGGACGCGCAATAGTGCGCCAGCTGGCGGAACGGCGTGCCGGATGTCGCCCGATCAGCCTTGCGTAAATCCAGGTGCGCATCAAGGTTGATCGTCGCAACGCGTTCAGTGGCGAAGGCATCAAGCACGCCGCGCCCGTGCGCCCAGGCGGTTTCATGTCCGCCGCCGAAAATCAGGGTTCGCATCCCGGACTGCTGGCACGCGGTTACCGCATCGCTCAGCGCCCGCTGTGCCGCCTCCAGGGCGTTGCCTTCAACATAAACAGAGCCCATATCCACCAGCCGCGCGTGTCCCTGATGGCTTGCCATATTCGCCAGCGCGCCGCGCAGCACGTCTGGGGCCTGCGCGGCTCCGGGCCTGCCCTGGTTACGCTTTACCCCTTCATCACACTCAAAGCCCATCAGGGCGATGCCTGACGGCTCGGGGGAGAAGCGTTCACGCTGCCGTATCGTCTGGAAAAGGCGCTTTGCGGTGCTGGACTCGGCGCTGTCGTCACGCCCCTGCCAGACCTGCGGAGAAACGGGATGCCACAGCTTCATGCAATCTGCCCCCGGAATACGCGATGATATAAAGGATTACGCCCCGGCTCGTAAACCATCTCAACCGGATGATTGGCCTCCCAGACGACAAAGTCGGCCACGTAGCCCGCCTTCAACTGCCCGTGCGTCGCGCCGCGCCCCAGCGCCTGCGCGGCATGGCGCGTCACGCCTGCCCAGGCTTCTTCCGGCGTCAGGCCAAACTGGACGCAGGCCATATTCATCGCCAGATGCAGGCTGGCAAACGGGCTGGTGCCCGGATTGTAATCGGTGGCTACGGCCATCGGCACGCCCTGTTTTCTGAGCTGCTCCACCGGGGGACGCTGACGCTCCTGAAGAAAATAGAACGCCCCCGGGAGTAATACGGCGACCGTGCCGCTGTGCGCCATCGCCTGGATCCCCGCATCATCAAGATACTCAATATGATCCGCGGAAAGCCCCCTGTAGCGGCTGACCAGCGCCGCGCCGCCCAGGCTGGAGAGCTGCTCTACGTGCCCTTTAACCGGGATACCGAGCGCGGCGGCGGCCCGGAACAGGCGTTCGGTTTGTGCCGGGGTAAAGCCGACGTTTTCACAAAACACGTCCACCGCTTCAAACAGTTCTTTTTGCCAAAGCGCGGGAACGATCTCCTCACAGACCAGCGTCATATACGCTTCCGGATCCTGCCGGTACTCCGCAGGGACGGCGTGCGCCGCCAGCAGCGTCGGGCTGATGTCCACCAGGTTGTTCAGGCCGAGCTGGCGCGTAACCAGCAGCATTTTCTCTTCGGTATCGGCATTGAGCCCGTATCCCGATTTGATTTCAACGGTCGTTACCCCTTCGTTCATCATGCGCCGGAGACGCTGCTGCGCCAGAGCCAGCAGGGTTTCCGGTGAACTGTTGCGGGTGGCCGTGACCGTGGCGTTAATCCCGCCCCCCTGGGCGCTAATGGTCTGATACGATACGCCGTTAAGCCGCTGCTCCCATTCCGCCGCGCGGTCGCCGCCGAACACCAGGTGGGTATGGCAGTCGATCAGGCCGGGAGTGACCAGACGCCCGTTGAGATCGACACACTGGCGATGCCCGGAGGGGACCTCTGATTCAGGAATAACGGCCAGAATCGTTTGGCCACGCACCACGAGAGCATGCTGCTCTTTCAGGCCATACGGTTCCGGTTCGCCTGCAACCAGGGTTGCCAGTCGGGCATTTCGCCATATCACATCGTCGGGATGAATCTGCTGCATGTGCCTTCCACTTGTCATGGGTTGTATAGACATTTATTTTCATCTGCCGCCGACTGTCAACTGCCCTGAGGCAAAATGTTATTTATTTGTGATGACTTTCCCGTCCCCTCCGGGCAAAAGTGCAACTTTTCCCCTTTTTATCTTCCCGTTTCGCTCAACTTAGTATAAAAAAGCAGGCTATTTCGTCTATCCAGATAAGACTTGCATACCCAGGAGCATTACCTTGACTATTTCCAGGATTTCCCGTCTGGCGTTGGCACTTGCCTTTGGCGTGACTTTATCCGCGTGCAGCTCAACACCACCGGATCAGCAACCCTCTGAGCAGGTTGCTCCGGGCACCGCTTCCCGCCCTGTTCTGTCTGCGGATGAAGCGAAGAATTTCACCCGTGCGCACTATTTCTCGTCGATGGATCCAAACGCTGCCCCGTGGACGCCTTCTTCTATTAACCTGCCGAAACAGCCAGACTTCGTTGTTGGCCCGGCCGGGGCGCAGGGCGTCACGCACACCTCTATTCAGGCAGCGGTCGATGCGGCAAT
This sequence comes from Enterobacter cloacae complex sp. 2022EL-00788, assembly GCF_026627565.1. Taxonomy (NCBI): domain Bacteria; kingdom Pseudomonadati; phylum Pseudomonadota; class Gammaproteobacteria; order Enterobacterales; family Enterobacteriaceae; genus Enterobacter; species Enterobacter cloacae complex sp. 2022EL-00788. Next base: position 451,674 of record NZ_JAPNMC010000002.1, on the reverse strand, counting down.
CACCAAACACAGCGCATCTCGTCAGTACATTGCGATCCTGCCGGGTGAATACGAAGGCACCGTGTACGTTCCGGCGGCCCCTGGCAGCATTACCATTTACGGCCTGGGCGAAAAAGCGGTCGACGTAAAAATTGGCCTGGCAATTGATTCAGAGCTCGACGGCGCGGCCTGGCGCCATCTGGTGAACCCGGCGGGCAAATACATGCCAGGCAAACCGGCGTGGTATATGTTTGATAAATGCCAGAGCAAGCGTGCCGCCACCGTTGGCGTGATGTGCTCGGCGGTATTCTGGTCCCAGAACAACGGCCTGCAGTTACAGAATCTGACCATTCAGAACACCCTGGGCGACAGCGTTGACGCAGGTAATCACCAGGCCGTGGCGCTGCGCAGCGATGGCGACAAGGTACAAATCAACAACGTCAATATTCTTGGCCGTCAGAACACCTTCTTCGTCACCAACAGCGGCGTGCAGAATACCCTCCAGAATAACCGCCTGACGCGCACCCTGGTTACCAACAGCTACGTTGAAGGTGATGTGGATATGGTGTCCGGTCGCGGTGCGGTGGTGTTCGAGAACACCGACTTCCGCGTGGTGAACTCGCGCACTCAGCAGGAAGGTTACGTGTTCGCGCCGGCCACGCAGTCTAACCTCTTCTATGGCTTCCTGGCCGTTAACAGCCGCTTTACGGCTGCCGGTGACGGCGTTGCGCAGCTTGGCCGCTCGCTGGACGTGGACTCCGCCACGAACGGTCAGGTGGTGATCCGCGACAGCGTGATTAACGAAGGCTTCAACGTGGCGAAACCGTGGGCAGACGCGGCGATCTCCAAACGTCCGTTCTCCGGCAACACCGGCACGGTGGATGATAAAGAGAAGGTGCAGCGCAATCTGAACGACGCTAACTTCAACCGCATGTGGGAATACAACAACCGCGGTCTGGGTAGCAAGGTGGTTGCCGAGCCGAAGCAGTAAAATAAGCGTAAAAGGGGGATTTTTAATCCCCCTTTTTACTGCGACTGGATACATCAGGTACCGAACTTAAGAAACGCATCCAATAGTTGCATAATTGCAACCATGAGTTGCAGGAACAGAATTGCCCATTCCACACCGCTCATACGCCACTCCTTTGGTATAGAGCACTTCTCCTCTGGCTTACCTTTCCGCTGCCTGTCGCCCGAGGTGTGTTGGTTATGTTTTGATGTGCTCCGCAGTTTAGGCACTGTCGGCACCACCCGACAGCCAGGACTTAAAAAGGATCCTGAATTGCGGAACTGCAACACATCAAACCAACGCGCAGAATAATATCAGACCATCACTGTACATAAAAACAGTTGTGGCGAGTTTAGGAATTTATAAAGGGTAAGCATATAATCAACTGATTTTATTACAGATATAGAGTTACCATCACGTCATAACTCCTTTTTTAGGCGGATGATGAATTTACATCATCCTAAGCCAATATTATGATGGCCGCGTTGGTTACGTTTTGATGTGCTCACCCGGCTACCACCGGGCGTAAAAAAACCTCGCATTTGCGAGGTTTTTTGCTTTCTGCGGATCAGTGCGCGTTAATCACAACCCACATTGGCCCCTGGCCGACCGCATAGCGTCCTTTCTCTTCCAGTAGCCCCTGCACGCCCTTGATTTCATACAGCGCGATGTGGTGGGATTTCTGCCCCGCCGCAATCAGGTATTTGCCGCTGTGATCGACATTAAAGCCGCGCGGCTGGGTCTCTGTCGGCTGGAAGCCCTCAATCGCCAGCACGCTGCCGTCTTCAGAGACGCTAAATACGGTGATCAGGCTGGAGGTACGGTCACAGGCATACAGGTGACGGCCATCCGGCGTGATATGAATATCGGCCGCCCAGCGGGTGTCGGAGAAGTCAGACGGCATCATGTCCAGCGTCTGCACGCACTCAATCTGACCGTTAGGATCTTTCAGCTCCCACACGTCTACCGAGCTGTTCAGCTCGTTTACCACGTAGGCATACTGCTGATTCGGATGGAAGACCATGTGGCGCGGGCCTGCCGCTTCCACGGTGGTCACTTCCGCCGGGCTTTGCGCGACCAGATGGCCGTCTTCGCTCAGGGTGAACAGACAGATGCGATCCTGCTTCAGCGCCGGCACCCACAGCGTGCGGTTATCCGGGGAAATGTTAGCTGAGTGGCAACCTTCTAGCCCTTCCACCACGTCGACCGTTTCAACCGGAATACCGTCTTCCAGGCGGGTGACGCTCACGCAGCCTGCATTGTAGGAGCCGCTGAAGATAAAGTTGCCCTTATGGTCGGTAGAAATATGGGTCGGGCTGCCCGGCAGCGGTGCTTCTGCGGTATAGGTCAGCGCGCCATCATCCGGGGAGATGCGGTAGGCCAGTACGCGAAATTCCGGGCGCACGCCGACATAAAGAAAACGTTTATCCGGGCTGACGACCATCGGCTGAACCTGGCCTGGCACATCAACAACCTGAACCAGCGTAAGCGAACCTTCTGTATTCAAACGCCAGACATGGATCTGCTGACTTTCAGGACTGGCGGTATAAACGGTTTGTTTCATGAATACTCCTGATTATTTTTAACGGTGAATGCTGAATTGTAGTTCGGGATTTTGCAGGGATCCGCTCTCGGTGTACCATCCCGACAGGCCTTAAATTCAACATTAACCCGGAAGAAAAAATGACCTCGCGAGTGATTGCCCTGGATTTAGACGGAACACTGCTTACCCCTCAGAAAACCCTGCTCCCCTCTTCTCTCGAAGCCCTAAAAAGAGCCCAGGAAGCGGGGTATCAACTCCTCATCGTAACGGGTCGACATCACGTTGCCATTCATCCTTTTTATCAGGCACTGGGCTTAGATACACCTGCAATTTGTTGTAATGGCACCTATTTGTATGATTATCAGGCGAAAAAGGTTTTAACGTCCGATCCGCTTCCCGTTTCTCAGGCGCTGCAATTGATTGATTTACTGGATGAGCACGCCATTCATGGCCTGATGTACGTGGATAACGCCATGATGTATGAGCGCCCGACCGGCCACGTGATCCGCACCAGCAACTGGGCGCTGTCCCTGCCGGAAGCGCAGCGTCCGGTATTCACTCAGGTGCCTTCCCTGCGCCAGGCGGCGGCGGATGTCGACGCCATCTGGAAATTCGCCCTGACCGATGAAGACACCACCAAACTTAATACCTTCGCTAAACATGTCGAGCACACCCTGGGCCTGGAATGCGAATGGTCGTGGCACGATCAGGTAGATATTGCCCGTAAAGGCAACAGCAAAGGCAAACGGCTGACCCAGTTCGTTGAGTCTCAGGGCTGGTCAATGCGGGATGTGATTGCGTTTGGCGATAACTATAATGACATCAGCATGCTCGAAGCTGCCGGCACGGGCGTGGCGATGGGCAACGCCGATGACGCGGTGAAAGCGCGGGCTGACGTGGTGATTGGCGAGAACACCACCGACAGCATCGCGCAGTATATCTATACCCACCTGCTGTAATCAGGCGGTGATGGAGACGCTCTTGATTTGCGCGTAGAGCCACAGGCCAGGCCTGATGCCTAACTCATCCCTGGCCCACGGGCTGATGCGCGCCCACAGCGTTCTGCTGCCCACCTCCAGCTGCACTTCTACCTGACCGTTATCGTCAAAACACTGCGCCACTCTGGCGCGCAGTATATTGCGGATACTGGTTTGCAGCGGCGGTTGCAGCACCAGAGAGACGTCCGACGCCTGAATGCGGATCCGTATGGTCGACTGTAGCGGCGTGTCGATTTTATTGACCCACAGATGCTGATCGCCCAGCGCCAGCGCGGTCATCGCATAGTGCGGATGGTGTTCCAGCACGCTCACCTTCAGAATGCTGCTCTGCTGCTCCTTTGGCAGCCATGGATGCATGACGCTGCTGCCCCACACTTCTTCCAGGTTACCAAAGGCCTTCACGCCGCCCGCTTCCAGCACCAGCACTTTGTCGGCCAGATGTAAGATCTCGTCCAGCGAATGGCTGACGTACAGCATTGGAACGTTGATTTCACGCGCCAGACGTTGCAGATACGGCAGCAGCTCGCGCTTGCGCGGAATATCCAGCGAGGCCAGCGGTTCATCCAGCAGCAGCAGTTCCGGCGCGGTTAACAAGGCGCGGCCAATCGCCACGCGCTGTTTTTCACCGCCCGACAGCGAAGACGGCAGGCGATCCAGCAGCGGCTCGATGCCCAGCAGCGCCACCAGCTTATCAAACTGTCCGGCCATGCTTTTCGCCATACCGTAGCGCAGGTTGCCGCGCACGCTGTAGTGGGGAAACAGGCGCGCATCCTGAAACACATAGCCGATGCGGCGCTTCTCAGGTGCAAGGCAGATCTTCTTTTCTGCGTCATTCAGGACGCGGTTATTCAGCACAATGCGGCCGGACTGAGGACGCGTCAGGCCGCTAATCGCATTAATCAGCGACGTTTTGCCCGCCCCGGAAACGCCAAAAATGGCGGTGATGCCGCTGGCAGGCAGCGTTTCGTTCAGCGTCAACGTGTGGTTGCCCAGAGTCTGGGTAAAGTTGAGTTCCAGCATCACTGTTTCCCCATCCGTTCACGGCTGAGGCGCGCCAGCCACTCAGACACCAGCAGCGAGACCAGGGCGAGCACGATCGAAATAATGCACAACCGGGCCGCCGCTCCTTCGCCGCCCGGCGTCTGAATCAGGGTATACATCGCAGACGGGATGGTACGCGTCTCGCCCGGAATGTTTGATACAAACGTGATAGTTGCACCAAACTCGCCCAGCGAACGGGCGAAGGCCAGCACCGTGCCGACGATAATGCCCGGTAACGTGAGCGGCAGCGTGATGGTCAGAAACACCCGCCAGCGGCCTGCGCCCAGCGTGCGGGCAGCCTGTTCTAAGCGGATATCAACCCCTTCCAGCGCCAGGCGGATGGCGCGCACCATCAGCGGGAAGGACATCACCGCCGCGGCAAGCACCGCGCCGCGCCAGCTGAAAGCAAAGGTGAGTCCAAACCAGTCGTACAGCCATTCACCGATAAAACCGCGCCTCCCCATTGAGACCAGCAGCAGATAGCCGACCACCACGGGCGGCAGCACGAGCGGGAGATGAAGAACGCTGTCGAGCAGGGCTTTGCCTGGAAACTTCACGCGAACCAGTAACCAGGCAAAGAACACCCCAAAGGGCAAGCTCAGCGCAACCGCCAGGGAAGAGACTTTCAGGCTCAGCAGCACGGCCTGCCATTCAGGTTCGGTCAATATCATTCGTGAGTCGTAAATCCGTAACGTTTAAAGATCGCGGACGCTTCCGGCCCCTTCAGGTAATCAACGAAGGCCGTCACGGTCGCATTTTTATGTCCATCAACTATCGCAACAGGATATTCCACTTTCTTATGCGAGTCTTCCGGGAAGGTGCCCACCACCTTCACGCCTTTACCGGCAACCGCATCAGAGCCATACACAATCCCGAGCGGGGCTTCGTTACGCTCTACCAGCGCCAGCGCGCCGCGCACGTCTTCCGCAGGTGCCAGCTTCGGCGACAGCGTCTCCCAGGCGCCCAGCTTTTGCAGCGCTTCCTTCGCATAAATCCCGGCCGGGACATGCGCGGGATCGCCTACCGCCAGACGGCCACCGTTGAGCAGACGGGTCCAGTCCGTCTGTTTGTTAATGGCGATGTCGCCCTGCCTGCTGTTTGCAGGCGCGATCGCCACCAGGCTATTTCCCAGCAGGGTTTCACGGGTGTCCGTTTCAACAGCCTTTTTCTCAACCGCGTAATCCATCCATTTCTGGTCGGCAGAGATGAACAGATCGGCAGGCGCCCCGGCTTCAATCTGGCGGGCCAGCGTGGACGAGGAGGCAAACGACGAAACGACCTCAACGTTTTTCTCTTTTTTGTATACCGCAGCAATATCCTGCATCGCGTTAGTCAGCGACGCCGCCGCAAAGACCGTGATTTTTCCCTCATCTGCCAGCGCGTGCCCGGTGAGTGAAAGCGTCAGCGTTGCCCCTGCGAAAAGGCGTACCCATGAACGTGCCATTTGAAGCTCCTGTGCGTATCGTTATATAAAAATAAATATAACGATATATCACAGGCGTTCCTAGCGCTAAATCGTACCGATTAATGAGTAAGCTCAAGGAACGTTGTAAATGATATCGGCGGAAAAGAGGGAAACTTGAGAGCAAAACGCCCGGGCTGGCCGGGCGTTTTGGAGGAAATTATTGCTGCTTTTTAGGCTGGTCCCGACGATGACCAATGTTCGAAAAGACGTTGAACACTTCACCCAGGCCGTAGATGGCACCGAGGATGATAGCCATCACTACTGGCACCATGATTACCGCGAATACCAGACTTTTCAACAACTCTAACATGGTTTTCTCCAGATCTTGTGAACGGCTTATTCTACCCTGAAAAGTAATAAAAACATCCCCTTTTGTGCGGTGCGCTTTGCGCATCAGGGCATTTGGGTCACAATAGCCTTTTTGCCGGGACACCGTTATGCAGGCCGAAATTCTCCTCACCCTACGACTTCAGCAGAAGCTTTTCGCCGATCCGCGACGCATCGCCCTGTTAAAACAAATAGAACAAACTGGCTCGATTAGCCAGGGAGCCAAAAACGCCGGCATCAGCTATAAAAGCGCCTGGGACGCGATCAACGAGATGAACACCCTGAGCGAGCAGACGCTGGTTGACCGTGCCACGGGCGGAAAAGGCGGCGGCGGCGCCGCATTAACGCGCTACGGGCAACGGCTGATCCAGCTCTACGATTTACTGGCACAGATCCAGCAAAAGGCATTTGATGTGTTAAGCGATGACGACAGCCTGCCGCTGGACAGCCTGCTGGCCGCCATCTCCCGCTTCTCGTTACAGACCAGCGCCCGTAACCAGTGGTTTGGTACGGTAACGGGACGCGATCGTTCCCCGGTGCAGGAGCACATTGAGATCCTGCTCGCAGACGGCACGACGCGCCTGAAAGCCGCCGTCACCGCGCAAAGCAGCCAACGCCTCGGGCTAAACGAAGGTAGCGAAGTGCTGATATTACTGAAGGCGCCCTGGATCGGCATCACGCGCTATCCCGAACATGCAGCAGAAGCGGATAACCAGCTTCAGGGAAGCATCAGCCATATTGAACGCGGTGAAGAACAGTGCGAGGTGCTGATGACCCTTGCGGACGGCCAGACGCTTTGCGCCACCGTTCCGGTAAACGACGCGGCTGAATTAGAAGAAGATGCTGTCGTGACCGCATATTTCAATGCAGACCGGGTGATTATCGCCACATTGTGCTAAGCGCATTGACAATCCATCCGACTCTGGGTATCCCTGACATCTGTTGCTGCAAAAAATGGGATAACACATGTCATCATTGCATATTTCGCAAGGCACGTTTCGTCTTAGCGATACCCGTACCCTGTCGCTGCCTGAGTTAACCTTACGCGCCGGAGAAAGCTGGGCGTTTGTGGGCACTAACGGCAGCGGAAAATCAGCGTTGGCCCGCGCCCTGGCGGGGGAACTAACCCAGCTGAAGGGTCAGCGCGAGTGTGGATTCACCCGGCTGACGCGCCTTTCCTTTGAGCAGCTGCAGAAGCTGGTCAGCGATGAGTGGCAGCGTAACAATACCGATATGCTCAGCCCTGGCGAAGAAGATACCGGCCGCACGACGGCGGAAATTATCCAGGATGAGATAAAAGATCCTGCCCGCTGCCGCCAGCTGGCGGAGCAGTTTGGCATTACCGCCCTGCTTACCCGACGCTTCAAATACCTTTCTACCGGCGAGACGCGCAAAGCGCTGCTGTGCCAGGCGCTGATGGGCGAGCCGGAGCTCCTCATTCTGGATGAGCCGTTTGACGGCCTGGACGTACAGTCCCGCGCACAGCTGGCCGCGCTGCTGGCGACGCTCAACCAGCAGGGATACACCGTTGTGCTGGTCCTTAACCGCTTTGATGAAATTCCTGATTTCGTACAGCACGCGGGCGTGCTGGCAGACTGTAGCCTGACCGAAACCGGGGAAAAAGCAACGCTGCTGCGCCAGGCGCTGGTTGCGCAGCTGGCGCACAGCGAAAAGCTGGACGGCATCGCCCTGCCGGAGCCGGATGCGCCATCGGCACGACGCGGGCTGGATCCCGATCAGCCGCGCATCGTGCTGCGCGACGGCGTGGTGGCTTATGACGATCGCCCTATTCTTAATCACCTCAGCTGGACGGTTAATCCGGGTGAACACTGGCAGATCACCGGCCCTAACGGGGCGGGTAAATCCACGCTGCTGAGCCTGATTACCGGCGATCATCCGCAGGGGTACAGCAACGATCTGACCCTCTTCGGCCGCCGTCGCGGCAGCGGGGAAACCATCTGGGACATCAAAAAGCACATTGGCTATGTCAGCAGCAGCCTGCATCTGGATTACCGCGTGAGCACCACGGTGCGCAACGCGATCCTCTCCGGCTACTTTGATTCCATCGGCATTTATCAGGCGGTATCGGATAAGCAGCACAAGCTGGTGCAGCAGTGGCTGGATATTCTGGGCATGGACAACCGGGTAGCCGACGCCCCGTTCCACGGCCTGTCGTGGGGGCAGCAGCGGCTGGCGTTAATCGTCCGCGCGCTGGTTAAACACCCTACGCTGCTGATTCTGGACGAACCGTTGCAGGGGCTGGATCCGCTGAACCGCCAGCTGATCCGCCGCTTTGTGGACGTGCTGATCAGCGAGGGGGAAACCCAACTGCTGTTCGTGTCGCACCACGCTGAGGATGCCCCGTCCTGCATTACCCACCGGCTGGAGTTTGTCCCTGACGGCGAGCGCTACCGCTATCTGCTCAGCAAAATCGATTAACTGCCGGAGGGCGCTGCCCTCCGCTTTTCAGATAACCTGCAACAATACATCTCTATCTCTTTGATCTAAAATGCACCCAGTCTGTGAAAAAGCGAGTTTGAAAAGCAGTGTAAACGATACCACTATTTTATCCCATGTCACACTTTTAGCGTCTCTGATATGCTATGGTTAATTCATACCATAAGCCTAATGGAGCGTAATATGCGAGTTCTGGTAACAGGTGGTAGCGGTTACATCGGAAGTCATACCTGTGTGCAACTGCTGCAAAGCGGGCACGATGTCGTCATCCTTGATAACCTGTGCAACAGCAAGCGCAGCGTGCTGCCCGTCATTGAACGTCTTTCGGGTAAACGACCGACCTTCGTGGAAGGCGATATCCGTAATGAAGCGTTAATGACCGAAATCCTTCGCGATCGCGAGATTGAGACCGTGATCCACTTCGCGGGCCTGAAGGCGGTTGGCGAATCGGTGGCTAAACCGCTTGAGTACTACGACAACAACGTTAACGGTACCCTGCGTCTGATTTCCGCCATGCGTGCCGCAAACGTCAAAAACTTTATCTTCAGCTCCTCCGCGACCGTCTACGGCGACCAGCCAAAAATTCCTTACGTTGAAAGCTTCCCGACCGGCACGCCGCAAAGCCCGTATGGCAAAAGCAAGCTGATGGTGGAGCAGATCCTGACCGACCTGCAAAAAGCGCAGCCCGAGTGGAGCATTGCGCTGCTGCGCTACTTCAATCCGGTTGGCGCGCATCCGTCAGGCGATATGGGTGAGGATCCGCAGGGTATTCCTAATAACCTGATGCCGTATATCGCGCAGGTGGCCGTGGGCCGTCGTGATTCCCTGGCTATTTTTGGCAACGATTACCCCACCGAAGACGGCACCGGCGTGCGCGATTACATTCACGTCATGGATTTGGCCGACGGCCACGTGGCGGCGATGCAGCAGCTGGCAGATAAACCTGGCGTGCATATTTATAACCTCGGCGCCGGGATCGGCAGCAGCGTGCTGGATGTGGTAAATGCCTTCAGCAAAGCCTGCGGCAAGCCGGTGAACTATCACTTCGCCCCCCGCCGTGATGGCGATCTCCCTGCGTACTGGGCCGATGCCACCAAAGCGGATAAAGAGCTTAACTGGCGTGTCACCCGCACGCTTGATGAAATGGCACAGGATACCTGGCACTGGCAGTCACGCCATCCGCAGGGCTATCCGGACTAAGGATTTGTCATGACGCAATTCAACCCCGTCGATCACCCGCATCGTCGTTTTAACCCGCTCAGCGGGCAATGGATTTTAGTTTCTCCGCATCGCGCCAAGCGCCCCTGGCAGGGCGCGCAGGAGACGCCTGCTAAACAGACGCTGCCTCAGCATGACCCGGACTGCTTCCTCTGTCCGGCCAATACGCGCGTAACGGGCGATAAAAACCCGGACTACAAAGGCACCTTCGTTTTTACTAACGATTTTGCGGCGCTGATGACCGACACGCCGGACGCGCCGGAAAGTCACGATCCGCTGATGCGCTGCGAAAGCGCCCGAGGCACCAGCCGCGTAATCTGCTTCTCTCCCGATCACAGCAAAACGCTGCCGGAGCTGAGCGTTGAGGCGCTGAAAGAGGTGGTGTCCACCTGGCAGGCGCAAACGGCGGAGCTGGGCCAAACCTACCCGTGGGTGCAGGTGTTTGAAAATAAAGGCGCGGCGATGGGCTGTTCTAACCCCCATCCGCACGGGCAGATCTGGGCGAACAGCTTCCTGCCAAATGAAGCCGAGCGCGAAGATCGTCTGCAAAAAGCGTATTTCACCCAGAACGGCTCACCGATGCTGGTGGATTACACCCGGCGGGAGCTGGCGGACGGCAGCCGTACCGTGGTGGAAACGGAACACTGGCTTGCCGTGGTGCCATACTGGGCGGCGTGGCCGTTTGAAACCCTGCTGCTGCCAAAAGCGCCTGTTCAGCGCATTACCGACCTCAGCGACGCCCAGCGAGACGACCTTGCGCTGGCGCTGAAGAAGCTGACCAGCCGTTACGACAACCTCTTCCAGTGCTCCTTCCCGTACTCCATGGGCTGGCACGGCGCGCCGTTTAACGGCGAAGAGAATCAACACTGGCAGCTGCATGCCCATTTTTACCCGCCGCTGCTGCGATCCGCGACGGTACGTAAATTCATGGTGGGCTACGAAATGCTGGCGGAAACCCAGCGTGACCTGACGGCGGAACAGGCGGCAGAGCGTCTGCGTGCCGTTAGCGACGTCCACTACCGCGAATCAGGAGTCTAAAAATGAGTCTGAAAGATAAAACACAATCCCTGTTTGCTGAAAAATTTGGCTACCCTGCCACCCACGTTATCCAGGCGCCCGGCCGCGTTAACCTGATCGGTGAGCATACCGACTACAACGACGGTTTCGTGCTGCCATGCGCCATCGACTACCAGACGGTCATCAGCTGCGCGAAACGCGACGATCGTAAAGTACGGGTAATCGCCGCGGATTACGACAACGAAATTGACGAATTTTCCCTCGATGCGCCGATCGTCACCCACGAGAGCCAGCAGTGGGCCAACTATGTTCGCGGCGTGGTGAAGCACCTGCAAAAACGCGACAAGAATTTCGGCGGGGCCGATCTGACGATCGGCGGCAACGTGCCGCAGGGTGCGGGATTGAGTTCATCTGCATCGCTGGAGGTCGCGGTCGGCACCGTGTTCCAGCAGCTTTATCATCTGCCGCTGGACGGCGCGCAGATCGCCCTGAACGGTCAGGAAGCGGAAAACCAGTTCGTGGGCTGCAACTGCGGCATTATGGATCAGCTGATCTCCGCGCTGGGCAAGAAAGATCATGCGCTGCTGATTGACTGCCGCTCCCTCGGAACCAAAGCGGTTCCGTTGCCGAAAGGGGCAGCAGTGGTGATCGTCAACAGTAACTTCAAGCGTACCCTGGTGGGCAGCGAATACAACACGCGTCGCGAACAGTGTGAAACCGGCGCGCGTTTCTTCCAGCAGCCGGCCCTGCGCGATGTTTCGCTTGAGGAGTTTAACAAGGTCGCCCACGAGCTGGATCCCGTTGTCACGAAGCGCGTGCGTCATATACTGACGGAAAATGCCCGTACTGTAGAGGCCGCCTCCGCGCTGGCGAAAGGTGACCTGAAGCGGATGGGCGAGCTGATGGCAGAATCTCATGCCTCCATGCGCGACGATTTCGAAATCACCGTGCCGCAAATCGACACGCTGGTTGAGATTGTAAAAGCCACGATTGGCGACAAAGGCGGGGTACGCATGACCGGCGGCGGGTTTGGCGGGTGTATCGTCGCCCTGATGCCGGAAGAGCTGGTCCCTGCCGTCCAGGACGCCGTGGCTAAGCAGTACGAAGCCAGAACGGGCATCAAAGAAACTTTCTACGTCTGTAAAGCATCACAAGGAGCCGGACAGTGCTAAACGAAATACCTACACTCGCACCGGATGGTCTGCCGTATCGCCTGTTAACCCTGCGCAACAGCGCCGGGATGGTGGTTACGCTGATGGACTGGGGCGCAACGCTACTTTCTGCCCGCGTGCCGATGCCTGACGGCAGCGTGCGCGAAACCCTGCTCGGCTGCGCGTCGCCAGAGCAGTATATTGAGCAGACCGCCTTTCTTGGCGCCTCCATAGGCCGCTACGCCAACCGCATTGCCAAAAGCCGCTTTGAGCTGGACGGCGCTGGATATTCTCTGCTTTCAAGCCAGGGCGAGAATCAGCTGCACGGCGGACCGGAAGGCTTTGATAAGCGCCGCTGGAAAATTGCGCAGCAAAATGACGGCGAAGTATGGTTCTCTCTGGACTCCCTTGACGGAGACCAGGGCTACCCGGGCAATCTCACCGCGACCGCTCGCTTCACGCTGACCGAGGATAACCGCATCGTCATTGAGTACCGCGCAACGGTCGATAAGCCGTGTCCGGTCAACCTGACGAACCACGCCTATTTCAACCTCGACGGTAGCCAGAGCGATGTCCGCAGCCATAAGCTGCAAATCCTGGCGGAGGAATACCTGCCGGTCGATGAAGCAGGCATCCCTTATCAGGGGCTGAAACCGGTAAGCGACAGTAGCTTCGATTTCCGTCAGCCGAAAACCATCGCGCAGGATTTCCTGAGCGATGACGATCAGCGCAAGGTGAAAGGTTACGACCACGCCTTCCTGTTGCAGGCAAAAGGCGATCTTGCTCAGCCTGCCGCACGGGTCTGGTCCGCTGACGAGAAACTACAGATGACGGTGTACACCACCGCTCCTGCCCTGCAGTTCTACTCCGGTAACTATCTGGGAGGTACCACGGCACGCGAGCACAACGACTACAGCGACTGGCAGGGGCTGGCGCTGGAAAGCGAGTTTCTGCCGGACAGCCCTAACCATCCGGAATGGCCGCAGCCGGACTGCGTGCTGCGTCCAGGGGAAGAGTACGTTAGCGTCACCGAATACCATTTCGTTACGCGCGCTTAAGCCCGGTGGCGCAAGCGTAGCGCCGCCCTGCAAAAAGCGTCAGGCCCTCTCCGTGAGGGCTTTTTTATACGCGTTTTGCTGAAAATAGCGACGATTGCAGACAAAATCATAACCCTGGATTCACATGCATCTTACACTCTCGAACTATTTTCGCTATGGTTAGGGTTAAGCGTTGCTGCTGGCACGGTCACGGCAATATAATGAGAATTGTTATCATTCAAAATGCTTGAGGAGTAAGAAATGGCTAATACTAAGCTTGTCCTGGTGCGCCACGGCGAAAGCCAGTGGAACAACGAAAACCGCTTCACCGGCTGGTATGACGTTGATCTGTCCGAGAAAGGCGTAAGCGAAGCGAAAGCGGCGGGTAAGCTGCTGAAGGAAGAAGGCTTCACCTTTGACTTTGCTTACACCTCTGTGCTGAAACGTGCCATCCATACCCTGTGGAACATTCTGGACGAGCTGGATCAGGCCTGGCTGCCGGTTGAGAAATCCTGGAAACTGAACGAGCGTCACTACGGTGCGCTGCAGGGTCTGAACAAAGCGGAAACCGCAGAAAAATATGGCGACGAGCAGGTTAAGCAGTGGCGTCGTGGTTTTGCGGTAACTCCACCAGAGCTGACCAAAGATGACGAGCGTTATCCGGGTCACGATCCGCGTTACGCGAAGCTGACCGAAGCCGAGCTGCCGCAGACCGAAAGCCTGGCGCTGACCATCGATCGCGTCGTGCCTTACTGGAACGAAACCATTCTGCCACGCCTGAAGAGCGGCGAGCGCGTCATTATCGCGGCTCACGGCAACTCCCTGCGTGCGCTGGTGAAATATCTGGACAACATGGGTGAAGATGAAATCCTCGAGCTGAACATCCCTACCGGCGTGCCGCTGGTGTACGAGTTCGACGAAAACTTCAAACCAGTTAAACATTACTATCTGGGTAACGCTGACGAAATCGCTGCAAAAGCCGCGGCCGTCGCCAACCAGGGTAAAGCGAAGTAATTTTCGCGGACATAAAAAAAGCGTGGAGCAATCCACGCTTTTTTATTGCCTGGGGACAATTAGCCGCGACGCGCTTTTACCGCCCCGGCCAGCTGGCGCAGGATCGCGTCGGTATCATCCCAGCCAATGCAGGCATCGGTCACGCTCTTGCCGTAGACAAGCGGCTCGCTGCCCTCAAGATTCTGGTTGCCTTCCACCAGGTGGCTCTCAATCATCACCCCAATGACCGCGTGCTCACCGCCGGCGATTTGCTGACAAACATCCGCACCGACTTCCATCTGCTTTTTGAACTGTTTGCTCGAGTTCGCATGGCTGAAGTCGATCATCACCCGCGGCTCCAGGCCCGCTTTCTCCAGCCCGGCCTTCACTTCCGCCACGTGTCTGGCGCTGTAGTTTGGCTCTTTGCCGCCGCGCAGAATGATATGGCAGTCACCGTTACCGCTGGTGTTCACGATGGCGGAATGGCCCCACTTGGTTACCGAGAGGAAGCAGTGCGGCGCGCCAGCCGCGTTGATCGCGTCAATGGCGACCTTGATGGTGCCGTCGGTGCCGTTTTTGAAACCAACCGGGCATGACAGGCCAGACGCCAGCTCGCGGTGAACCTGAGATTCCGTGGTACGCGCGCCAATCGCGCCCCAGCTCATCAGGTCAGCCAGATACTGCGGCGTGATCATATCAAGAAACTCTCCGGCAGCAGGCAGCCCGCTGTCGTTGATCTCCAGCAGCAGCTTACGCGCAATACGCAGGCCGTCGTTGATCTGGAAGCTATTATCCATATGCGGATCGTTGATCAGCCCTTTCCAGCCCACGGTGGTACGCGGTTTTTCAAAATAGACGCGCATCACGATTTCCAGCTCGCCTTTCAGCTCTTCGCGCAGGGCGAGCAGGCGCGCCGCGTACTCTTTGGCCGCGGCAGGATCGTGAATGGAGCATGGCCCAATCACCACCAGAAGACGATCGTCGCTACCTTTCAGGATCTTGTGGATCGCCTTGCGGGCATGTGACACCGTGTTGGCGGCATTTTCGGTGGCGGGGAATTTTTCAAGTAGCGCTACGGGAGGTAATAACTCATTGATCTCTTTAATACGTAAATCGTCGTTCTGATAATTCATCTTGTTTCCGGCTCTGCCATATCTTTAGTAATGAAAGCAATGCTTTCAATCTAACTTGTCGGCCACGAAGTGTAAACGGGCTTTTACACTTCGCGCAGATAATTCCTGGAATTTACCAAAAATACGCAACAAAATAGCGAAAAATGAGATCTGGCCTAAGCTTTTTACTTGTAACGACTGATTTTAAATATTTATACGCGATCCCATTCTGACATTGCTCGGGAGTACGGGATCTTTCGCCACTGAACAAGATGCACTGTTGGAGAATGTTATCCAGCGTAACGATAAGAACAGGAGCACCATGATGAAAATGACGAAACTGACTACGCTTTTCCTGACGGCAACCCTTACCCTGGCAAGCGGCAGCGTACTGGCAGCCGATGCAAACTCTTCAGGCTCTACCAGCAACGGCGATGCTAATGCCGCTGCTGCTGCGGGCCAGGTCGCCCCGGATGCAAAAGAGAATATCGCCCCTAATAAGGTTGATAATAACGACATCAACACCGGCCACACCAACACCGGCGGGACAAATACCGGCACGATGAACCATGACGGCATGACCACTGACGAGGTTCACAAAAACTCAATGTGTAAAGACGGGAAATGCCCGGACCCGAATGACAAAGTAGGTAGCGATGCCGATACCAAAACGGACGGCACCACCCAGTAATCATCGGTAAGATGAAATAAGGAGAGCGCGTGCTCTCCTTTTTTATTTAAGCTCTTAAAAACGCTACACTAAAAATAATAATAAATCAGGAACGATACCATGGCGCACTCCCACTCTCATTCTTCCCCTTCCGGCGATGAAAACGCCAAACGGCTTCTGCTGGCTTTCGGCGTCACCGCCACGTTTATGGTGATCGAGGTTATCGGTGGATTGATATCCGGATCGCTGGCCCTGCTGGCCGATGCGGGGCATATGCTTACCGACGCCGCCGCCCTGCTGTTTGCCCTGCTTGCCGTGCAGTTTGCCCGCCGTCCCCCCAATGCTCGCCACACGTTTGGCTGGCTCAGGCTGACAACGCTTGCCGCCTTCGTAAATGCGATTGCGCTGGTGGTGATTACCCTTCTTATCGTCTGGGAAGCTATTCAGCGCTTCATGCATCCGCAGCCGGTAGCCGGGACGACGATGATGGTCATTGCCATCGCCGGGTTACTGGCCAATATTCTGGCATTCTGGATTTTGCACCGCGGCAGCAGTGAAAAAAATCTGAACGTGCGGGCTGCGGCGCTGCATGTGTTGGGCGACCTGCTGGGCTCGGTTGGTGCGATTGTGGCCGCGCTGATTATTATGGGTACCGGATGGACACCTGTTGACCCGATTCTGTCGGTGCTGGTGTCGTGCCTGGTGTTACGCAGCGCCTGGCGCCTGTTAAAAGAGAGCGTGAATGAGCTTCTGGAGGGTGCACCTGCGTCCCTGGACATCGGCGAGCTCAAGCGCAATTTGAGTCGCTCCATTCCTGAAGTGCGTAACGTTCATCACGTTCACGTCTGGCTGGTAGGCGAGAAACCGCTCATGACGCTGCACGTTCAGGTTGTTCCGCCCCACGATCACGACGCGCTGCTTGAACGTATTCAGCACTTCCTTGAGCATCACTACGAGATTGCGCACTCCACCATACAGATGGAGTATCAGGCGTGTAGCGGGCCAGACTGCCACCTGAACGAGGCGCAGTCCGGCCATTCACACGCGCATCACCATTAGCGGGAAAGCGCGCGAGAGCCTCGCTCACGCGCGCTGTTAATCCACATGCGGCTACCGTTAAGGGCGATAAAGGTCAGCAGCATGTATTCCAGCGACATGGCATAAACGCCCTGACGGGCAAAAATCACCACGCTAATCACGTTGATGACCACCCACAGCAGCCAGTTTTCCACGTATTTACGGGTCATCAGGATCATTGCGGCAATTGACAGCACCATCATGCAGGAATCCCAGAACGGGAAGGCGTCCGGCTGAAGCGCAGGCATGGTGACGTTTAACCCCATACCGGACATCACCGAAACCGCCACGCGCGTCAGGAAGGCAAATACCGGATCGATAAAGACGGTCATTAAGCCGATAGCGACCACGCAGACAGCGAGCCAGGCGATGGCTTTGGGCAGCGGCAGCCAGCGGATTTGCAGTTCCGCCTCCTGCTGACTGTTTTGCCGCGACCAGGCATACCAGCCATAGATATTGGCCGCAAAGAAGAACAGCTGCAAAAGCAGGCTGGCATAGAGCTGGATCTGGAAGAAGATGATTGCAAACAGCGTGACGTTAATCAGCCCGAACGCATAGTTACCGATCTTCTCAAGGCTGGCCAGCCAGATGCAGAGCAAACCGGCCAGCGTACCCACCGCCTCAATCCACGACAGGTCATAGCCGCCCGCACCAATCGGGATGTGAACCAGGATGTTCTGTGTGCTAAAAAAATCCATTTTTTCTCCGGGGCGTAACAGGTTAAGTACGTAGTGTAGCCGCAAAATCCAGCATACGGTTAAGCGGAATTAATGCACCTTCACGCAGAGCAGCATCCACATGGATCTCATGCGCAGCCCCGCCGTTTTCCAGCCCCTCCGCAATGGCTTTCAGGCCATTCATCGCCATCCACGGGCAGTGGGCGCAGCTGCGGCACGTCGCCCCTTCTCCGGCGGTGGGGGCTTCGAGCAGTTCTTTTTCCGGTACGGCCTGCTGCATCTTGTAGAAGATACCGCGATCGGTCGCCACGATGAGCTGCCTGTGCGGCAGGGTTTTTGCGGCACTGATAAGCTGGCTGGTCGAGCCGACGGCATCCGCCATATCGACGATTGACTGCGGGGATTCCGGATGCACCAGGATAGCGGCGTCCGGGTATAGCCCTTTCATGCGGGTGAGTGCCTGGGTTTTAAACTCGTCGTGAACGATACAGGCCCCCTGCCAGCACAGCACGTCAGCACCGGTCTGTTTTTGCACGTAGTTACCGAGATGGCGATCGGGTGCCCAGATGATTTTCTCCCCCAGGCTGTCCAGATGTTCAATCAGCTCAACGGCGATGCTGGACGTAACCACCCAGTCTGCACGCGCCTTTACCGCGGCGGACGTGTTGGCATAGACCACGACGGTCCGGTCCGGATGAGCATCGCAGAAGGCTGTGAATGCATCTGTCGGGCAGCCAAGATCGAGAGAACATTCCGCACTCAGCGTCGGCATCAGGATCGTTTTCTCAGGGCTCAGGATTTTTGCCGTTTCGCCCATAAACCGCACGCCAGCGACCAGAAGCGTGGAAGCGGGATGTTTAGCACCGAAGCGCGCCATCTCCAGGGAATCCGAAATGCAGCCGCCCGTCTCTTCGGCCAGCTGCTGAATTTCCGGGTCGGTGTAGTAATGCGCCACCATCACCGCATCTCGCTCTTTCAGAAGGCGCTTGATTTTCTCACGGTAGAACTGCTTTTCATCCCGGCTTAGTGGCGCTGGCTTCGGCGGAAAGGGATAAACCGCGGCTTCTGGATCAAACATCACACTCATTATGGCTTCTCGTTTTACTGGCTTAACAATATTGCCTTTGTTTTGCAGGAGATAGCAAAAATGATGGCAACGGTGTTTTATATACTAAACAAGATAGCGAATTCGAGTCGAAATGTCATCGTGAATTGATGCCTGCAGCATTTGTCGGGCAACGGCCGGGGAACGACAGATAGCAAAAAAGCGCCTTTAGGGCGCTTTTTTACACTGGTGGGTCGTGCAGGATGACTCGGCTTCGCCTCGCCCTACGGGCCGTTGCTGAAGCAACTTTATCCTTCACGCTTAATATCTCGAGGAAGACATTAAAATTGGTGGGTCGTGCAGGATTCGAACCTGCGACCAATTGATTAAAAGTCAACTGCTCTACCAACTGAGCTAACGACCCCTTGCGGGATTTTTCTTCGAAGTGGTGGGTCGTGCAGGATTCGAACCTGCGACCAATTGATTAAAAGTCAACTGCTCTACCAACTGAGCTAACGACCCATTCGGGTGCTGACTTCGAAGATTTACTCGGTTCCACTTTTAAAGCGGTGGGTCGTGCAGGATGACTCGGCTTCGCCTCGCCCTACGGGCCGTTGCTGAAGCAACGTTATCCTTCACGTTTAATATCTCGAGTAAGACATTAAAATTGGTGGGTCGTGCAGGATTCGAACCTGCGACCAATTGATTAAAAGTCAACTGCTCTACCAACTGAGCTAACGACCCGAGTGGTGGGTGATGACGGGCTCGAACCGCCGACCCCCTCCGTGTAAAGGAGATGCTCTACCAACTGAGCTAATCACCCACTCTGTACTGCCGGAACTGCGTTAAGTGGTGGGTCGTGCAGGATTCGAACCTGCGACCAATTGATTAAAAGTCAACTGCTCTACCAACTGAGCTAACGACCCACTTTTATGCTGCTTTCACGTTGTTTGATATCCCGTGGCAACGGCGGCATATATTACTGATTTAAGAATTCAGCGCAACAAAAATTTCGATGAAGATCACTTAACTGCTTAGGAATCATGCTGCACGACCAGAAATAACGCGATTTCTGGTCATGCGATAATCAACCCATCGAACTCAAACGTTTTTGCGCCTGTTTGGCGCCGTCGGTGCCCGGGAATTTCGCAACCACCTGCTGATAAACCGCTTTGGCTTTTGCAGTGTCGCCTTTGTCCTGCATGATCACGCCGACTTTAAACATCGCATCAGGCGCTTTCGGTGATTTCGGGTAATTTTTCACCACAGAGGCAAAATAAAACGCCGCATCATCCTTTTTACCCTTGTTGTAATTCAACTGACCCAGCCAGTAATTCGCATTTGGCTGGTAAGTGGAATCGGGGTACTTCTTCACGAAGTTCTGGAACGCAACGATAGCATCGTCCTGACGCGCCTTGTCCTGAACCAGGGCAATGGCCGCGTTGTAGTCCGTATTCGCGTCACCGCTCTGTACAGGCGCTCCAGACGACGCGGAGGCATCTGCCGCAGGTGCAGGCGTCGCCGCACCGCTTTGATCGCCTGCTGCGGGCTGTGCAGCCGCACCGCCGCTGCTCAGGCTATCCATCTGCGACAAGATTTGCTTCTGGCGTTCCACAACCTGATTAAGCTGATACTGACTCTCCTGGATCTGGCCACGAAGGGAATCGATATCGTTCTGGTTGTCGGAAAGTTGCTGCTGGAGTTGAGTTAAAAGCTGGCTGTGAGCGTTAGAGATACGCTCGAGTTGAGTGACCCGGTCTTCTACCGAGCCTGAGCCGACACTACTGATTGGTGCCTGAGCAAAAGCGGCCCAGGGGGCCGCTATTCCAACCAGTAACGACAGACTCATCAGATGATGTCTGAAGTTACTGCTCATGCAATTCTCTTAGTAAACGAGTACGGCACGACGGTTTTTGGAGTAAGCCGCTTCGTCGTGACCCAGTACTGCTGGTTTTTCTTTACCGTAAGAAACGATGGAGATCTGGTCAGCAGAAACGCCTTTACCCTGCAGGTACATTTTAACAGCGTTCGCACGACGTTCACCCAGGGAGATGTTGTACTCTGGAGTACCACGTTCGTCCGCGTGACCTTCTACGGTGACTTTGTAAGACGGGTTGCTACGCAGGAAGTTTGCGTGCGCATCCAGCATTGCAGCGAAGTCAGAACGGATGTCGTATTTATCCAGATCGAAGTAAACGATGTTGTTCTGCTGCAGCTGCTGCATCTGAAGACGCGCTTGCTCTTCAGAAGACATGTTGCCATTGCCGTTAGCGTCCATACCGGTGCCGGCACCCATCATGCCTTCGCCGCTCTGGTCATTGCTTGCGTTCTTGTTAGAAGAACACGCTGCGATTGCCATTACAGGCAGAGCGATCATCAGCCCCTTCAGCACTTTGTTCAGTTGCATTTCTAAGATTCCTTTAGTAATCAATTAATTATTATCACAGATACGGCGACCAGGCAGGAGATTTTACCTGTCCATCAGTTGCCGGAAGACGCGCTTTGAAACGCCCATCTGTAGAAACCAGATTCAGCACGGATCCCATCCCCTGAGAAGAGCTGTAGATTACCATAGTGCCGTTAGGTGCCAGACTTGGCGTTTCATCCAGGAACGTTGACGACAGTATTTGTACGCCTCCCGTTACCAGATCTTGTTTGGCAATGTGCTGCTGACCACCCGCAGTGCTGACCATTACCATTGTTTTACCATCGGCACTGACGTCAGCATCCTGGTTCTGAGAACCTTCCCAGGTAATACGCTGCGCTGCTCCGCCGTTGATATTCATTTTATAAACTTGTGGACGACCCGCCTGGTCAGACGTAAAGGCCAGATTCTGGCTGTCCGGGAACCAGGTTGGTTCAGTATTGTTGCTACGGCCGTCCGTGATCTGGCGGATCTGACCAGATCCAATATCCATCACATACAGGTTCAGGCTACCGGTTTTAGACAGGGCAAAGGCCAGCTTAGTCCCATCCGGAGAGAACGCAGGTGCACCGTTGTGGCGTGGGAATGAAGCAACCTGGCGCACGGCACCGTTAGACAGCGTCTGAATAACCAGCGCGGAACGGCCGCTCTCGAAGGTCACGTACGCCAGTTTGGAGCCGTCAGGAGACCATGCCGGAGACATCAGCGGCTGTGGAGAACGGTGAACGGTGAACTGGTTGTAGCCATCGTAGTCAGAGACGCGCAGCTCATACGGGAACTGTCCGCCGTTGGTCTGAACCACGTACGCGATACGGGTACGGAACGCACCTTTAATACCGGTCAGCTTCTCGAACACTTCGTCACTCGCCGTATGGCCAGCGTAGCGCAGCCACTGCTTGTTCACTTTATACGTGTTCTGAGCCAGAACGGTACCCGGCGCACCGCCGGTATCAACCAGCTGATACGCAACGTTATAGCCGCCGTCTGGTGCAGGCGTAACCTGACCAACAACTACCGCATCAATACCCAGTGCAGACCATGCAGCAGGCTGAACGTCCTGCGCAGTACCCGGCTGCTGAGGCAGGCGGGAACGATCTAATGGGTTAAATTTACCGCTGTTACGCAGGTCAGCTGCAACAATGCCGCCAATATCTTCAGGCGCAGCGCCCGGGCCTGCCCACTGGAACGGAACGACACCAATCGGACGCGCCGAGTCCACCCCCTGGGTGATCTCGATACGTACTTCTGCGTGCAGTACAGCTGCCCACAGCATTAAAAAACTAACTGCTACACGTAATGCCTGCTTCATCATATCTCCCTTATCTGGGTAACCTTACCCACGATAATTTAGCAGAATGTTAACAAACCCAAATAGACAAAACTACTTATCCTGTTTACGACCATAGACTGTTTTTCATACTTCCGTTAGAAGAGTTGATTACAGCTTAAAGTCCAGTTTGGCATCTTTTATCCTTTCATAAACAGCCTCGCTAGGCGGTTTAGGAATGTTCGCCGATCTGGCTGCGGCCAGCGCAGCCTGACAGAGCGCAGGATCGCCCCCTTCAGACGTCACGCTTTTCAACCTGCCGTCTGGCGCAAGATTGATGTGCAGTACGCATTGCTTGCCCTGATACAGGCCTGCATCAAAGAGTCGGCTCTGAATCGCAACCTGGATCTGTTTGGCATAAGCACTGATATCTGCACCTGTTGCCCCACCGTTGGCTCCGGAGGTACCGCTGTCTTTTGACGGCTGTCCATTTCCTTTCGCCCCACCGCCCGTTTTCGGTGCATTCTTACCGGAACTCAGGTCGCCCAGCAGATCGTCAACTCCTGCGGCTGCGGCAGCTTTCTCA
Organism: Enterobacter cloacae complex sp. 2022EL-00788; assembly: GCF_026627565.1. Classification (NCBI taxonomy): domain Bacteria; kingdom Pseudomonadati; phylum Pseudomonadota; class Gammaproteobacteria; order Enterobacterales; family Enterobacteriaceae; genus Enterobacter; species Enterobacter cloacae complex sp. 2022EL-00788. The sequence goes on along the minus strand of NZ_JAPNMC010000002.1, from coordinate 428,580 downwards.
GCGGCAGCGGCCTTTTTAGCAGCGGCTTTTTCGGCTGCTGCTTTCTTATCGGCAGCGGCTTTCTCAGCTGCAGCTTTTTTATCAGCAGCGGCTTTTTCCGCAGCGGCGGCTTTTTCTGCCGCAGCTTTCTCAGCGGCAGCCGCTTTCTTCGCCGCTTCGGCGGCCGCTTTTTTCTCTGCTTCCTGGGCGGCTTTCTTCGCGGCTTCTGCTTCGGCTTTCTTCTGTGCGTCAGCAGCGGCTTTTTTCGCGGCTTCGGCTTCCGCTTTCTTCTTCGCATCAGCAGCGGCCTTCTTCGCGGCTTCTGCTTCGGCCTTCTTCTGCGCGTCAGCAGCGGCTTTTTTCGCCGCTTCTGCGGCTACTTTCGCCTGAGCATCTGCCTGCGCCTTAGCGTCTGCAGCGGCTTTGGCTGCCGCCTCCTCCGCCTGCTTCTGCTGTTCCTGCGCTTTCTTCGCTGCGGCTTCAGCCTGTTTCTGCTGCTCCGCCTGCTCTTTCGCGGCTTCCTGCGCCTGCAAACGCTCTTTCTCAAGCTGCTTCAAACGTTCCTGCTCGGCGGCCTGCTTTTCACGCAGCTCTTCCGCCTGCTGTTGCGCCTGTTTTTCACGCTGCTCTTCAGCGCGTTTTGCGCTCGCCTGCTGCTGTTGCTGACGATTATAGTTCTGCACTACCGCACCGGGATCTACCATGACGGCGTCGATGGATGAGCCTCCACCACCGCCCGATGCATCAATGTGCTCATCGAACGAACTCCCGATCAGCGCTGCAAAAAGAATCACGTGCAGCACTGCGGAGACGATTATCGCTCGCTTAAGCTTGTCGTTCTGTTCGGTTGCCTTTGACACTATCGGTTCCCAAAAACTACGCAGATGATCAAATAGGCTGAGTCATTAAGCCAACTGACTTAACGCCCGCGCTATGTAGCAAGTTCAGCGCTTTGATAATTTCATCATATGGTACGTCTTTCGCACCACCGATTAAGAAGACCGTCTTCGGATTTGACTCCAGGCGTCGTTGCGCTTCAGCAATAACCTGCTCTGGGGGGAGCTGATCCATACGATCCTTCTCGACCACCACGCTGTACTGCCCTACGCCGGAAACCTCAATGATGACCGGAGGATCGTCATTGGTGCTTACCGCCTGTGATTCTGTCGCATCCGGCAGATCAACTTCCACGCTCTGGGTGATGATGGGGGCTGTCGCCATAAAGATCAGCAGCAGCACCAGCAGCACGTCCAGTAACGGAACGATATTGATTTCGGACTTGAGCTCGCGACGACCTCGTCCACGCGATCTGGCCATGGTTTACCCCTTGTTGCTCTCGGTGCTGGTAAACGCCTGACGATGCAGAATCGCGGTGAACTCTTCCATAAAGTTGTCGTAGTTCAGTTCCAGTTTGTTCACGCGCTGGTTCAGACGGTTGTACGCCATCACCGCCGGAATTGCGGCGAACAGACCGATTGCGGTTGCGATCAGTGCTTCTGCGATACCCGGTGCTACCATCTGCAACGTTGCCTGCTTCACCGCGCCAAGGGCGATAAAGGCGTGCATGATCCCCCATACCGTACCAAACAGGCCGATATACGGGCTGATGGAGCCTACGGTGCCGAGGAATGGAATATGCGTTTCAAGATTTTCCAGCTCGCGGTTCATGGAGATGCGCATCGCACGCGACGCGCCTTCTACCACGGCTTCCGGCGCATGGCTGTTAGCACGGTGTAAGCGAGCAAACTCTTTGAAACCGCTGTAGAAAATTTGTTCGGAGCCAGAAAGGTTATCACGGCGTCCCTGGCTTTCCTGATACAGACGAGAAAGCTCAATACCCGACCAGAACTTATCTTCAAACGCTTCGGCTTCGCGCCCAGCGGCATTGAGGATACGCGTTCTCTGGATGATGATGGCCCAGGAAGCGATTGAAAAACCAATCAAAATCAACATGATAAGTTTAACCAGAAGGCTTGCCTTCAGGAACAAATCAAGGATATTCATGTCAGTCACTGCTTAAACTCCGCGACAATAGACTTAGGAAGCGCACGAGGCTTCATTATGGTTGGATCAACACAGACAATCAGGACTTCAGCTGAGTTCAGTACCGTGTTCTCTGCATTGACTATCCGCTGCGTGAAAACCAGTGAAGTTCCGCGCATTGATGTAATTTCAGTTTGGACTTCGAGCATATCGTCGAGTCTGGCAGGCGCAAAATACTCAAGCGTCATCTTGCGTACCACAAAGGCAACTCGCTCAGCCAACAGCACCTGTTGACTAAAGTGATGATGGCGCAGCATCTCTGTGCGTGCCCGTTCATAAAAAGCAACGTAGCTGGCGTGGTAGACCACACCACCGGCATCGGTATCTTCGTAATAGACACGTACCGGCCATCGAAACAGCGTTGTATTCACTTTACATCCCGGTAAAACATGAAAAGTTGGGGCTTTCAAACTTCGCTACTATACGCGCGGGAATGATGGTTTGGAATGGGGGAAAGTAAACGGAGAGTAAATTTTTATGGGCTCGGGTAAGCCCATATCGTTAACGGACATTTCTTATTCAGAAGAAGAAGAAAATCAAACCGGCGATGAGAACCAGATCGGCAATCAGCGGACTGAAGATGCCCTGCCAGTGAATCGCTTTCGGTCGAAAGCCGACACCGTGAATGACCCCTGCACACACCGCCCACATCATCAGGAAGCCGTGCCAGATCTCAAGCTCGCTGGTTTTCGCCGCGAAGCGCGACGGGTCCCAGAAGATACAGCCTGCCAGCAGTAATGCCATCACTAAAGAAAGCGCCCGTAACGGGCGCTTATCCATTACCGCATATAACGTTGCGATAATGTTCATTAGTGTTTTTCTTCACCTGCTTTAGACGCTTCAACATGCTCAAGCGCCAGGGCAGTGATGACACCAAATGCACAGGCAAGAAGCGTCCCTAAAATCCATGCGAAATACCACATATTCAGCTCCTTACTTAATACATAGAGTGGGTGTTGCTTTCGATATGTTCTTTAGTGATACGACCGAACATTTTCCAGTAACACCAGGAGGTGTAGAGCAGGATAATCGGTACGAATACACAAGCAACATACGTCATCAGGTTCAGCGTCAGCTGGCTGGACGTTGCATCCCACATGGTCAGGCTAGCGTTCATCATGGTGCTGGATGGCATCACGAACGGGAACATAGCAATACCGGCCGTCAGGATGATGCACGCCAGCGTCAGTGAAGAGAACACGAACGCCAGGGCGCCTTTCTCCAGACGAGACGTCAGCACGGTCAGCAGCGGCAGCAGCACACCCAGAGCCGGGATAGCCCACAGCGCAGGGGTATTATTGAAGTTCACCAGCCATGCACCTGCCTGACGCGCCACTTCTTTGGTCAGCGGGTTAGACGGTGCAGTGTGGTTAATGGCGGATGTCACCACGTAACCATCAATACCGTACACCACCCACACGCCGGCCAGCGCAAAGCAGACCAGCGTCACCAGCGCCGCAACCTGGGCGGTAGCACGGGAGCGCAGGTGCAGTTCACCCACGGTACGCATCTGCAGATACGTTGCGCCCTGCGTGATGATCATCGCCACGCTCACCACACCCGCCAGCAGACCAAACGGATTCAGCAGCTGGAAGAAGTTGCCGGTGTAGAACAGACGCATGTACTCGTCGACGTGGAACGGTACGCCCTGCAGCAGGTTACCGAATGCCACACCAATCACCAGCGGTGGAACGAAGCTACCAATAAAGATGCCCCAGTCCCACATGTTGCGCCAGCGGGTATCTTCAATCTTGGAACGGTAGTCGAAACCAACCGGACGGAAGAATAAAGACGCCAGCACCAGAATCATCGCCACATAGAAGCCGGAGAACGCAGCCGCGTAGACCATCGGCCAGGCCGCGAACAGCGCGCCGCCTGCGGTGATCAGCCACACCTGGTTACCGTCCCAGTGCGGGGCGATGGAGTTGATCATGATTCGACGCTCGGTGTCATTACGACCGAGGAAACGGGTGAGCATGCCCACGCCCATGTCGAAACCATCGGTGACCGCAAAACCGATCAGCAGAACACCGATCAGCAGCCACCAGACAAAACGCAATACTTCATAATCGATCATTTGATGACTCCTGTCTTAGCGTGCCGGCTGAGTAGTCACAGCAGACTGCTCGTAGTGGTAGCGACCGGTTTTCAGGCTGCTCGGGCCAAGGCGCGCGAACTTGAACATCAGGAACAGTTCAGCCACCAGGAACAGGGTGTACAGACCACAAATCAGCAGCATGGAGAAGATCAGGTCGCCTGCGGTCAGGGAGGAGTTCGCTACCGCCGTTGGCAGCACCTCACCAATCGCCCATGGCTGACGGCCATATTCCGCGACAAACCAGCCGGATTCGATAGCAATCCATGGCAGTGGGATACCGTACAGCGCCGTGCGCAGCAGCCATTTTTTCTCACCGATACGGTTACGAATCACTGACCAGAACGAGGCCGCGATGATCAGCAGCATGATAATGCCGCAGCCCACCATGATACGGAACGCGAAGTACAGCGGCGCAACGCGTGGAATAGAGTCTTTGGTTGCCATCTGGATCTGCGCTTCCGTCGCGTCGGAGACGTTCGGGGTATAGCGTTTCAGCAGCAGACCGTAACCGAGGTCTTTCTTCACGTCGTTAAACCGATCGCGAACGGCCTGGTCGGTAGAGCCGGCGCGCAGCTGCTCCAGCAGCGAGTAAGCTTTCATCCCGTTACGGATACGCTCTTCGTGCTGCACCATCAGATCTTTCAGGCCAGTAACCTGTTTATCGACGGAACGGGTGGCGATGATGCCCAGCGCGTAAGGAATTTGAATGGCGAAGCGGTTTTCCTGCGCGTCCTGATCGGGAATACCGAACAGGGTAAACGCTGCCGGCGCAGGCTGGGTTTCCCATTCCGCTTCAATCGCGGCCAGCTTGGTTTTCTGCACGTCGCCCATTTCGTAACCGGATTCATCACCCAGAACGATAACAGACAGAATTGCTGCCATACCGAAGCTTGCTGCGATAGCAAAAGAGCGTTTTGCGAAGGCGAAGTCACGACCGCGCAGCATGTAGTAGGAGCTGATGCCCAGTACGAACATGGCGCCGCACACATAGCCAGACGCTACGGTGTGTACGAATTTAACCTGAGCAACCGGGTTCAGGACCAGCTCAGCGAAGCTGACCATCTCCATACGCATGGTTTCGAAGTTGAAATCAGACGCGATGGGGTTTTGCATCCAGCCGTTCGCCACCAGGATCCACAGTGCGGACAGGTTGGAGCCTAATGCCACCAGCCAGGTTACCGCCATATGCTGGACTTTGCCCAGACGGTCCCAGCCGAAGAAGAACAGACCTACAAAGGTGGATTCGAGGAAGAAGGCCATCAGACCTTCAATGGCCAGCGGCGCACCGAAGATATCCCCAACGTAGTGGGAATAATAAGACCAGTTAGTCCCGAACTGGAACTCCATGGTCAGACCGGTTGCCACGCCCAGCGCAAAGTTGATACCAAACAACTTGCCCCAGAACTTGGTCATATCTTTATAAATCTGTTTGCCGGAGAGGACGTAAACCGTTTCCATGATTGCCAGCAGGAACGCCATACCGAGCGTCAGCGGTACAAACAGGAAGTGGTACATCGCGGTCAAGGCAAACTGTAAGCGCGACAGTTCGACTACGTCTAACATTATGACTCCTTGCTCATCGCATGAAGACTCCGAGAGTGGTTCCCGTTAGATAAGGATCCACACGCATGCCCCAATACAAAGTAATCTGCATCCCTTCTTCATTGCTTATTCCCGACAAGAAAAAAGCAGTGATGAAAGGTTACAAATACGTTAAGAAAAAACCAAATTGATCCCGCAAATATAATACGCTGCAAAACCCTTACAATAAACAGGTTTTTATTCGAACAGATTTACGTTTTTCGACGGCGATCAATTTATAGCAAAATTACCACTTTTAGGCCATTTTGATCGGGAACAATTTAACGCCTTTTGGAGCCTTTTTCCAAGTATTAAACATTGATTTAAATCAAAAACGGCCGGCTCTGTTAATGATGTTTCTTTGTGATATGGATAGTAAAAACCATGTTAACGATATGTATATTGAAAGTCGTGAATGGTTATAAAAGGCAGAAGATAATATAAACAGATGTGATTTTTATTAACGCGGCAGGAAAAACGTATTTGGCATAAAGATAAACATATTATGTTATCCGCTTCACAGTATTTTTTTATTGCTATGCTGGCAGGGCACGTGGTTACATTTTATTCACTTTTAATGGTCTTGAAATTAACACCTCTGCGTGATTATTCATTAAAAAAGGCCGCCCCCTCTGCGGCCTTTTTATTGCGGCGAGCGTTACCGGTCAATCTTCAGGCTAAAAGTGCGCGACTGCCCGGCACGGAATGGCCCGGAAATGCCCGCCCCGCCCTCTCCTGCTGCGGTAAACCTCTCATTCATGTCCGTTTCGCCGCAGGCCTTAACCGCACGATTCACGGTAATCGCCACGTCACAGGAGCGGGTCTCCGAAGGGTTGTACAGGCGCAGAATCATCTCGTCACGATCTTCCGCCTTTTTAAGCGCGCTGAGTACACACCCGTTTGGCGCCAGCGTCAGCAGGCTGTAACTTGTAGGTGCGGTGACTGCGGCCCGGTTAAGCTTCATCGCATCCCACGGGATTTTGTTATAGCAGTGCACGGGCGTTAACCATGATTTCGCCTGCTGCGCCACGCCGGCACTCACAGGCGTACCGTTAAAGCTGAACAGGCTAAAGCGGCAGGTTAGCTGACCACGCACCTGCGAATCCGGCACGGGCATTTTGATCCCGGACGGTCTGCCCGGTCGCAGAAGTAAATCCTCCTTCCCCAGTACCCCCACGCCGCGAAGCAGCGTCAGGGCGAAGGTTTTTTGACGCTCGCCAGTTACCTCAAATTCGCGCAACCCTTCGGTGAAAAGCGCCATTCCGTTGCGTCTTTCCTGAAGCACCGCGTAATTAAGCAGGTTCCACACCGGCAGCGGCGCTTCCTTCCAGCCCTCCTCCTGCCAGCTGGCCATCGCCTCATCCCGTACGGGACGCGTCAGCGAACCGAACTGGGTGTCGGCTAACACCTCCTCGGTGGTGAAGGGCGTTGGGATCAGCACCCGAACACGATGGTCGTCCGCATGGTTTTCCAGACGCGCCTCAACGTCAATACGCCGGCTGTTATGGCTGAGCGTAATCGTCATTTCAGCCTCAAGCGTCCCCGTCCGCTGACGCGCAGAACGTTCGGCCAGACTGGCCGGCACCGCCATACGATGGCGGATCACCGCACTGCTCTGCCAGGCTTCGTGGAACACCTCCACCTGATGCTCGCCCTGCGCTGAAGTGAGTCTCCACTCCTCGCGCGAAGGCGAATAATCATACTCATCGCCATCGTCCGAGCTCTCTTCAATTTCCAGCGCGCGGTCATAGATAAGTCCGGACGCTTTGTCGAGCAGGCGCAGGGTTCCGTCCCCATTCAGCGTAATCTCCCAGAATGCATTTTCCAGCAGGGCCTCCGGGGAATCTGCCGGTAAGAGCACCCTGCCGGCCACGTGCGGCTCGATATAAAGCGTGCGGTAACCCATTGACGGCAAGATTTGAGCGATCTGGATGTCAAACTCCATGAAGGGATCGTAGTTACCGTAATGCACAATCTGACGGTCAATCAGACCGGGGTCGATCTCACGCGCGCCGCGGAGGTAATAAGGGATTTCATTTCCCTTATCGTCCAGCAGGCGGAAACGGCTGGCGCGCAGACGCAGCGTGGTGTTAATGACTTCCTCGCGCGGCCACGGCGTCAGGTTAAACATCACCAGCTTGTCCTCATCGCTGTGCGGCATGTTGTCGACAATCTTGCGCATATAGAAGCGCGTCAGGTTATCGGCCATGTCTTCCGCCAGCTCGAAGCGGGACATCACCTCGCGGTGCACTTTGTCGCTACAGCAGCAGCCGATACTGTCGTGGGCGTGATTCTTGAGGATCTCCTTCCACATTTTTTCCAGCAAACCGTGGTGATACTCAAAGCCCAGCGTCCAGGCAAGCGTGGCCAGCGGCTCAAGCACGTTGACGATTTTATTCTCGATACGGGCGTGGGCAATCTTAATGTCCATCCGCGTGGAGCCAATCGTGCGGTGCACGCGCATGTATTTGCCGTCAATAAACTCCCCTTTCAGCGTCGCCAGCTCGTCGCGGCGCGCGTCGATGCGGTCAAACACCTCCTCAAAGCGGCTCATGACAAACTGACGCTGCGGATATATTTTCCGAAGTTTATCCATCACCGCAAAAATGTTCTGCTGTAGCGGCATCTGGTCATGGCCGTTAGGCAGCAAAATTTCCTTCGTTACCGAGGCTTTTTCGAGCACCTCAAAATAGCTGTCGAGCCGTTTCCGCAGCCCGGCTTCATCCTCCGGTAAGTACTTACCAATCGCGTAACCCAGCGGCAGCACCTGCGCCGTAACTTCACTCCCGTCCTGGCTCTGCCAGAGGAATTCGGTTTTATCGGTACCGTGACGCTCGGAACAGCCGCGCCAGAACAGGGTGCGCGTGATGCCAAAACCGTTATAAATGTGCGGCAGCTGGGAAGACATCCCGAAGGAGTCCGGCAGATAGCCAATCTTCATCGGCTCGCCAAAGGCCATGCAGTCGCGAATGCCGTACATCAGATTTCGCACAATCGACTCACCGGAGACAATAGTGGTGTCCGTCTGGGTATACCACGGCCCGATGATGAGCTTTCCGGCCTCTACCAGCGCTTTCACGCGCGGCCTGTTTTCCGGCTTCACCGCAAAATAATCCTCCAGCACCGCCGTCTGGCCATCCAGAACGTAGTACTTATACTCCGCGTCCTGCTCAAGACGGGTGAGGATCTCTTCCATATTATTGACCAGAAGAATACGTGACGCTTCGGTGGTGAAGTACCACTCACGGTCCCAGTGCATATGTGGCGTGATATGAACGCGAGATACGGCTTTCATCTTCGTTTCCTGTCAGTGCGTGTTTAGGATGGAATGTCTTCGGCCACGTATTTGCCGCTCGCCACGGCCTGACGCCGCCAGAGCAGTAAAATAAGCGTGGAGATTGCGGAGCCGATCAGCGCGGCGCCAAACCAGCCCGCAGCGGCCATCACGCCGCCGAGCCCGGCATCGTGCAGTAAGAAGAGGGAGAAAATACCGGCTCCCGGGGTGGAGAGCCCAATGCCCATCGCCCCGACAATCGCCCCGGTCGCCATTGACCCCAGAACAAATGAGCCGATGACACGCAGCGGATCCTCGATAGCCATCGGTATCGCCCCTTCCGTAATGCCCGCCAGCCCCAGTAGCCAGGTGGATTTTCCGGTTTCTATTTCGAACTGCTTAAACAGTTTCGGCGCCAGCATCGTTGACGCCGTGACGGTAAAGGCCGATACCATTTTGACGGAGGCAAAGATCGCATAAGGCCCGTAGACGCCGTTAGCCATCGCTCCCAGGCAAAAGGCGTAAGAAGCCTTATTGACCGGCCCGCCCAGGTCGAACGAGCACATAAAGCCGAGGATCGCGCCCAGGAGCAGCGCATTTGCGCCGGACAGCCCGTTAAGCCAGGCGGTCAGCGCGGTATTGACCCAGGCCACCGGTTCGCCGATCGCAAACAGCATCAGGCTGCCTGCGCCGAGCACGCCGATCACCGGATAGAGATAAAAGGTCAGAAAGCCGTTGTAGCGGCTGCTCAGGCGAATATGATTTTTTACCCAGCGCATCAGGTAGCCTGCAATAAGCCCGCCGACGATTGCGCCCAGAAAACCGGCACCGATCGTATTGGCGGCTAAGCCGGCAGCAAAGCCCGGCGTGAGAGCAGGTTTATCCGCCAGCGAGTAAGCGGTATAGGCCGCCAGAACCGGCACCATCAGAATGCCGAGCATGCCGCCGCCCAGCTTGCGATACAACCACAGCCACGAGTTTTCCTGATCGAAGAGATGCTGTAAGCCCAGAAGCTGCGCCAGCAGTACCGACACGGCCAGCACCGTACCGCCAGCGACAATCAGCGGTACCGCAAAGGAGATGCCGCTGAGAAGCGCCTGCTTGAGTTCCGTTTTAACGCTCTTTTTCGCTTCAGTATCGGGATGCGCAAAACGCGCATCGGATGAAGGCCGTAGCGCCAGCGCGCGCTCAATGAGCGCTTCCGCGTGGCGCAACGGTTCCGCGACGGGAACGGAAATGGCGGGGATCCCGTGAAAGCGTTCGCTCTCTTTGATCGCCACGTCCGCAGCAAAGATGCAGGCTTTCGCCTCACGCAGCTGTTGCGCGGTGAGTCGCCCCTCAATGCCGTTCGCCCCCTGCTTCTCTACCACCACGTTGACGCCGAGCCGACGTCCCGCTTTTTCGAGATATTCCGCTGCCATATAGGTATGGGCGATCCCGGCCGGACAGGCGGTCACGCAGACGATGGTCTGGGCATTCACGGCGACGTCGGCCTCTTCAGTCTCCGGGTTCGTCTCCAGAGCAGCGAGCACCGCTTCCGGGCTGGTCGCCGTCATCACCCGTGCCCTGAGATCGTCGTCCGCCAGGCGAGAGGTCAGCGCCGTCAGCACCTGGATATGCGTCGATCCCGCCTGTGCGGGAGGAATGGCGAGCAGAAAAATCAGCTCAACCTCTTCAGGCCCGTCCACGCCCTCCCATGCCAGCGGTTCGCGCAGCGTTGCCACGGCAAAAGCCGCTTCCTTCACGACCGCTGATTTGCCATGAGGGACGGCCAGCCCCTCCCCTAGCGCTGTCGGGCCAAGCGATTCCCGATGGAACACTTCTGCCAGAAACGTATCGGCGTCGGCGATTTTGCCCAAAGCCACCAGCCGCATCGCAAGCTGGCGTATTGCCTCATCGCGGCCTGTAAACTGCGCCTGTACGCAGACAGCACGCGGATCGGTCAGGGTCGTCAGGTTCATAAAGATCCTCACATATGCAGAGTTATTGTCTGGGGAGGATTGTGGCAGACCTAATAATACATTTATGTGATCATTTTCACTGATAACGATATTTGTATGGTAGTTGTATTATTTACAAATCATCCACTAAAGGCATAATTCCCTGAAAAGGTATTAAACAGGCGCGAAGAATGGGCAATAAACCGAGGTACCGGCAGATCGCCGATGCGTTCCGCGAGAAAATCAATGCCGGTGAGTTAAAGCCAGGCGACGCGCTGCCGACGGAATCCAGCCTGCAGGAGGCGTTTAGCGTCAGCCGGGTCACCGTGCGGCAGGCGCTGAAGCTGCTCGCCGACGAGCAGATCATCGAAAGCATTCAGGGCAGTGGCTCGTATGTAAAAGAGGAGCGGGTGAATTACGACATTTATCAGCTCACCGGCTTTTACGAAAAGCTGGCGGATCGAAACGTCGATACGCACAGCGATGTAAAAATCTTCGAAGTGGTCAAGGCCGATGAGAGGCTCGCTGCAAGGCTGGCAATTAACCAGGATGACAAGGTCTGGCACGTCAAGCGCGTACGCTTCATCAGGGAAAAGCCGGTAAACCTGGAGGAGACATGGATGCCGCTGGCGATGTTCCCCGATCTTACCTGGGAAGTAATGGAAAATTCGAAATACCACTACGTTGAGCAGATCAAAAGGATGGTTATCGATCGCAGCGAGCAGGAGCTGGTTCCGATCATGCCCTCGGATGAGGCGATCGCCGCCCTGGCGCTCGATCCGGCGAAGCCGATTCTGGAAAAGGTCTCTCGCGGGTTCCTGAAAGACGGTCGGGTATTTGAATACAGTCGCAACGTGTTTAACTCTGACGACTACAGGTTCACCCTCGTCGCCAGGCGCAGACAATAAAAAAGGCCGCTTTACAGCGGCCAACCATGTCGAAACGGACATTTTTTATACTTCAACGCCCCCCTTCCGGGGAGCAGAGAGGACTTACTTAATGATGGATTTCAGCGCTTCACCGATATCCGCCAGGCTGCGAACGGTTTTCACGCCTGCGGCTTCCAGTGCTGCGAATTTCTCATCAGCCGTACCTTTACCGCCGGCGATAATCGCCCCCGCGTGACCCATACGCTTGCCTTTCGGCGCGGTCACGCCCGCGATGTAGCCTACTACCGGCTTGGTCACGTGATCTTTGATGTAAGCAGCCGCTTCTTCTTCCGCGCTACCGCCGATCTCACCGATCATCACGATCGCTTCGGTCTGTGGATCTTCCTGGAACAGCTTCAGGATGTCGATGAAGTTAGAGCCCGGGATCGGGTCACCGCCGATGCCCACGCAGGTGGACTGGCCGAAGCCGTAGTCGGTGGTCTGCTTAACCGCTTCATAGGTCAGGGTACCGGAGCGGGAAACGATGCCCACTTTGCCCGGCTTGTGAATGTGGCCCGGCATGATGCCTATTTTGCATTCGCCTGGGGTGATAACGCCCGGGCAGTTCGGGCCGATCATGCGCACGCCCGCTTCATCCAGCTTCACCTTCACGGTCAGCATATCCAGCGTCGGGATACCTTCGGTGATGGTGATGATAAGCTTAATGCCTGCGTCGATCGCTTCCAGAATGGAGTCTTTGCAGAACGGAGCCGGAACGTAGATCACGGTCGCGGTAGCGCCGGTTGCTTCTACGGCTTCACGCACGGTGTTGAACACCGGCAGGCCCAGGTGCGTGGTGCCGCCTTTACCTGGCGTCACGCCGCCAACCATCTGCGTACCGTAGGCAATCGCCTGTTCAGAGTGGAAAGTCCCCTGGCTACCGGTGAAGCCCTGGCAGATAACCTTGGTATCTTTATTAATTAAAACGGACATTATTTCCCCTCCACTGCGGCAACAACCTGCTGAGCTGCATCCGTCAGACTTTTCGCTGCAATAATATTCAGGCCGCTGTCAGCCAGTTTTTTCGCGCCGAGTTCAGCGTTGTTCCCTTCCAGACGAACCACTACCGGAACGTTAACGCCCACTTCTTCTACCGCGCCGATGATACCGTCCGCGATCAGGTCGCAACGCACGATACCGCCGAAGATGTTAACCAGAACGGCTTTCACGTTGCTGTCAGAGAGAATGATTTTGAACGCTTCGGTTACGCGCTCTTTGGTTGCGCCACCGCCCACGTCCAGGAAGTTCGCTGGCTCACCGCCGTGCAGCTTAACGATGTCCATGGTGCCCATTGCCAGGCCCGCGCCGTTAACCATGCAGCCGATGTTGCCGTCCAGCGCCACGTAGTTCAGTTCCCACTGTGCAGCCTGCGCTTCACGCGGATCTTCCTGAGACTGATCGCGCATTTCACGCAGATCGGACTGGCGGAACAGCGCGTTGCCGTCAGCGCCCAGCTTGCCGTCCAGGCAGATCAGATCGCCCTGGGTAGTGATCACCAGCGGGTTGATCTCGATCAGCGCCAGGTCGCGCTCCAGGAAGATGGTCGCCAGACCCATAAAGATCTTGGTGAACTGCTGAACCAGCTTGCCTTCCAGACCCAGCTTGAACGCCAGCTCGCGACCCTGGTAAGGCATTGGGCCGGCCAGCGGATCGATAGCGACTTTATGGATCAGGTGCGGGGTCTCTTCCGCTACTTTTTCAATTTCCACGCCGCCTTCGGTAGACGCCATGAACACCACGCGACGGGAGCTACGGTCCACCACGGCGCCGAGATACAGTTCTTTTGCGATGTCGGTCGCAGCTTCAACCAGGATCTGGTTAACCGGCTGGCCGTTCGCATCCGTCTGGTAAGTTACCAGACGCTTGCCGAGCCAATGTTCAGCAAAGGCACGGATCTCTTCTTTGCTCTTAACAACCTTCACACCGCCCGCTTTACCACGGCCACCAGCGTGAACCTGACATTTAACTACCCACGGGCCGGAACCGATTTTAGATGCGGCTTCTTCTGCTTCACGCGGGGTAGTACAGGCATAACCCACCGGAGCCGGTAAGCCATACCGGGCAAACAGCTGTTTGGCCTGATATTCATGTAAGTTCATGTGTTCTATCCATCCTTCAGGGTAATCGTTATCTTCAAACCTGCAGGCCGGCGCAAGGCTTATCCGGCCTACAGGGCAGGTGATGCTAAAAGGGACTAGACGTCCAGCAGCAGACGCGTTGGATCTTCCAGCAGCTCTTTAATCGCTACCAGGAAGCCCACGGACTCGCGGCCGTCGATCAGGCGGTGATCGTAAGAGAGCGCCAGATACATCATTGGGAGGATCTCCACTTTACCGTCTACCGCCATAGGACGATCTTTAATGGCGTGCATACCCAGGATCGCGCTCTGCGGCGGGTTAATGATCGGGGTAGACATCAGCGAGCCAAACACGCCGCCGTTGGTAATGGTGAAGTTACCGCCGGTCAGGTCGTCTACGGTCAGCTTGCCGTCGCGGCCTTTCACGGCCAGCTCTTTAATTTTCTTCTCAATGTCAGCCATGCCCAGGGTGTCCACATCACGCAGAACCGGGGTCACCAGGCCGCGTGGGGTAGAAACCGCCATGCTGACGTCGAAGTAGTTGTGGTAAACCACGTCATCGCCATCGATAGACGCGTTCACTTCCGGGTAGCGTTTCAGCGCTTCAACCACCGCTTTCACGTAGAAGGACATAAAGCCCAGACGTATACCGTGACGTTTTTCAAACGCGTCACCGTACTGCTTGCGCAGGTCCATGATTGGCTTCATGTTGACTTCGTTAAACGTGGTCAGCATCGCGGTAGAGTTTTTCGCTTCCAGCAGACGCTCGGCCACGCGCTTGCGCAGGCGGGTCATCGGCACGCGTTTTTCGCTACGTGCGCCAAGCTGAGGCTGTGCCGCTGGTGCTGCCGCAGGCGCTTTCGCTTCTGCTTTCGCATCAGAAGGCGCTTTTGCCAGATGCTTGTCGATGTCTTCACGCGTCAGACGACCGCCTACGCCGGTGCCTTTAATGGCTGCCGGATCGAGGCTGTGCTCGGCCAGCAGGCGACGGATCGCCGGGCTGAGTGCGTCGTTGCTTTGCTCTTCCAGAGAAGCCTGCTGGCGCTGGGCCGGCGTAGACGCCTTCTCTTCAGATTTGGCACTGGACTCTTTGCCCGCGCTGTTGCCTTCACGCAGGCGACCCAGGATCTGGCGAGAGGTTACGGTCGTACCTTCATCTTCCAGGACCGCATCCAGAATGCCATCCGCTGAAGCCGGTACTTCCAGTACCACTTTGTCAGTTTCGATTTCTACCAGCACTTCGTCGCGGGTTACCGCGTCGCCTGGTTTTTTGTGCCAGGTGGCGACGGTTGCATCTGCTACGGACTCAGGCAGGTCGGGAACAAGAATATCTACGCTACTCATTATGTATCCTTTAATTAATCGACGTTCAGCGCGTCATTGACCAGATCTTGTTGCTGCTTCTGGTGAACGGACATATACCCTACCGCCGGAGAGGCGGAGGCCGGGCGACCTGCATAACGCAGAGCAGACCCAAATGGAATCACTTCACGGAAATGATGCTGGCTGCAATACCACGCGCCCTGGTTGAGCGGCTCTTCCTGGCACCAGACAAAATCATGTACGTGAGCGTACTGTTTCAGCACTTCCTGCATCGCCTGATGCGGGAACGGATAAAGCTGTTCGATACGCACGATGGCGACATCTTTCTGATCGTTCTTACGGCGCTGTTCCAGCAGGTCGTAATAAACCTTACCAGAACACATCACGACACGCTTAACGCCCTGCGGATCCAGTTCGTCAACTTCACCGATGGCCGGCAGGAAGGTGCCGTTTGCCAGCTCTTCCAGGCTGGAGACCGCCAGCGGATGGCGCAGCAGCGATTTCGGCGACATGACCACCAGCGGACGGCGCATACCGCGCAGCGCCTGGCGACGCAGCATGTGGTACACCTGAGCCGGGGTGGACGGCACGCAAACCTGCATGTTCTGCTCGGCGCAGAGCTGCAGATAACGTTCCAGACGCGCGGAGGAGTGCTCCGGACCCTGCCCTTCATAACCGTGCGGCAGCAGCATCACCAGGCCACACATGCGGCCCCACTTCTGCTCGCCGGAGGAGATGAACTGGTCGATAACCACCTGCGCACCGTTGGCGAAGTCACCGAACTGCGCTTCCCAGATGGTCAGGGTGCGCGGCTCCGCGGTAGCGTAACCGTATTCGAACGCCAGTACCGCTTCTTCAGACAGCACGGAGTCCCAGACCTTGAACTGGCCCTGACCGTTATGCACGTGCTGAAGCGGGGTATAGGTTGAACCGTTAGACTGGTTGTGAACCACCGCGTGACGGTGGAAGAAGGTGCCTCGGCCCGCATCTTCACCGGACAGACGAACCGGAATGCCTTCATCAACCAGCGTCGCATAAGCCAGCGTTTCCGCGCCGCCCCAGTCGAACAGCTTCTCGCCCGCCGCCATCGCCTGGCGATCGCCATAGATTTTGGCCACGCGAGACTGCATCTCGATCGCTTCCGGCACGGTGCTGATGCGCTTAGCCAGCTCCTGCAGGCGCTTCATCTCTACCTTGTTCGGGTAGCTCTCGTCCCACTCGTGGTTGAGGTACGGCGACCAGGTGAAGGAGTGCATGTTCATTGGGCGCAGCTCTTTCACAACGCATTCACCCGCATCCAGCGCGTCGCGGTAGAGGTTGACCATCTCTGTCGCATCTTCCAGCGTCGCCACGTTTTCGCCTTCCAGCTTGTCAGCATAGATTTTGCGCGGCGTCGGGTGTTTTTTGATTTTCTGATACATCAGCGGCTGGGTTGCACTTGGCTCATCCGCTTCGTTGTGGCCGTGGCGGCGGTAGCAGAAGAGGTCAATGAACACATCACGCTTAAAGGTGTTACGGAAGTCCAGCGCCAGACGGGTAACAAAGGCAACGGCTTCCGGATCATCCGCATTAACGTGGAAGATTGGCGCCTGAACCATTTTACCGATGTCGGTGCAGTACGGGGTGGAGCGCGCATCCAGCGGGTTCGAGGTGGTGAAGCCCACCTGGTTGTTGATCACGATGCGAACGGTACCGCCCACTTCATAACCACGCGCTTTCGACATGTTCAGGGTTTCCTGAACCACGCCCTGCCCTGTCACCGCCGCATCGCCGTGAATGGTGATTGGCAGCACTTTATTGCTGCTCGGCTCGTCCAGACGATCCAGACGCGCGCGCACGGAACCGATTACCACCGGGCTGACGATTTCGAGGTGAGACGGGTTAAACGCCAGCGCCAGGTGAACCTGGCCGCCCTCGGTTTCGATATCCGACGAGAAGCCCATGTGGTACTTCACGTCACCGGTGCCGAGGTGCTCTTTATGTTTACCCGCAAACTCGTCAAACAGATCCTGCGGTTTTTTACCCAGCACGTTAACCAGCACGTTCAGACGGCCACGGTGCGCCATGCCCAGCACCACTTCGCGCGTGCCGCTCTTACCGGCATGACGAATCAGCTCTTTCAGCATCGGGACTAACGCATCGCCGCCTTCCAGCGAGAAGCGTTTCGCGCCCGGGAATTTTGCGCCCAGATAGCGCTCAAGGCCTTCGGCTGCGGTCAGTTCGCTCAGGAAACGTTTTTTCTCGTCAGCCGAGAAATTCGCGTGGCCCGCCACGGATTCGATACGCTGTTGGATCCAGCGTTTCTCTTCGGTGGAGGTAATGTGCATATATTCCGCGCCGATAGAGCCGCAGTAGGTTTGCTTGAGCGCATCAATCAGATCGCCCAGCTTCATCGTGTCTTTGCCGATGGCAAAAGAACCTACGTTAAAGCTTTCCTGGAAATCGGCCTCGGTCAGATCGTGATAGGCCGGATCGAGATCCGCCACACGTTCCTGCTGCCACAGTCCCAGCGGATCGAGATTCGCATGCTGGTGACCGCGGAAGCGATAAGCGTTGATAAGCTGCAGGACTTTAACCTGCTTCGCATTGGTGTCAGGGTCGGAAATCGCAGAAGAGTAACGTGAGGCATCCTTCGCCAGACGACGGAAATAATCACGTGTTTTGGAATGGAATTGATCCGGTTTGACCCCTGTACCAGGCAACTGCTGGAACATGGAACGCCAGTTTGCGTCCACTGAGTCAGGATCGGTTAAGAAGTCTTCATAGAGCTGTTCTATCCAGCTCTGGTTAGAACCAGAGAGGTAAGAAGAGTCCAGCCAGGCTTTCATTGCGCCGTTCTGCATCGTGATCCCTTAAGCATTTTTATGCTTACTTTCGCCGTAGAAACTACCACGCACACCACGTGTACGTGCCGGGGTTCACCTGCGAGCTCTTTTACTTTGGCCCGCGAAGGAACCTTTAGAAACTGTCTTAAGGGTTTCCCCTCACCCCGACCCTCTCCCACAGGGAGAGGGGGAAGGTCGTCGGCAGTTTTTAAAGATTTCCTGCAATCTGTTCCCTCTCCCTTTGGGAGAGGGTTAGGGTGAGGGGAACACCGCTCCCCTCTCACTACTTACGCACTGCGCTGCAGCAGCATCGACTTAATATGGCCGATGGCGCGCGTCGGGTTCAGCCCCTTAGGACACACACTGACGCAGTTCATGATGCTATGGCAGCGGAATACGCTGAAAGCGTCACTTAGCCCTTCCAGGCGGTTATCGGTTTCGGTATCGCGGCTGTCGATCAGGAAGCGATAGGCAGCCAGCAGACCCGCAGGGCCGATAAACTTGTCCGGGTTCCACCAGAATGACGGACACGACGTTGAACAACATGCACAGAGAATACACTCGTACAGCCCATCCAGTTTTTCACGCTGCTCGGGAGACTGTAAGTGCTCGCGAGCGGGTGGATTTTGCCCATTATTCAATAAGTAAGGCTTAATCTTCTCATATTGTGCATAGAATTGCCCCATGTCCACCACCAAATCACGCACGACAGGCAGCCCCGGCAGAGGACGGATAACAATTTTCTGGCCTGGACGGTTTAGCGCTGAAATTGGCGTGATGCAGGCCAGGCCATTTTTGCCGTTCATGTTCACACCGTCGGAGCCACACACCCCTTCACGGCAGGAGCGGCGGAACGACAGCGTCGGATCTTTTTCCTTCAGCTGGATTAAGGCGTCCAGCAGCATCATGTCGCGACCTTCTTCCGCTTCCAGGGTGTAATCCTGCATACGCGGAGCATCGTCTACATCCGGGTTATAACGATAAACTGAGAATTCGAGTTTCATTATCCTGTCTCCGCATTAGTAAGTACGAATCTTCGGCGGGAACGCCGGACGCAGTTTCGGTTCCATGTTGACGCTACGACGCGTCATGGATTCCGACTCTGGCAGATACAGGGAATGGCACAGCCAGTTTTCGTCATCACGATCCGGGAAGTCGAAGCGGCTATGCGCGCCGCGGCTTTCGGTACGGAAGTTAGCCGACATCGCGGTCGCGAACGCGGTTTCCATCAGGTTATCCAGCTCCAGGCACTCAACGCGCTGGGTGTTGAACTCGCTGGAAGTGTCGTCCAGACGGGCATTTTTCAGACGCTCGCGGATCGCTTTCAGCTGCTCCAGGCCTTTAGCCATGGCGTCACCTTCACGGAATACCGAGAAGTTGTGCTGCATGCATTCCTGCAGCGCTTTACGAATTTCCACCGGATCTTCGCCGTTACGGTTGCCGTTCCAGCGGTTGAGGCGCTCAAGAGAGGCATCAATTTCGTCGTCGGTCGCATCACGCAGCGCGCCCTGCTCGGCGATGGATTCCTGAAGATGCAGACCCACCGCACGGCCAAACACCACCAGGTCCAGCAGGGAGTTGCCGCCCAGACGGTTTGCACCGTGAACGGATACGCAGGCAATTTCACCTACCGCGAACAGGCCGGGGATGACCACGTCTTCGCCCTGCTCGTTCACGGTCAGCGCCTGACCGGTCACTTTGGTCGGAATACCGCCCATCATGTAGTGGCAGGTTGGGATAACCGGAATCGGCTCTTTTACCGGGTCGACGTGGGCGAAGGTACGGGACAGCTCCAGAATGCCCGGCAGGCGGGATTCCAGCACCTCTTTACCTAAGTGGTCGAGCTTCAGCTTCGCGTGCGGACCCCATGGGCCATCGCAGCCGCGGCCTTCGCGGATTTCGATCATGATGGAACGCGCCACCACGTCGCGACCCGCCAGGTCTTTCGCGTTCGGGGCATAACGCTCCATGAAGCGCTCGCCGTGTTTGTTCAGCAGGTAGCCGCCTTCACCGCGGCAGCCTTCCGTGACCAGCACGCCCGCACCGGCGATACCGGTTGGGTGGAACTGCCACATCTCCATATCCTGCACCGGCACGCCGGCGCGGATTGCCATACCCACGCCGTCACCGGTGTTGATGTGGGCGTTGGTGGTGGACTGGTAAATACGGCCCGCGCCGCCGGTCGCCAGTACGGTTGCGCGGGCTTTGAAGTAGACTACCTCGCCGGTTTCAATGCACAGTGCGGTACAGCCCACCACTGCTCCATCGGCGTTTTTCACCAGATCCAGCGCATACCACTCGGAGAAGATGGTGGTGTGGTTTTTCAGGTTCTGCTGATACAGCGTGTGCAGCAGCGCGTGACCGGTACGGTCAGCCGCCGCCGCGGTGCGTGCCGCCTGCTCGCCGCCGAAGTTTTTCGACTGGCCGCCAAACGGACGCTGATAGATAGTGCCGTTTTCCAGGCGGGAGAACGGCAGGCCCATATGGTCCAGCTCCAGAATCGCTTCCGGGCCGGTTTTACACATGTATTCGATGGCATCCTGGTCGCCGATGTAATCGGAACCTTTTACCGTATCGTACATGTGCCATTCCCAGTTATCTTCATGGGAGTTACCCAGCGCAACGGTGATACCGCCCTGCGCGGACACAGTGTGGGAACGGGTCGGGAAAACTTTTGAAAGCAGCGCACAGGTCTGGCCGCTCTGGGAAATTTGCAGTGCGGCGCGCATACCTGCGCCACCCGCACCAATCACAACAGCATCAAATTCTCTGACTGGCAGTTTCATTACACACCCCACACCACAACAAATCCATAAATGACGTAAACCACCAGAGCAACAACAATAACAAGCTGAAGCGGAAGGCGAATCGCCAGCGGTTTAACGTAATCGGTCAACACCTGCCACATGCCAATCCAGGCATGAATAAGGATGGAGAACAGCGCCAGCAGGGTGAACACTTTGGTGAAGGCCGATCCGAAGAAACCACTCCAGATTTCCCACGTCAGCGTCCCGCTGGTCGCTAAGAAACCGATCATATAGATGATGTAAAGCGTGAGGACGATCGCGGTAGCGCGGACCAGAATGAAGTCATGTACGCCGTTGCGTCCTAATGCGGAGGCGTTGCTTACCATACGAGAACTCCTGCGAGAAGTGAAAGCACGACAGTGATCACAAATGAAATGTTAGCGGTACGTTTTCCGGCCTCGAACGTCTCTTCCAGATAGCCAAAGTCCATCAGCATATGGCGAACGCCGCCAACAACGTGATAGGCCAGCGCGGTGAGAATGCCCCACATGATGAATTTCACGAAGAAGCTGTTCATGATGGCTGAGGCCTGGAGGAATCCTTCAGGGGATGAGAGGCTGGTTCCCAGTAACCACAGCAAAATACCGACCGCCACAAACGTAATCACACCTGAAACACGGTGCAGAATGGACGCTATTGCTGTTACAGGGAATCGGATCGTTTTGAGATCCAGATTGACAGGTCTTTGTTTTTTCACATTTCTTATCATGAATAACGCCCACATGCTGTTCTTATTGTTTCCTTCCTCCGGACTGCGATGCGGGTCAGACAGCGTTCCTTTTCTATAACTGCGCGTCATGCAAAACATTGCTTCCAAATGCTAAAACGACACGTTACAACGCTGGGTGGCTCGGGATTGCAGGGTGTTCCGGAGACCTGGCGGCAGTATAGGCCGTTCACAAAATCATTACAATTAACCTACATACAGTTTGTTGGGTTTTCTCTGGAACAGTGATCGGGGTCACGATAACAACATCTTTTTAATTTTTAATCATCTGATTTGACAAATGTTAAACAATATTGTTACAAACGTCATTAGAAAAGGCATATAATGCGCAAAAGTTATGAGGTCTTACTTTCACCTGACAAATAGTTATGTAACAGTGTGACGGTATTGACCGAAGTTATCAGGACAGTTATTAGTGATATACAGGTTTGAATAATTCGGACTGCAAAAACGCTGATTTGCTGTTGTTTCACTGATATTTCATTCGTTTACCTGCAAGGCGCCATAGCTCTGTACCCTGGTTTCTCCTCGTGAGCTGAGCGGTAAGCCAAATAACAATCTGGTAACGGTGATTAACAGCTGAATGCAAATCCGGTGAAAAGCAGTCTTAAGCATAAGGCGCTAAGGAGACCGTAAATGGCTGATACAAAGGCAAAACTCACCCTAAATGGTGATGATGCTATTGAACTGGATGTGCTAAAAGGCACGCTCGGTCAGGATGTTATTGATATCCGTACGCTGGGTTCTAAAGGGGTATTCACCTTTGACCCTGGATTCACCTCCACCGCATCTTGCGAATCCAAAATCACCTACATTGACGGTGACGAAGGTATCCTGCTCCATCGCGGCTTCCCCATCGATCAGTTAGCCACCGAATCCAACTATCTGGAAGTGTGCTACATCCTGCTGAACGGCGAAAAACCGACCCAGGCTGAATACGATGAATTCAAAACCACCGTGACCCGTCACACCATGATCCATGAGCAGATTACCCGTCTGTTCCATGCGTTTCGTCGTGACTCTCACCCGATGGCGGTCATGTGCGGTATTACCGGTGCGCTGGCGGCGTTCTACCACGATTCTCTGGACGTGAATAACCCGCGTCATCGTGATATCGCGGCGTTCCGTCTGCTGTCCAAAATGCCTACCATGGCGGCGATGTGCTACAAATACTCCATCGGCCAGCCGTTTGTTTATCCGCGCAACGACCTCTCCTACGCCGGTAACTTCCTGCGCATGATGTTCTCCACGCCGTGCGAAGAGTACGAAGTGAATCCGGTGCTGGAACGCGCAATGGACCGTATTCTGATCCTGCACGCTGACCACGAACAGAACGCGTCCACTTCTACCGTCCGTACCGCTGGCTCTTCAGGCGCGAACCCGTTCGCCTGTATTGCGGCGGGTATCGCCTCCCTGTGGGGACCGGCGCACGGCGGCGCGAACGAAGCGGCGCTGAAGATGCTGGAAGAGATCAGCTCCGTTGAGCACATTCCGGAATTCGTGCGTCGCGCGAAAGACAAGAATGACTCCTTCCGCCTGATGGGCTTTGGTCACCGCGTTTACAAAAACTACGACCCTCGCGCAACCGTCATGCGCGAGACCTGCCACGAAGTGCTGAAAGAGCTGGGCACCAAAGATGACCTGCTGGAAGTGGCGATGGAGCTGGAGCACATCGCGCTGAACGACCCGTACTTCATCGAGAAGAAACTCTACCCGAACGTCGATTTCTACTCCGGTATCATCCTGAAAGCGATGGGCATTCCGTCCTCCATGTTCACCGTGATCTTCGCTATGGCACGTACCGTAGGCTGGATTGCGCACTGGAACGAAATGCACAGCGAAGGCATGAAAATCGCCCGTCCTCGTCAGCTGTATACCGGCTACGAGCAGCGCGACTTCAAGTCTGATATTAAGCGCTAACAGAAGCTGGGTAAGGCCCTCTCCCACAGGGTGAGGGTGAAAACATTAAAAACGGTAACCTACGGGTTACCGTTTTACTTTTATCTCTGGCAGTGCGGGCACCAGTAAAAGGGTCTTGAAGAGAGCATCATCCTGTCGATAATCCCGCCGCACCTTTCGCATTTTTTTCCCGCCCGATGAAACACCTTAAAGCGGAACAGCGCTCCGTGATGCCTGTTCTCATCCACCACGCCGCGCGTGCTGTAGGATAAGCGCGGAATATCAAGCAGCGCGTGGGACAGCGCGTCCAGCTGTTCATCGCTCAGCTGACAGGCTTTGCGCTGCGGCGCCAGCCCCACGCTCCAGAGGATTTCCACCCGCAGATAGTTGCCTAACCCGGCCAGGAACGCCTGGTCGAGCAGCAGCCCGGAAAATTGCCGGTTGCGGAACTTAGGGGACAACAGCCGGGCTTTAACGTCGCTCGCCGTCAGGCGCATGTCCAGCACGTCCGGCCCGACCCGCTGCAGGAACGGGTGCGTCAGCAGCTGCTCCGGCGTTAACATTTCGATATCCGACGCGCTGTAAAGCAGGATTGCTTTATCCGCCGTTTGCAGCCTGACGCGCAGCACGCGGGTGGTTTGCGGCTGCTCGTCTGCCTCCACCACGCGCCAGACGCCGTAAAGCTGATTGTGGCTGTATAACGTCAGGTTATGGGAAAAGTGGGTCAGCAACGCTTTGCCGCGCGTTTCAATATGGGTCACCGTCTGCCCCACCAGCTGTGATTCGTACGGCTTCAGTTGAGGAAAGGCAAACCAGGCTTTTGTCAGGGTTTTGCCCTTTATCGCCGCCTCCAGGCTATCCGCCGCGCGGCGGATCTCCGGACCTTCTGGCATAGTATTGTCCTTACATAATTATTCTGCGCTGACGAGAATGCCCTCTTCCGAGAACGCCGCCCGCAGGCGTCGCGCAAACCGGAGCGCATGCTCGCCGTCGCCGTGTAAACACACCGTATCGGCCTGAACGTTTGCCGCAGTGCCATCTACGGCGATGACCCGCCCGGCGCGCACCATCTCCAGGGTCTGCGCCAGGGCCTTATCTTCGTCGGTAATCAGCGCGCCGGCCTGCGTACGCGGCACCAGGCTGCCATCCGGCTGGTATCCCCGGTCGGCAAATACTTCCTGCCGGGTGGTTAACCCCAGACGCGCGCCGGCGCGGATCAGTTCGCTGCCCGCCAGGCCCACCAGAATCAGCTGCGGATTGTAGTCCCGCACCGCGCGGGCTATGGCGTCCGCCAGCGCCGGCTCCTTCGCCGCCTGGTTATAGAGCATGCCGTGCGGTTTCACGTGGCGCATCACGCCCTTCTCCGCGCGCACAATCGCGTCCAGCGCACCGGTCTGATAGAGCATTTGCGCGTACACCGTCTCAGGCGGCAGATCCATCGCCGTACGGCCAAAGTTTTCCCGGTCGGGAAAGCTGGGGTGAGCCCCAATCGCGACGCCGTTTTTAACGGCGGTACGCACGCTCTCCAGCATGGTCTGCGCGTCCCCCGCATGAAAACCGCAGGCGATGTTGACCGAGGAGACCAGCGTCATCAGCGCCGCATCGGCGCTGCTGCCCTCCCCCAGGTCGGCGTTCAGGTCAATCTTTACCATCGAGCCTCCACGCCAGCTGTTCGAGATAACGCTGCCGATCCTGTCGCGCCTTGAGCGCCTCCTCCAGCGAACACTGCACAAAATGAATCGGCTGGCCGAGAGGAATTTGCGCCAGATGGTAGCGATCCGCTTCGATGATGCAGGCAATGCGCGGATAACCGCCGGTGGTTTGCGCGTCGTTCATCAGCACAATAGGCTGACCGTTGCCCGGCACCTGGATCACGCCCGGCAACAGCCCGTGGGAAAGCAGCTCCCGATCGGTCGTGCGGGTTAACGGCTGCCCCTGAAGGCGATACCCCATGCGGTTACTCTGCGGGCTGATCTTCCACGGCGAGCGCCAGAAAGACTCTTTTGAGGCCTCATCGAACTCATGATATTCCGGCCCCGGCAGGGCGCGGATCAGGTTCCCCCACAGCAGCTGCTTCACGCCCTGCGTGGTGGTGAAATGGCGCGCTGATGGCTTAATCGCCAGGCGATCGCCGTCGCGCAGCAGCCGTCCTTCATGTCCGCCCATTCCCGCTTTCTGGTCGGTACTGGCTGAGCCCAGCACCTCAGGCACGTCGATGCCTCCCGCCACCGCAAGGTAGCTGCGCACGCCGTGCAGAGGGCGTTTAAGCGTCAAACGCTGCCCGGCCTTCGCCCGCAGCCGCCAGCCGGTCCACACCGCTTTGCCGTCCAGCGTCGCGTCACAGCCCGCACCGGTTAAGGCAAACCAGGTTTCCTGACCAAACTCAATCACGCACTGGCCCAGCGTAATTTCTAACGCCGCCGTGCTGCCGGCGTTGCCTACCAGCAGGTTGGCAATCTCAAGCGACGGGCGGTCAAGCGCACCGCAGTAGCTCACGCCCGACTGACGCAGGCCAAAGCGCCCGGCATCCTGAACGGAGGTGTAAAGCCCGGCGCGAATAAGCGTTAACATACTCCCTCCTTCTGCGGGATAAAGCGCAGGGTGTCACCCGGACGCAGAAGTATTGGCGCGTCCTGGCCGGGTTCAAATAACGGCGTGGACGTGTGCCCGATAAGCCGCCAGCCTCCCGGCGAGGCGAGCGGATAAATTCCCGTCTGTTCACCGCCAATCGCCACCGTGCCCGCCGGTACGCTCAGGCGCGGCTCCGCGCGGCGCGGGGTATGCAGCTGAGGTGACAGCCCGCCAAGATACGGAAAGCCCGGCTGAAAACCCAAAAACCAGACGACATAATCGACGGCGCTATGCAGCTCCACAACCTGCTTTTCCGTAAGCCCACAGTGTTCAGCCACCACGCCCAGGTCGGGGCCGCCCTTGCCGCCATAGACGACCGGGATCTCAATCGTCCTCGACTCCGGCTCCAGCGCCTCGCTCTCCTCCCACCAGCGCTGCAGACGCTCAATCGCATCCAGTGCCCCCGCGTGCGGATTACGCAGCACCACGGTGATATTATTCATGCCCGGAATAGCTTCAACCACGCCGGGCAGATCGGGCAGACGCTGAGCCAGCCGCCAGATACGCTTTTGCGTGGCAAGCGTTACCGGAGGCTCAAGCTCCAGAACTACCGCGGTTTCACCCAGAAGATAACAACGCGCTCGCTGCACTTAACTACCTCTCATCAGGCCGGATTAGGGATATCAATAAAGGTCACATCCAGATCGGTATTTTCCGTCAGCCACTCGCTGAGGGCGCGGATGCCGCCGCGCTCGGTGGCGTGATGGCCTGCCGCGTAAAAGTGCAGACCCTGTTCACGCGCAGAATGAATAGTCTGCTCGGAAACCTCGCCGGTAATGAAGGCGTCGACGCCGAATCGCGCCGCGCTATCAATAAAGCCCTGACCGCCGCCGGTGCACCAGGCCACGCGCTTCACGGTATCCGGCCCGGTATCGCCGCACCACAGCGGACGACGCCCCAGGCGCGCTTCGATCCATGAGGCCAGCTCCAGCCCCGGTACCGGCATTGACAGCTCGCCCCACGGAACCAGCGGCTCAATTTCGCCCATGACCGTAATGCCCAGCAGCTGCGCCAGCTGGACGTTATTGCCCAGTTCAGGGTGCGCATCCAGCGGCAGATGGTAACCGTACAGGTTGATGTCGTTCGCCAGCAGCGTTTTGAGGCGGTTGCGCTTCATGCCGCGAATCACGGGCGATTCGTTTTTCCAGAAATAGCCATGATGGACTATCACCGCGTCGGCTTCCTGACACACCGCCTCGTCCAGCAGCGCCTGGCTTGCCGTCACGCCGGTGATGATTTTCTGCACCGTTTCGCGACCTTCCACCTGCATCCCGTTCGGGCCGTAGTCGCTAAAGGAGGCGGCGTTCAGTTTTTCGTTAATCAGGCGTTCCAGTTCACTGTTTTTCATCATCACTCTCTCAAGCTTTTCGGGCGGCTTCGTACGCCGCCAGCGTGGCGACGCGTGCCTGTTTATGGTCGACAACGGGACGGGGATAATCCAGGGTAACCCGCTGTTTATCCGCCCATGTCCAGGGGTCATGAATGGCTTTGGCGGGGACATCCTTCAGCTCAGGCAGCCAGCGGCGGATAAACGCGCCGTCAGCATCAAATCGCTGTCCCTGCGTGGTCGGGTTAAAGATCCGGAAATAAGGAGCCGCGTCCGTTCCGGTGGAGGCCGCCCACTGCCAGCCGCCGTTATTCGCCGCCAGATCGCCATCGATGAGCTGAGAAATAAAATAGCGCTCTCCGATTCGCCAGTCGATAAGCAGATCCTTCACCAGGAAGCTGGCGGTTATCATGCGCAGACGGTTATGCATCCACCCGGTTTCATTCATCTGCCGCATAGCTGCATCAACAATCGGATAGCCGGTGCGTCCGCTCTGCCACGCCTTCAGCAGCTTTTCGTTGGACTGCCACTTTACGTTATCGGTCCAACGAATGAAGGGACGATGTTTACATAACTCAGGATGATACGTCATCAGGTGGCGATAAAACTCGCGCCAGATCAGCTCGTTCAGCCATACTGCGCCCGCGCCACCGTCCAGCGCCCGGGGCTGTTCCGCCAGCAGCCGATGCAAGCACTGGCGCGGAGAGAGCGCGCCCAGCGCTAAACAGGCCGACAGGCGGCTGGTGCCTTCAATCGCCGGAAAATCCCGCCGCGCCTCGTATTCAGCCGCGCCCTGTTTGCAGAAGTGGCGCAGCTGGGCAATAGCCGCTTTCTCGCTGGCGGGAAATAACGCTTCATCGAACGTCTGGCGGGGGTAATTCAGGCTGATTTCCGCCGGATCCGCTATCGTTTCTCCTCGCCCGGCAGGCGCGGGCACGCACTCGGGCAGCCCTTCCTTCAGGCGTTTGATAAAGGCATTTTTAAACGGCGTGAAAACTTTATACATCTCGTGATTGCCGGTCATTACGCTGCCCGGCGCGAGCATCACGCTGTCATCGAATCCTTCACAGACAACGCCCGCAAGGTTTTTTTCCAGCTGTCGGTCGCGCTGCTGCTCGTTAAATTCGTACTGGTAGTTGTAAAAAAGATGCGTTACCGCGTGCTGCCTGCAGATGGCCTGCAGCGTCTGAAGCTGCCCGGCAAAATCGTTCACCTCTTTGTAGATCAGCGGAATGCCTTTTTCGGCCAGCGAACGCTGCACATCGTTCAGGTACGCGTTGAGTAAAGCCGCCTGCCGGGGCGCCATATCGTGCTGCCGCCACTGTTCAGGGGTGGCGATAAACAGGGCCAGCACCTTAGCGTCCCTGGCGCGGCAGGCGGCCGCGAGAGCGATGTTGTCGTGAATGCGTAAATCCGCGCGAAACCAAACCAGATGGGTGGGCATAAAACTCCAGGCAATTGTCCATTATGTCCGTAAGGGCATGCCGTAAAAGGAAAAAGGCACGCATTGAACTACTTTGCCATGAAGTGTAGACGGGATGAAATAAAAAAGGCCGCCCGAGGCGGCCTTAACGCTACTTGTCCTGCGTTAATACTTTTTGCAATTTTTTATGGCTACGTATCAGTAGAAGTCGCAGGTTGCCTTCTCGGCCTGATCCATCCATACCGGTTTCTCGCTGGTTTTTGCCCAGACGCGGTGCAGATAGCTGTAAAAACGTGCGCGATCTTTCCAGAACAGCATCACCGGCAGGGCCAGCACGCCAGCCACTACGGCGAAAGTGCGACGCATGAAAATGATATGAGCCGGAAACTCTTTATAAAGATCCATATTTTTCTCCCCTGTAGTTGGCCGGAAACGTTCTCCGGAAAATGTGAAATCTGTGACCTGGATAAAATAATACCGCTTTGTTTGTAATTTTACTACTCATCCGACCACTCAATTTCATCCATTTAGTGAATATTTACATTCACGCCGTAATTAAGTTACAAAAAAGTTAACGACTTACTTATCAATAGTTAAATCATGGTCTTTTCGTTTTTATACTTTTTTTACACCCGCCCCGCGGATTTTTGCGAAATCTTTGCGCCGTAAACCCTACCGTTAGCACCAATACAAATGTCACCCGGAGGTGGGTTGTGAGTGCAGGTCTGATTGCCGGCATTGTGCTGGTGTTCCTGTTATTGGGTTATCTGGTTTATGCCCTGATTAATGCGGAGGCGTTCTGATGGCTGCTCAGGCGTTTTTGCTTATTGCGGGCTTTTTACTGGTGCTGTTTGTCCTTGCCAGGCCGCTGGGAACGGCGCTGGCGCGGCTGATCAACAACGTGCCCCTGCCGGGCACGGGCCACGTCGAAAACGGGTTATGGCGCGTGCTGGGCGTCAGCGACCGGGAAATGAACTGGCGGCAATACCTGACGGCGATAGTGCTTCTGAATATCGTGGGTCTGGTCGTCCTATTCGCCATGCTGATGCTTCAGGGCAGCCTGCCGCTTAACCCGCAGCGGCTACCCGGCTTATCCTGGCATCTGGCGCTAAACACCGCGGTCAGCTTCGTTACTAACACCAACTGGCAATCCTATGCCGGTGAAACCACGCTCAGCTATTTCAGCCAGATGGCCGGATTAACCGTGCAAAACTTTCTCTCTGCGGCCAGCGGTATCGCGGTTATTTTTGCCCTGACGCGCGCCTTCGCCCGTCAGAATGTGGGCACGCTGGGCAACGCCTGGGTTGATATAACGCGTATCACCCTCTGGATCCTGGTTCCCGTGGCGCTGGTTATTGCCCTGTTCTTTATTCAGCAGGGCAGCCTGCAAAACCTGCTGCCTTATACCCCTTACACCTCGCTTGAAGGCGCCAGTGGCCTCCTGCCGATGGGGCCGGTGGCGTCGCAGGAAGCGATAAAGATGCTGGGCACCAACGGCGGCGGCTTCTTCAACGCCAACTCAGCCCATCCGTTTGAAAACCCAACGGCGCTCACCAACCTGGTCCAGATGCTGGCGATCTTTCTGATCCCCGCCGCGCTCTGCTTCGCCTTTGGCGATGTGGTTAACGATCGCCGGCAGGGACGCACGCTGCTGTGGGCCATGTCGTCGATCTTCGTGGTGTGCGTCGCGCTGGTGATGTGGGCCGAATGGCACGGCAACAGCCACTTTATGCAGCTCGGGGCCAGCAGCAATATCAACATGGAAGGTAAAGAGAGCCGCTTCGGCATTCTTGCCAGCAGCCTCTATGCGGTAGTCACCACGGCGGCCTCCTGCGGGGCGGTGAACGCCATGCACGACTCTTTCACCGCGCTCGGCGGCATGATCCCAATGTGGCTGATGCAGATCGGCGAAGTGGTCTTCGGTGGGGTCGGCTCGGGTCTGTACGGCATGCTGCTGTTCGTTCTGCTGGCGGTGTTTATCGCCGGGCTGATGATTGGCCGCACGCCTGAGTATCTCGGTAAAAAAATCGACGTGCGCGAGATGAAATTAACCGCGCTGGCGATCCTGGTTACCCCTGCCCTCGTGCTGCTCGGCACCGCGCTGGCGCTGATGACCGAAGCAGGCCGCAGCGGCATCTTCAACCCCGGCATCCACGGCTTTAGCGAAGTGCTTTACGCCGTATCGTCTGCGGCCAACAACAACGGCAGCGCCTTTGCAGGATTGAGCGCCAACTCGCCATTCTGGAACTGTCTGCTGGCGTTCTGCATGTTCGTGGGGCGTTTCGGCGTGATCGTTCCCGTCATGGCGATCGCCGGAGCGCTGGTGAATAAAAAAATTCAGCCGACCACTACCGGTACGTTACCGACTCACGGCGCGCTGTTTGTCGGTCTGCTGGTGGGTACCGTCCTGCTGGTGGGTGCCCTGACCTTTATCCCCGCCCTCGCGTTAGGCCCGGTCGCGGAAACTCTCTCTTTACGCTGATTTTGCGGAGAATTTGTCATGAGTCGTAAACAACTGGCCCTGCTCGAACCGACGTTAGTTCGTCAGGCCCTCATGGATGCGGTGAAAAAACTGAGCCCGCGCGTGCAGTGGCACAACCCGGTGATGTTTATCGTCTGGATAGGAAGTTTACTCACCACCGCGCTGGCGATTGCCATGGGAACGGGTCAACTGTCGGGGAATACCACCTTCACCGCCGCCATCAGCCTGTGGCTGTGGTTTACCGTGCTGTTCGCCAACTTCGCCGAAGCGCTGGCGGAAGGCCGCAGTAAGGCGCAGGCCAACAGCCTGAAAGGGGTTAAAAAAACCGCTTTCGCGCGCAAATTACGCGAACCGAAATACGGCGCGCAGATGGATCGCGTCCCGGCAGACGAGCTGCGCAAGGGGGATGTGGTGCTGGTCGAAGCGGGCGACATCATCCCCTGCGACGGGGAGGTGATTGAAGGGGGCGCATCGGTTGACGAAAGCGCCATTACCGGGGAATCCGCGCCGGTTATACGTGAATCGGGTGGAGATTTCGCTTCCGTCACCGGCGGAACGCGCATCCTTTCCGACTGGCTGGTGATCCGGTGCAGCGTCAACCCGGGCGAAACTTTCCTCGACAGAATGATCGCCATGGTGGAAGGGGCGCAGCGCCGTAAAACGCCGAACGAGATCGCCCTGACCATCCTGCTGGTGGCGCTCACCATCGTCTTCCTGCTGGCAACGGCAACCCTGTGGCCCTTCTCCGCCTACGGCGGCACGGCGGTCAGCATCACCGTGCTGGTCGCCCTGCTGGTGTGCCTGATCCCCACCACCATCGGCGGCCTGCTTTCGGCGATTGGCGTGGCGGGGATGAGCCGCATGCTGGGCGCGAACGTTATCGCCACCAGCGGACGCGCCGTTGAGGCGGCGGGTGACGTTGACGTGCTGCTGCTGGATAAAACCGGCACCATCACCCTCGGCAACCGTCAGGCATCCGAATTTTTACCGGCTCCCGGCGTGGATGAAAAAACGCTGGCCGACGCGGCGCAGCTCTCGTCTCTGGCCGATGAAACGCCGGAAGGTCGTAGCATCGTGGTTCTGGCCAAGCAGCGCTTCAACCTGCGCCAGCGCGACGTCCAGAGCCTGCAGGCCACGTTCGTCCCGTTCACGGCGCAAACCCGGATGAGCGGGATCAACATTCAGGACAGGATGATCCGCAAAGGGTCCGTTGATGCCATTCGCCGCCACATTGAGGCGAATAACGGCCATTTCCCACCGGAAGTCGACAAGCTGGTGGAAAGCATCGCGCGACAGGGGGCAACCCCGCTGGTGGTGGCGGAAGGTTCCCGCGTGCTCGGCGCGATCGCCCTGAAGGATATCGTAAAGGGCGGTATTAAAGAGCGTTTTGCCCAGATGCGGAAGATGGGCATTAAAACGGTGATGATCACCGGGGATAACCGTCTCACCGCGGCCGCCATTGCCGCCGAAGCGGGGGTGGATGATTTCCTCTCCGAGGCGACGCCGGAAGCGAAGCTGGCCCTGATCCGCCAGTATCAGGCGGAAGGCCGTCTGGTGGCGATGACCGGCGACGGCACCAACGATGCCCCGGCGCTGGCGCAGGCCGACGTGGCGGTAGCGATGAACTCCGGCACCCAGGCGGCAAAAGAGGCGGGCAACATGGTCGACCTTGACTCGAACCCGACCAAGCTCATCGAGGTGGTGCACATCGGGAAGCAGATGCTGATGACGCGCGGCTCGCTGACCACGTTCAGTATCGCCAACGACGTGGCGAAGTATTTCGCCATCATCCCGGCGGCTTTTGCAGCCACCTATCCGCAGCTGAATGCCCTGAACGTGATGCACCTGCACTCGCCGGCCTCGGCGATTCTGAGCGCGGTGATCTTCAACGCCCTGATTATTGTCTTCCTGATCCCGCTGGCGCTGAAGGGGGTGAGCTATAAGCCGCTGACGGCCGCCGCCATGCTGCGCCGCAACCTGTGGGTTTACGGTCTCGGCGGGCTGGTGGTGCCCTTTATCGGCATCAAGGTTATCGACGTGCTGTTAACGCTGTTCGGGCTGGTTTAAAAGGTGAATCAAATGACGATGTTACGTCCCGCTATACTGTTGTTTATTCTGCTGTCTCTGGTTACCGGCGGGCTTTACCCGCTGGCGACCACCGCGCTGGGCCAGTGGTGGTTTCAGGATCGGGCAAACGGCTCGCTGATTATTCAGAACGGTGAAAACCGGGGGTCGCGCCTGATTGGACAGAATTTCACAGAGGCACGCTACTTCCAGGGACGCCCTTCCGCCACTGCGGAAAGCCCGTATAATCCCATGGCGTCCGGCGGCAGTAACCTGGCGGGCAGCAATCCCGCGCTGGATAAAGCGGTAGCGGAACGCGTTGCCGCCCTGCGCGCCGCGAACCCGCAGGCCAGCCGGGAGGTGCCGGTTGAGCTGGTCACCGCCTCCGCGAGCGGCCTGGACTACAGCCTGACGCCGGAAGCGGTGGCCTGGCAAATTCCGCGCGTGGCCGCCGCCCGCCGGCTGCCCGTCGAACAGGTGAGCCAGCTGGTCGCAGAGCACACGCAAAAGCCGCTGGTCAGCGTCATCGGCATGCCGGTAGTGAACATTGTTGAGCTGAATCTGGCGCTGGACGCGCTAAGGAAAAACTAAATGACCGACGAGCCCATGCGCCCGGATCCGGACAGGCTGCTTGAACAGACGGCTGAAGCCCATCGCGGCAAGCTGAAAATTTTCTTCGGCGCCTGCGCGGGCGTCGGGAAAACCTTCGCCATGCTGACGGAAGCCCAGCGGCTGCGGGCGCAGGGGCTTGATATTCTCATCGGCGTGGTTGAAACCCACGGTCGCAAAGAGACCGCGGCGCTGCTGACGGGGCTTGCCACGCAGCCGCCCCGGCGCATCAGCCACCGCGGGCGGCTGGTGACGGAGTTCGATCTGGACGCGGCCCTCGCCCGCCGTCCCGCCCTGATTCTGATGGACGAGCTGGCGCACAGCAACGCGCCAGGCTCCCGTCACCCGAAGCGCTGGCAGGACGTTGAGGAATTACTTGAAGCCGGGATTGACGTTTTTACCACGGTGAACGTTCAGCATCTGGAAAGCCTGAACGACGTGGTAAGCGGCGTAACGGGCATTCAGGTGCGGGAGACCGTTCCCGATCCGTTTTTCGATTCTGCCGATGAAGTGGTGCTGGTTGACCTGCCGCCGGACGATCTGCGCCAGCGCCTGCACGAGGGCAAGGTATATATTGCCGGCCAGGCCGAACGCGCCATTGAACATTTTTTCCGCAAAGGCAACCTGATTGCCCTGCGCGAGCTGGCCCTGCGCCGCACTGCCGATCGCGTTGATGACCAGATGCGCGCCTGGCGCGATCTGCAGGGGCGGGAGCGCGTCTGGCATACGCGGGACGCCATTCTGCTGTGCATCGGCCACAGTAGCGGCAATGAAAAGCTGGTCCGCACCGCCGCTCGTCTCGCGGCGAAGTTTGGCAGCGTGTGGCATGCGGTGTATGTCGAAACGCCACAGCTTCACGCCCTGCCGGAAAATCAGCGCCGCGCCATCCTGAGCGCGCTGCGGCTGGCGCAGGAGCTGGGCGCGGAAACGGCGACCCTCTCCGATCCCCAGGAAGATAAAGCCATCGTGCGCTACGCGCGTGAGCACAATCTGGGCAAAATTGTTACCGGACGTCGCCAGCACCGCCGCTGGTTTAGCCGTGAATCCTTTGCCGACAGGCTGGCGCGCCGCGCGCCGGATCTTGATTTAGTCATCGTCGCGCTGGACGACAGGCCCGCTCCCCTGCCCAACCGTGCGCCGGACGCGCGCACCTTTGGCGATAAATGGCGGATCCAGATCCGCGGCTGCCTGGTTGCCGTGGTGCTGTGCGCCCTGATTACGGTAATCGCCAGCCAGTGGCTGATCGCCTTCGACGCCGCCAACCTGGTCATGATCTATCTCCTGGGCGTAGTGGTGGTGGCCCTCTTTTACGGTCGCTGGCCGTCGGTGCTGGCAACGGTGATCAACGTCGTCAGCTTCGATCTGTTCTTCATTGCCCCGCGCGGGACGCTCGCCGTCTCGGACGTGCAGTACATTCTGACCTTTGCGGTGATGCTTACCGTCGGGCTGGTGATTGGGAATCTGACGGCGGGAGTACGCTACCAGGCCCGCATTGCCCGCTACCGCGAGCAGCGCACGCGCCATCTGTACGAGATGTCAAAATCGCTGGCGGTGGGCCGCACGCCGCTGGATATCGTCCAGACCAGCGAGCAGTTTATCCGCTCGACGTTTCATGCCGGTAACCTGATTTTGCTTCCCGACGAGCAGGGGCAGCTTCGCCCCCTCACCTCCTCCTCGGGCATGACGCCGTGGGATGAAGCCATTGCCCGCTGGAGTTTCGATAAGGGGTTACCTGCCGGTGCCGGGACCGACACCCTGCCCGGCGTGCCTTACCAGATCCTGCCGCTGCGCAGCGCGGATAAAAATCACGGGCTGGTCATCGTGGAGCCGTCTAACCTGCGCCAGCTGATGATCCCCGAGCAGCAACGCCTGCTGGAAACCTTCACGCTGCTGGTTGCCAGCGCCCTTGAGCGGCTGGCGCTCACGGCCAGCGAAGAGCAGGCGCGTCTGGCAAGCGAGCGCGAAAGCATTCGCAATTCGCTGCTGGCGGCGCTGTCCCACGATTTACGCACCCCGCTCACCGTGCTGTTTGGTCAGTCCGAAATTCTCACGCTGGATCTCGCGGCGGAAGGGTCAAAGCATGCGATGCAGGCCAGTGAAATTCGCCAGCACGTGCTGAATACCACGCGTCTGGTGAATAACCTGCTGGACATGGCGCGCATTCAGTCCGGCGGGTTTAACCTCAAAAAGGAGTGGCTCACGCTTGAGGAGGTCGTCGGGAGTGCGCTGAAGATGCTGGAGCCGGGGCTGGGCGGACGCCATATTGAACTGAACATGCCGGATCCCCTGACGTTAATTCACGTTGATGGCCCTCTGTTTGAGCGGGTGCTGATCAACCTGCTGGAAAATGCCGCGAAATATGCCGGAGCAAGGGCGCAGATTGGCATTACTGCCGCGATGGACGCGCAGGCGCTGCGGCTTGAAGTCTGGGATACCGGGCCGGGCATTCCCGCTGGCCAGGAACACGCCATTTTTGATAAATTCGCGCGCGGCAGTAAGGAGTCTGCTATTCCGGGCGTTGGGCTGGGGCTGGCGATCTGCCAGGCCATCGTCGACGTGCATGGCGGCACCATTTCGGCCGAGAACCGTCCGGAAGGTGGCGCCCGCTTTTGTGTTACACTTCCTCTTGAAACCCCACCAGAACTTGATGAATTGCCAGAGGATTTGTGATTAACGTTCTGATTGTTGAAGATGAGCTCGCTATCAGTCGATTTCTGCGCACCGCGCTGGAAGGCGACGGTTTGCGCGTTCACGAAGCCGGTACGCTTCAACGTGGGTTAATCGAAGCCGCGACCCGCAAGCCGGACCTGGTTATCCTGGACCTGGGGCTACCGGATGGCGACGGCATTGATTTTATTCGCGAGGTGCGTCAGTGGAGCCTGATGCCGATTCTGGTGCTCTCTGCCCGCACCGAAGAGACGGATAAAATCGCCGCGCTGGATGCCGGCGCGGATGATTACCTGATTAAGCCGTTTGGCATTGGCGAGCTGCAGGCGCGGCTTCGCGTCGCATTGCGTCGCCACAGCGCCACCGCGCCTTCCGATCCGGTATATACCTTTGGCGATATCCGGGTCGATCTTGCCGCCCGCCGCATCCTGCGGGGAGACGAAGAGATCCACCTTACGCCTATCGAATTTCGTCTTCTGGCCGTGCTGCTCAATAACCATGGAAAAGTGTTGACCCAGCGACAGCTGTTAAGCCAGGTCTGGGGACCGAATGCTGTTGAACATAGTCACTATTTACGCATTTATATGGGGCACCTTCGCCAGAAGCTTGAAGCCGACCCCGCGCGCCCTCGTCATTTATTAACAGAAACCGGTATCGGCTATCGTTTTATGATCTGAATAAGTATTCAGACTTATTTTCGGTAATCCCTCCGCGTCATCTTAATAAGCCATAAAAATAGCAACAAGGTTATTTCTATCGCTACGCACGTCTATTAAAAACAGAAAGAATACACCTAATTAACACAAAACCAACAAAACAGCATTTTGATCTGCATTATTCATCAAAAGCGACTAATTATTTCTGTAATGATCGGTTAAGGGTGATCTAATTCACAGTTAATCGCTTTTTACCGGATAAAATGACCATGCTTTCAATTACTGAAAGGAAACTGAACATGGAAAACAATAACCGTTTAATGCCCCATATAAGGCGGACAACGCATATCATGATGTTTGCCCACCGAAACTGTTTTGACTTTCACCTCTTTAACGCCCGGTAGTCCTTCGACTTCTGGCGCATCTGCTTACAGGTCATCCTGAAACACGCTATTTTACAGGCTGTTGCCTGTGAACACCTGCGCTCATTTCTTGTAATTCAGATTCTCCGCATCCGGGCGGACTGAATTTCACTCAGCAAAAAGCAAATAACTGATTTCCGTATCAGCGGTCACGCTTTGCTTTTTTTTTCCGGAAACAATCGATTTCTTTCTCATAAGAAGTCGAGGGGTCAATATTGCCTGAATAAAGAGAGAAAGATGAAAAAATTAAAAATTGCCGTCAGCCGTGCCTGTCCTGAATGTTTTACTACCCAGCGCGAAATGGTGGACGTTAACGCTTCGGATTATATTGACGTGGCGGCCGTGGTTCTGGCCGTCAGCGATATTTTCACTGGCGCAATTGAAGAGATAGAGGCCACGGGATTTGGCATCCCGGTGTTTATTGCTACGCATAAGGAAGAAATGGTTCCGGCTGAATTTCTGTCGCGTATTCACGGCGTTTTTGAGTACGCCGACAGCTGCAGTGCGTTCTACGGACGCCAGCTGGAAGCGGCCGCGCAGAAATACGAAACCCAGCTTCGTCCCCCGTTCTTCCGCGCGCTGGTCGATTACGTCCAGCAGGGCAACAGCGCGTTTGACTGTCCCGGGCATCAGGGAGGTCAGTTCTTCCGCCGCCATCCTGCCGGCAATCAGTTTGTTGATTTCTTTGGCGAAACGCTTTTTCGCTCCGATCTGTGCAACGCCGACGTGGCAATGGGCGATCTGCTGATCCACGAAGGCGCGCCGTGCATCGCCCAGCAGCATGCGGCAAAAGTCTTTAACGCTGACAAAACCTACTTCGTGCTGAACGGCACCTCCTCCTCCAATAAGGTGGTGCTGAACGCCCTGCTCACCCCAGGCGATCTGGTGCTGTTCGATCGTAATAACCACAAGTCTAACCACCACGGCGCGCTGTTGCAGGCAGGTGCAACGCCGGTGTACCTGGAAACGGCGCGCAACCCGTACGGCTTTATCGGCGGCATTGACGCACGCTGCTTTGAGGAGAGCTACCTGCGGGAGCTGGTGTCGGAGGTTGCGCCGGACCGCGCGCGCGACGCACGTCCGTTCCGTCTGGCGGTGATCCAGCTAGGCACCTACGACGGCACCATTTATAACGCCCGTCAGGTGGTGGATAACATTGGCCACCTGTGTGACTACATTCTGTTTGACTCTGCGTGGGTCGGCTACGAGCAGTTTATCCCGATGATGGCCGACTGCTCGCCGCTGCTGCTGGAGCTGAACGAGAACGATCCGGGGATCCTGGTTACCCAGTCCGTGCATAAGCAGCAGGCGGGATTCTCGCAAACCTCGCAGATCCACAAGAAGGACAGCCACATCAAAGGCCAGCCGCGCTATGTCCCGCACAAGCGCCTCAACAACGCCTTTATGATGCACGCCTCCACCAGCCCGTTCTACCCGCTGTTTGCCGCGCTGGACATCAACGCCCGCATGCATGAGGGGCAAAGCGGCCGTAATATGTGGATGGACTGCGTGGTGACGGGCATTGAGGCACGCAAGCTGATCCTGGAAAATTGCCAGTTTATTCGTCCTTTCGTTCCTGAAACGATTGACGGCAAGGCGTGGGAAAGCTGGGACACGGCGGAGATCGCGACGGATTTGCGCTTCTTCCACTTCGTGCCGGGTGAGCGCTGGCACGCTTTTGAAGGCTACGCCGAGCACCAGTATTTTATCGATCCGTGCAAGCTGCTGCTGACCACGCCGGGAATTAACGCCCGCACCGGCGAGTATGACGATTTCGGCGTGCCCGCCACTATCCTTGCCAACTTCCTGCGTGAAAACGGCATCGTGCCGGAAAAATGCGACCTCAATTCCATTCTTTTCCTGCTCACCCCGGCGGAGGACATGGGCAAACTGCAGCAGCTGGTCGCCCAGCTGCTGCGCTTCGAAAAGCTGCTCCAGAGCGATGCGCCGCTGAAAGCGGTTCTCCCCTCTCTTTATAAGCAGCATCCGGAACGTTACGCGAATTACACCCTGCGCCAGATTTGCCAGGAGATGCACGACCTCTATGCCCGCCATAACGTCAAGCAGCTGCAAAAAGAGATGTTCCGCAAGTCCCACTTCCCGCGCGTGATGATGAACCCGCAGGAGGCGAACTACGCCTACCTGCGCGGGGAAGTCGAGCTGGTTTCCCTGCGCGATGCAGAAGGCCGTATCGCCGCGGAGGGGGCGCTCCCTTACCCACCGGGGGTGCTGTGCGTGGTCCCGGGGGAAGTCTGGGGCGGTTCCGTGCTGCGCTACTTTGCCGCGCTGGAGGACGGGATCAATCTGCTGCCGGGCTTTGCGCCGGAGCTACAGGGCGTGTACGTCGAGGAGCGAGACGGTCGTAAACAGGTGCGCTGCTACGTCATTAAACAACCTGCCGCTCAGCCCGCGCTGCTGAAAGGAGAAAAAGTATGAGTAAGGCCAACAAGATGGGCGTGGTGCAGCTGACAATTCTCACCATGGTGAACATGATGGGGTCCGGGATCATCATGCTGCCCACCAAGCTCGCCGAAGTAGGGACGATTTCGATTATCTCCTGGCTGGTCACCGCCGTGGGATCGATGGCGCTGGCGTGGGCGTTTGCCAAGTGTGGAATGTTCAGCCGCAAGTCAGGCGGCATGGGCGGCTACGCCGAATATGCGTTCGGCAAGTCCGGTAACTTTATGGCCAACTACACCTATGGCGTATCGCTGCTGATCGCTAACGTGGCAATTGCAATTTCCGCCGTCGGCTACGGCACGGAGCTGTTTGGCGCGACGCTCAGTCCGGTACAGATTGGTTTAGCCACCATTGGCGTGCTGTGGATCTGCACCGTGGCCAACTTCGGCGGCGCGCGCATCACCGGACAGCTCAGCAGCATCACCGTCTGGGGCGTGATCATCCCTGTGGTCGGCCTGTGCGTTATCGGCTGGTTCTGGTTCAGCCCGACGCTGTACGCAAACTCCTGGAACCCGCACCACGTGCCGTTCTTTTCCGCAGTCGGATCTTCTATCGCCATGACGCTGTGGGCCTTCCTCGGCCTGGAGTCGGCCTGCGCAAACGCTGAGGTGGTGGAAAACCCGGAGAAAAATGTTCCCATCGCGGTGCTCGGCGGAACGCTGGGCGCGGCGGTGATCTACATCATCTCCACTAACGTGATTGCGGGGATTGTGCCAAACGCGGATCTGGCAAACTCCACGGCACCGTTCGGGCTGGCCTTCGCGCAGATGTTCAACCCGGAGGTGGGGAAAGTCATCATGGGGCTGATGGTGATGTCCTGCTGCGGCTCGCTCCTCGGCTGGCAGTTCACCATCGCACAGGTGTTTAAATCTTCGGCTGACGAAGGCTACTTCCCGAAAATCTTCTCCCGGGTGACAAAAGCCGATGCGCCGGTGCAGGGCATGCTGGCCATTGCGATTGTCCAGAGCGGCCTGTCGTTAATGACCATCAGCCCGTCGCTGAACAGCCAGTTCAACGTGCTGGTCAACCTGGCGGTGGTAACGAACATCATTCCTTACATTCTGTCGATGGCGGCGCTGGTGATTATTCAAAAGGTGGCGAAAGTGGATCCGCGAAAGGCCCGGGCGGCAAATATTGTGGCGCTGACGGGGGCGATTTACAGCTTCTACGCGCTCTACTCGTCCGGTCAGGAAGCGATGCTGTACGGCGCGATGGTGACATTTATGGGCTGGACGCTGTACGGTCTGGTGTCGCCGAGATTTGAACTCAAGAATAAGCACGGCTAGGTAAAAGCAAAACGGCAACCCTGAGGTTGCCGTTTTCCATGTTTTCACCCTCTCCCTGTGGGAGAGGGCCGGGGTGAGGGCACCAGCCCGCACCAAACACCACTTACGCGTTTTTCAGCACTTCACTGACAATTTCAACCGCTTCTTTCTCAATCTGCTGGCGGTGCTCAGCGCCGAGGAAGCTTTCGCAGTAGATTTTGTACGCATCTTCCGTACCGGATGGACGCGCCGCGAACCAGCCGTTTTCAGTCATCACCTTCAGGCCGCCGATGGACGCGCCGTTGCCCGGTGCCGCCGTCAGACGTGCGGTGATCGGGTCACCCGCCAGCGTGCTTGCGCTGACCATCTCCGGAGAGAGTTTGGACAGGGCCGCCTTCTGGGCAGAGGTCGCGCCAGCCTGAATACGGTTGTAGCTTGGCGCACCAAAACGTTCCGCCAGCTCGTTGTAATGCTCCTGCGGGTTCTTGCCGGTGACAGCGGTGATTTCCGCGGCCAGCAGGCACATGATGATGCCGTCTTTATCGGTTGACCACGGGGTGCCGTCGAAGCGAAGGAAGGATGCTCCCGCGCTCTCTTCACCGCCAAAGCCAAAGCTGCCGTCGTGCAGGCCGTCAACAAACCACTTAAAGCCCACCGGCACTTCCACCAGCTTGCGGCCCAGCGCGTCGACCACGCGGTCGATCATCGCGGAGGAAACCAGCGTTTTACCGACGGCGACCTCTTTGCCCCACTGCGGACGATGCTGGAACAGGTAGTTGATTGCCACAGCCAGGTAGTGGTTAGGGTTCATCAGCCCGGCAGGGGTAACGATACCGTGGCGGTCGTAATCCGGATCGTTAGCAAACGCCAGGTCGAATTTGTCGCGCAGCGCCAGCAGGCCAGCCATTGCGCATTCAGAGGAGCAGTCCATACGGATCGCGCCGTCTTTATCCAGGTGCATAAAGCGGAAGGTCTGGTCAAAGTGATCGTTCACGATGGTAAGATCCAGCTTGTAATGCTCGGCAATACGCTTCCAGTATTCAATACCGGAGCCGCCCAGCGGATCCACGCCCAGCTTCAGGCCGGCTTTCTGGATCGCGGCCATATCAACGATATCCGCCAGCCCTTCCACAAACGGCTGCACCAGATCTTGCTCTTTCACATGACCGGAGGCCATGGCTTCATCCAGGGAGATACGCTTCACGCCGTCCAGGCCATTAGCCAGCAGCGCGTTCGCGCGATCTTCCACCACTTTCGTGACGTTGGTGTCTGCCGGGCCACCGTTCGGCGGGTTGTATTTGATACCGCCATCTTCCGGCGGGTTGTGGGACGGGGTGATGACGATACCGTCAGCCAGCGCGCCGCCTTTTTTGTTGTGTACCAGAATGGCGTTGGAAACCGCAGGCGTTGGCGTAAAGCCGTTGTTCTCCTGAACAATCACGTCCACGCCGTTCGCCGCCAGCACTTCCAGCACGGAGATAAAAGCGGGTTCAGACAGGGCGTGGGTATCTTTCCCAACGTAGCACGGACCTGTGACGCCATTTTTGGCGCGCTCTTCCGCGATGGCCTGAGCAATGGCCAGAATGTGCGGTTCGTTAAAGCTGTGGCGCGCCGCGCTGCCGCGGTGGCCAGATGTACCAAACTTCACTGCGTGTTCTGCGTTGCCCAGGACCGGTTTCAGCACGTAGTACTGTGCGGTCAGCTGAGCGACGTTAATCAAATCGCGTTGTTGTGCAGGTTGGCCTGCACGGCTGTGATTTGCCATTGCCTGGTCCTTCTGATGCAAGGGTTAAATTGTACCGCAAACCTTTTCGATCAACTCCGCCGGGAACTGCATGGACTGCATGATATGTTCGATCATGCTGCACTTGCGGCCCGTATTGGTATTGGTGATCACCCAGTATGGTGTACCGGGAACGTGTTTGGGTTTGGTTTGATTGCCATTTTGCAGCAGCGTCTGCTCGTCGCCGGCGAAGTAAACGCGAGTACGACCGTGGAGCGACTCTGTCGCCTCAGCAAACGCTTTGTTATCCAGTGAGTAAAGTGTAGACAGCACCAGCATAAAGCGGTTAACCGCCTTTTTCTGCTCTGCATATTCATCCGACAGCAGCAGCTCGCGCATAGCGCGCACTTTGTCTTTAGCCGGCATGACGGCAGGTTTTACTTGTGCGACAACGCTCGGCTGAGACACGACATCTTTAGAAACAGAAGCGGGCTGTGAGGCGGCGGAAATTTTAAGCATGCGCCGTAAAATGTCGGACGCGCTCTCCCCAATATGCCGCGTCTGGCTGGCAATATACTGATAGAGTTCGTCATCAACTTCGATTGTTTTCATCTTAATCCAGTGCGATATCTTATCTGAATACAAGTCATTGAGATTATAAGGTCTAATCCCAACAGCGGATAGCGTCAAACCAGGTTGGCGGCAAAAGTCGGATTAAACTGGATCCTTGCCCCCGGGCGGCAGAATGGTCAACATGATACCCTAACCTGACAAACCTAAAAAAAGAACTTTGCCATGAAATTGAATACCCGAGCGCAAACTGCACAATCGCCGAACAATAATTCTCCCATCGTACTGGTTCACGGCCTGTTTGGCAGCCTGGATAACCTGGGCGTGCTGGCGCGCGATTTGGTTACCGATCATGAAATTCTTCAGGTTGATATGCGAAACCACGGTCTTTCCGGGCGTTCAGAGGAGATGACCTACGCGGCCATGGCGCAGGATCTGCTGGACACGCTGGATGCGCACGATATCCAGACAGCGACGCTCATCGGGCACTCAATGGGCGGCAAGGCGGTGATGGCGCTCACCGCGCTCGCGCCCGAGCGCATTTCCGGGCTGGTGGTCATTGACGTTGCGCCCGTCAATTACGACGTTCGTCGCCACGATGAAATTTTTGCTGCGATCGGTGCCGTGACGGCGTCAGGCGCTTCCACCCGCCAGCAGGCGGCTGCCGTTATGCGCGACCATCTTGATGAAGAGGGCGTGGTGCAGTTCCTGTTGAAATCGTTTGTTGACGGACAATGGCGCTTTAACGTGCCGGTGCTGTGGGACCAATATTCGCACATCGTGGGCTGGGAGAATGTTCCCGCCTGGCCGCACCCTACCCTCTTTATCCGTGGCGGTAACTCCCCCTACGTCACTGACGCGTACCGCGACACGCTGCTGGCGCAGTTCCCGCAGGCTCGCGCCCACGTGATTGCCGGTGCCGGGCACTGGGTGCACGCGGAAAAACCGGATGCCGTACTGCGCGCCATTCGTCGCTATCTCACTGATACTGCGAATTGATTAAAAAGCCAGCGACCGGAAGACG
This sequence comes from Enterobacter cloacae complex sp. 2022EL-00788, assembly GCF_026627565.1. Classification (NCBI taxonomy): domain Bacteria; kingdom Pseudomonadati; phylum Pseudomonadota; class Gammaproteobacteria; order Enterobacterales; family Enterobacteriaceae; genus Enterobacter; species Enterobacter cloacae complex sp. 2022EL-00788. The sequence continues at coordinate 383,755 of NZ_JAPNMC010000002.1, read as the reverse complement.
ACGGGCTTCCAGTCGTTGGCGTGTGGATTTGGGTGATGTATGATGGCGCGCTTATCGCCCGGGCATTAGCAGGGCGGCGTGTTTCCCCCGAAGTCTCAGAATCATGGCCAAAGAACAAACGGACCGTACGACACTAGATCTGTTCGCGAATGAGCGTCGACCGGGACGACCGAAAACGAATCCGCTTTCGCGTGACGAACAGCTGCGTATTAATAAACGCAACCAGCTTAAACGCGATAAAAATCGTGGGCTTAAGCGTGTCGAACTGAAGCTGAATGCCGATGCCGTCGATGCGCTTAACGAGCTGGCTGACGCGCGCAACATCAGCCGCAGCGAACTGATCGAAGAGATGCTGATCGCCCAACTTGAGGCCTTACGCGGCAAGGCGTAACTCAGAAAATCCCCAATATTACCCTTTTCATGTAGCACAGAGTGCAGTCCTGCGTGATAGCTGTTTCCGCAGGGTTGCCAGTTCTGCTATTATTGCCCTTATCCGTGGACAATTTGCGCCACCATACCATTAAGTTTCAAGAGGTTATTTTACTCATGGCAATCATCGGCATTTTCTTTGGCAGTGATACCGGCAATACTGAAAATATCGCAAAAAACATTCAAAAACAGCTCGGTAAAGACGTTGCTGATGTGCATGACATCGCCAAGAGCAGCAAAGAAGATCTCGAGGGCTATGACATCCTGCTGCTGGGCATCCCGACCTGGTACTACGGCGAAGCGCAGTGTGACTGGGATGATTTCTTCCCGACGCTGGAAGAAGTCGACTTCAACGGCAAGCTGGTTGCCCTGTTCGGCTGTGGCGATCAGGAAGACTATGCTGAATACTTCTGTGATGCGCTGGGCACCATTCGCGACATCATTGAGCCACGCGGTGCGGCAATTGTCGGCCACTGGCCAACGGCGGGTTATCACTTCGAAGCCTCTAAAGGCCTCGCAGATGACGATCACTTCATTGGCCTGGCGATTGACGAAGACCGCCAGCCAGAGCTGACCGCTGAGCGTGTTGAAAAATGGGTTAAGCAGATCCGCGAAGAGCTGAACCTGGACGACATTCTTAACGCCTGATTTCCCTGCGGCGCAGCTCCGGTTGCGCCCGTTTTCCAGGTTATACCGATTAAATTAATTGCTACAAACTTTTAACTTTTTCGTTCAGACCTGTACAATATCCCCCTGGTAAAAAGTGGGTGCCATCGAACAAGTTTGTTGGTGATACCACGTTTTTATAAGCATACTTTGCTTGAGACTTGCAGTTTTCATTTAGCCATGGCAGTTCTATAATGAGACGCATTATCCCAAGTGCATTTTCTGTCACTTCTTCTTTAGAAGTGAATCGTTTAGCAACAGGACAGATTCCGCATGACTGACAACAATACCGCATTAAAGAAAGCTGGCCTGAAAGTAACGCTTCCTCGGTTAAAAATCCTTGAAGTGCTTCAGGGGCCAGACAATCACCATGTCAGTGCGGAAGACCTTTACAAGCGTCTTATCGATATGGGTGAAGAGATTGGGCTGGCAACCGTCTATCGTGTGCTGAACCAGTTTGATGACGCGGGCATTGTTACTCGTCATAATTTCGAAGGCGGTAAATCCGTGTTCGAGCTGACTCAGCAGCACCACCACGATCACCTGATCTGCCTCGATTGCGGCAAGGTCATTGAATTTAGCGATGATTCCATTGAATCACGCCAGCGTGAAATCGCCGCCCGTCACGGCATTCGCCTGACTAACCACAGCCTGTACCTGTACGGTCACTGCGCTGAAGGTGATTGCCGCGAAAATGAACACGCGCACGACGCAAAATAAGTTAGCGTTCATACTCTGAGCCAGCCGAAAGGTTGGCTTTTTTTTGCCGTAAAAAAGCCCGGTGGCGCAGCGCCACCGGGCAGAATAACAGCAAGTTACTTACCGTTATTGCTTCGAATGTCTTCCCAAATCTTGTCGCAACGCTTCGCCACTTCCTGATCGTTACCCGTTTTACGCGCCTGAATGCAGGCCTGATAGTCCATCACGCGAACGGTTTCCTGCTTGGCGAACTGCTCGTGCGCCTTGTCTTTTTTCAGCACGTCCAGCACGCTCTGGCAGGCTTCAATCTTCTCAGGCGAGCCTTGCGCGGTATTGATGCAGGCGCTATACGCCTCCTTCAGGCGAGAATCTTCCTTTGGCGCCGGTTCCTGCGCGCATGCCACCAGCCCCGATGCCAGCAGCGCGACGATTACGATTTTTTTCATCATATTTAGTCTCCGGTTCGGCGGGAGCTAACCCGCCGGACTCTTCATCAGAAGATGGTGAATGGCGCGATAACCATGAACTTCACGTCACGTTCATCCTGGAAGATGTTGCCGTAACCGCCCGCGTAGCTCGGGATATCGGAGTGGTTGTTATACTGGGTGAAGTGCAGCTTAAACATCGTGCCTTTCGCCCGGCCTTCCTGAAGGGTGTAAATCGCATCCAGACTGTATGAAGACTCCTTCAGACGGTAGTTCGGATCGTAGTAAGCGTCCGGCGTCGCCATATCCCCCGGCTTCGCGTCCCAGGCGTACGCGTAGGATGCCCCTACAGCCCAGCCCGGCAGGTTCCAGTTCTTCAGGTCATACATCGCGCCGAAGAAGACCGCTTTTTCACCGTCGGCGTTGAAGTCAGAGCGGTTATCCCACCAGATGTCCAGGCGACCGTTGGAGGAGGCGTAGGTTGGCGTCATACGCTGCAGGAAGTAGCCCTGCTGCCCTTCTGCCTTCACCCACGTCCCTTCCAGACGCAAATCGACCTGGCCTACCTTGTAGCCGAAGGTCAGCGCCTGCAGCCAGGCCGTACCGTCATAGATATCATTTACGCCGCCATCGCTGACCTTATCGCGCGTACCGTAGAACTGGTAGCTGGTGCTCAGCGGGCTGCCTGCGATATCAAATTTGTAGCTGGCTTTCGCAAAATACTGATCGATATAACCTTCAGCCTGACCAAAGGCAGCTTCCAGCACCAGATCGTTTTTGAAGTCATACTTCGCGCCGAGCGAGTGGAGATAGTCGACCTTTGTTTTCTTATCGTTTTGATAGAACTTGTCCATCTCAATGTGCCACGGCGCTTTGTACTCGTTGGTCCACATATAGGAGAAGCTCAGCGCACCCGCATCGCCGTAGTCAAAATTAGCGCCAGCTTCCGCCCCCTGATAGGTACCCGGCATAAAGCTCCAGTGCGGGGCTAACAGCGTCTGGCCGGTTGGCTGAATATAGCCACCACGCGCCCAGACCGGGCCATATTTGAATTTCGCAGCCGCTTTATACAGGCTGATGCCGCTTTTATCCCCGGACCAGTCTTCTTTATAAGCTTTGTTGCTGGAGGAGAAAGCAATTTCATTCGGGTGGCCGCTGTCGCCATTTTCCGCCATTTCAATTGCCGTAAATGCCGCAATATCCAGACCGAACATATCGGCGGCATATCCCGACTGGAAATCCAGATTGGCGTTCCAGGTGGAGTGAGAAAGGTTGGTTTTGTATTTATCTTCAGTGACGTCTTTACGGTCACGCTCACGCTGCCAGTAATAAATACCGCCCGTGAGGGTAGAATCTTCGATGAAACCGGCTGCTTTTGCTTCTGGCGCAACCACCAGTCCCGACATTGCTGTCACACCGGCGATAGCCAGCGCCAGTGCACTACGTTTGCCACTGAACGTACGCATAGATTATTCCTCTTTGACGAATTAAAACGCCTTAAACGGCGAAAAATAAAAAGACCAAACGGTCAGGGGTAGTCAGAAATACCCTCGAATTAACTACCGTCTTTAGGTTATTTTTCGCGACGCGAATTATCAATGCTTTTAATGAGGCAAAAGTCAGGATTATGACGAAGTGCACATATTTCGTAGCGATTTGTAACAATTGCCGCGGAGTGAGCGCTGGTGGGGAACAGACGCGTTTTCAGTAAGTAACAAGGTAATGAAGAATTTATTTTAAGCGGATTCCGTTTTTCATAAACAGAGAAACTTTTTTCAAAAAAATAAGTAGCACCACGTTGACCTGCATTTTTTATTTTTACTATTTCCCCCTTTGCTTAACGACATGATCGTTAAATAAAAAAACGCCGCATTACGCGGCGTTTGTTTCTCATTGACCAGTGCAGCGTTATTATTCGCCGATCTTAGTCCAGGTATCGCGCAGACCCACGGTACGGTTAAATACCGGTTTTTCAGCCGTGCTGTAGCGGCTGTCCAGGCAGAAGTAACCTTCACGTTCGAACTGGAACGCTTTACCGGCTTCAGCGGCTTTCAGAGACGGTTCCGCGTAGCCCTGCTTGATGACCAGCGATTCCGGGTTGATGGTGGCGAGAAAGTCTTCCGCCGCGCCAGGGTTCGGCACGCTGAACAGGCGATCGTACAGGCGGATCTCAACCGGCAGCGCATGCGTCGCGCTCACCCAGTGAATAACGCCCTTCACTTTACGTCCATCCGCCGGATCTTTGCTCAGCGTCTCTGCATCATAGGTACAGAAGATAGTCGTGATGTTACCTTCTGCATCCTTCTCCACGCGCTCGGCTTTGATCACGTAGGCGTTGCGCAGGCGAACCTCTTTGCCCAGCACCAGACGCTTGTACTGCTTGTTCGCTTCTTCACGGAAGTCAGCGCGATCGATCCAGATTTCACCGCTGAACGGCACGTCACGGGTGCCCATTTCCGGTTTGTTCGGATGGTTTGGCATAGAGACCATTTCGCTGCCGCCGTGATAGTTTTCGATGACCAGCTTCACCGGATCGATAACCGCCATCGCGCGCGGCGCGTTTTCGTTCAGATCTTCACGAATGCAGGATTCCAGCGAGGCCATCTCAATGGTGTTGTCCTGCTTGGTGACGCCGATACGTTTGCAGAACTCGCGAATGGACGCGGCAGTATAACCACGACGACGCAGGCCCGAGATGGTCGGCATGCGCGGATCGTCCCAGCCTTCAACGTGCTTGTCGGTTACCAGCAGGTTCAGCTTACGCTTGGACATCACGGTGTATTCCAGATTCAGACGAGAGAACTCGTACTGACGCGGATGCACGGGGATCGTGATGTTATCCAGCACCCAGTCGTACAGACGACGGTTGTCCTGGAACTCCAGCGTGCACAGAGAGTGCGTAATGCCTTCCAGCGCATCGCTGATGCAGTGGGTGAAGTCGTACATCGGGTAGATGCACCACTTATTGCCGGTCTGATGGTGTTCCGCGAACTTAATGCGGTACAGCACCGGGTCGCGCATCACGATGAACGGTGACGCCATATCGATTTTGGCGCGCAGGCACGCTTTACCTTCTTCGAAGCCGCCGGCGCGCATTTTTTCAAACAGCGCCAGGTTCTCTTCCACGCTGCGATCGCGGAACGGGCTGTTTTTGCCAGGCTGAGTCAGCGTACCGCGATACTCACGGATTTCGTCAGCAGACAGCTCGTCAACGTAGGCCAGACCTTTGTTGATCAACTCAACCGCATAGGCGTACAGCCGATCGAAATAGTCAGAGGAGTAGCAGATATCGCCAGACCAGTTGAAGCCCAGCCACTGCACGTCGTTTTTGATCGACTCAACGTATTCGATGTCTTCTTTTACTGGGTTGGTGTCATCGAAACGCAGGTTGCACTGTCCCTGGTAATCCTGGGCGATGCCAAAGTTCAGGCAGATCGATTTAGCGTGACCAATGTGCAGGTAGCCGTTTGGCTCCGGCGGGAAACGCGTATGCACCGTGGTGTGCTTACCACTGGCCAGATCTTCATCGATGATCTGACGAATAAAGTTACTCGGGCGGGCTTCTGCCTCACTCATCGTGGATTCCTCAAAGCGTAAACAACGTATAACGGCATATGATCTTATAAGCCGGACGTAGTGACAACCCTTAAAACGTCCCGGAAGAAAATAATGGGGACAATTGCTGCAAAAAAAAGCGGCGGAGGATATCCCCCGCCGCTAAAGGCATAACTCTACTCAGGAGCGATTACTTGCCTTTAATCTCATACAGTGGCGTTTGACCGGCAACCACCTGACCCTGCGCCTGGATAACCAGACCGCTGAAGTCGTCGATGTTGCTGCATACCACCGGGCTTATCATGGAGCGCGCATTGGCGTTCAGGTAATCCAGATCCATTTCCAGGATCGGCTGGCCTGCCACGACTTCAGCGCCCTCTTCCACCAGGCGAGTAAAGCCCTGACCGTTCAGCGCAACGGTATCGATACCCATATGGACAACGATCTCCGCGCCTTTTTCCGTTTCCAGGCAGAACGCGTGGTTGGTGTTGAAGATTTTCACGATAGTACCGGCTGCCGGAGAGACCACGGTTTTGTCCGTAGGCTTCACCGCCACGCCGTCACCTACCGCCTTGCTGGCGAACGCTTCGTCAGGCACCTGCTCAAGCGCAACGACGTCACCTGTCACCGGAGAAACCAGCGCCGCGACGGTCACCGCATTTGGCACCGCCTGCGGTTTAGCAGCCGGAGCGTCAGCCACCGGTGCGCTATCCGCTGACGCGGCAGCAACCGGCCCACGGGCAACCACTTTTTTCATCTCGTCGCCGATAGATTCGGCTTTCGCACCCACGATGACCTGGATGGTTTGCTTGTTCAGCTTCACCACGCCAGACGCGCCCAGGCGTTTACACATTGCATCGCTTACGCGCGCAGAGTCACCAACGGTCAGGCGCAGACGGGTAATACAGGCATCAATGGCTTTCAGGTTGTCGGTACCGCCTACCGCGGCGATATAGCTGGTTGCCAGCTGGGTTAAACCTTCTTCGGTATTGCTGTTTGCTTCGCTGGTAACAACGTCTTCTTTCGTGTCTTCGCGGCCCGGCGTCTTCAGGTTAAACATGCGAATAACCGCGCTGAACAGAACGAAGTAGATAACGAAGAAGATCAGACCCATCACCACCAGCATCCAGACGTTGCTGCTTGCCGCCGGCAGGTTGTACATCAGCACGTAGTCGATAGCGCCTGCGGAGAAGGAGAAGCCAGCATGGATGCCCAGAAGAGTGGCAACGAACAGGCTGATACCGGTCAGGATGGCGTGCATGAGGTACAGCAGCGGAGCCAGGAACATGAACAGGAATTCCAGCGGCTCGGTCACGCCGGTCAGGAAGGCCGTTACCGCCACGGACAGCAGCATACCGCCAACCATTGGGCGACGCGCTTTCGGCGCGGCCAGGTACATCGCCAGCGCAGCGCCAGGCAGACCAAACATCATGATTGGGAAGAAGCCGGACATAAACATGCCCGCGGTGCCGTCGCCTGCGTAGAAGCGGTTGATATCACCGTGGAATACGGCGCCCGCCGCGTTGGTGAACTCGCCGATCTGGAACCAGGCGATGGTGTTCAGCACCTGATGCAGACCCGTTGGGATCAGCAGACGGTTGATGAAGCCGAAGATACCCGCACCCATTGCGCCCGCGGAAACGATCCACTCGCCACCCGCATGGATAGCGTGCTGCACCGGTGGCCACACGTAGCCAAAGATGGCGGCAAGGATCAGACAGAAAAAGCCCGTCGCGATCGGCACGAAGCGTTTTCCGCCGAAGAAGCTCAGGAAGTCAGGGAGCTTGATACCCGCCCAACGGTTGTACACGGCACCACCGACGAGACCGGTAATGATACCCGCCAGTACGCCCATGTTGATTTCAGGGTTGATGGTCACCATCGCTTTTGTGAGGATGAAGTAACCCACGGCTCCGGCCAGTGCCGCAGCACCGGCGCTGTCTTTAGACCAGCTAGATGCCACACCGATGGCGAAAATCAGCGCCAGGTTGTCAAAAATTGCGCCGCCTGCCTGGGCGATAAACGGCACGTTGAGAAGATCGGGTTGCCCGAATCGCAGCAGGAGCGCTGCAACCGGTAGCACGGCGATAGGGAGCTGCAAAGCCCTACCGAGGCGCTGGAAAAAACCTAAAATATTCATCCTATTCCCCCTACGAGACCCGTTGTGAAGGCTCGCGCATAAACTATGTTTTTTATTGTGTCACGAACGATAGATACAGTTGATGATTCACTGGCAGTGTGAGTGTGTGAAAAATTAATTCGTATCGCAAATTAAACACCTATTTTTTGTGATTATTGTCACCAAATATCGTATTCAACCCTCCCTTTCACTGGCTAACGACGAAAACTTATTTTATCATTCAAAAAATCAAGACGGATTGATCCGGCCTGAAAGGTTCCAGGTTACGCTTAGTTCAGGTTGCACTAATCATCCGCCCACTTTTACTTAAACTTTAGAGGTGAATAATGAGACTGATTCCCCTGGCAACAGCTGAACAAGTCGGAAAATGGGCTGCACGTCATATCGTTAACCGCATCAACGCCTTCAAACCAACTGCCGATCGTCCTTTCGTTCTCGGCCTTCCAACCGGCGGCACGCCGCTGACTGCATATAAAGCGCTGGTGGAAATGCATAAAGCGGGCCAGGTTAGCTTCAAACACGTTGTGACCTTTAACATGGACGAATATGTCGGCCTGCCAAAGGAACATCCGGAAAGCTACCACAGCTTTATGCACCGTAACTTCTTCGATCACGTTGATATCCCGGCGGAAAATATTAACCTGCTGAATGGAAACGCGCCTGATATTGACGCAGAATGCCGTCAGTATGAAGAAAAAATCCGTTCTTACGGTAAAATCCACCTGTTTATGGGCGGCGTGGGCAACGATGGCCACATCGCGTTCAACGAACCGGCCTCTTCACTGGCATCCCGTACCCGTATCAAAACGCTGACCCACGACACGCGTGTGGCTAACTCCCGCTTCTTTGACGGCGACGTGAACCAGGTGCCTAAATACGCGCTGACCGTTGGCGTAGGCACCCTGCTGGATGCCGAAGAAGTGATGATTCTGGTGCTGGGAGCCGTGAAAGCGCAGGCGCTTCAGGCCGCTGTTGAAGGTAACGTAAACCACATGTGGACCATCAGCTGCCTGCAGCTGCATCCAAAATCAGTCATCGTGTGTGACGAACCGTCCACCATGGAACTGAAAGTGAAAACGCTGAAATACTTCAACGAGTTAGAAGCAGAGAACATCAAAGGTCTGTAATTGAATAACCGCCTCTTTATTCAGGGGCGGTCGCTTTTGTTAACCGGGGGTCAATATGTACGCTTTAACCCACGGTCGGATTTATACCGGCCATGAAATTCTGGATGACCATGCGATTGTTATCGCCAATGGCCTGATTGAACGTGTTTGCCCGCTGGCAGAACTGCCGCCGGAGATCGAACAGCGTTCTCTCAATGGAGCTGCGATCTCCCCCGGTTTCATCGACGTACAGCTTAACGGCTGCGGCGGTGTCCAGTTTAACGATACCCCAGAGGCGGTAACGGTTGAAACGCTGGAAATCATGCAAAAAGCCAACGAGAAATCGGGCTGCACCAGCTATCTGCCGACGCTTATCACCAGCAGCGACGACCTGATGAAGCAGGGTATCCGCGTCATGCGCGAGTACCAGGCAAAATATCCGAATCAGGCGCTGGGCCTGCATCTGGAAGGACCATGGCTGAACATGGTCAAGAAAGGCACCCATAACCCGAACTATGTGCGCAAGCCGGATGCCGAACTGGTTGATTACCTGTGCGCCAACGCCGATGCGATCGTTAAAGTCACGCTGGCACCGGAAATGACCGGCACGGACGTTATCAGCAAGCTGGCTGCCGCCGGGATTGTGGTATCAGCGGGTCACTCGAACGCCACGCTGAAGGAGGCGAAAGCCGGTTTCCGCGCAGGCATTACGTTTGCCACGCACCTTTACAACGCGATGCCGTACATCACCGGCCGCGAACCGGGCCTGGTTGGGGCTATTCTGGATGAGCCGGACGTCTACTGCGGCATTATCGCCGACGGTATGCATGTCGATTACGCTAACATCCGCAACGCCAAGCGCCTTAAGGGCGACAAGCTGTGCCTGGTAACCGATGCCACCGCACCGGCAGGGGCAAATATTGACCAGTTCATTTTTGCTGGTAAAACAATATACTACCGGAATGGACTGTGCGTGGATGAGAACGGCACGCTGAGCGGTTCTTCTCTGACGATGATCGAAGGGGTACGTAACCTCGTTGAGCATTGCGGAATTGCCCTTGATGAAGTGCTGCGTATGGCCACGCTTTATCCGGCACGCGCAATTGGCGTGGATAAACGGCTCGGTGGTATTGCACCCGGTATGGTTGCAAACCTGACGGCGTTCACACACGATTATAAAATTATTAAGACCATCGTTAATGGTAACGAGGTCGTCACTGAGTAAGTAAAAGTATGACACCAGGCGGACAAGCTCAAATCGGTAATGTCGATCTCGTTAAACAGCTTAACAGCGCGGCAGTTTATCGCCTGATTGACCAGCACGGGCCAATCTCACGCATCCAGATAGCCGAACAAAGCCAGCTTGCTCCCGCCAGCGTGACAAAAATTACGCGTCAGCTTATTGAGCGCGGCCTGATCAAAGAAGTCGATCAGCAGGCCTCCACCGGAGGCCGCCGCGCGATCTCCATCGTTACTGAAACCCGCAATTTTCAGGCGATTGGCGTCCGTTTAGGCCGTCATGACACCACGCTTACGCTCTACGATCTGAGCAGCAAAGCCATTGCCGAAGAGCACTACCCGCTTCCTGAACGCACTCAGGAGACGCTTGAACACGCCTTACTGAATACCATTGCGCACTTTATCGAAAGCTGTCAGCGCAAGATCCGCGAGCTGATTGCCATTTCGGTCATTCTGCCCGGCCTGGTCGACCCGGAGAGCGGCGTTATTCGCTACATGCCGCATATAAACGTGGAGAACTGGGGGCTGGTTGAGGCGCTGGAAAAGCGCTTTAAGCTGACCTGTTTTGTCGGTCACGATATCCGCTCACTGGCGCTGGCGGAGCACTATTTTGGTGCGAGCCAGGACTGCGAAGACTCTATTCTGGTGCGCGTGCATCGTGGTACAGGCGCTGGCATCATCTCTAACGGGCGCATTTTTATCGGTCGTAACGGCAACGTGGGCGAGATTGGCCATATCCAGGTTGAACCGCTCGGCGAGCGCTGCCACTGCGGTAACTTTGGCTGCCTCGAAACCGTGGCCGCCAATGCCGCCATTGAGCATCGCGTTCGCCATCTGCTGGAACAGGGTTACCAGAGCCGCGTTACGCTGGACGATTGTAAAATCGCCGCCATCTGCAAAGCCGCTAACAAAGGCGACGCGCTGGCCTGCGAAGTGATTGAACAGGTTGGACGCCATCTGGGTAAAACCATCGCCATTGCCATTAACCTGTTTAATCCGCAGAAAGTGGTGATTGCCGGCGAGATCGTTGAAGCAGAAAAAGTACTGCTGCCGGCTATTGAAGGCTGCATCAATACCCAGGCGCTGAAAGCGTTTCGCCAGAACCTGCCGGTGGTGCGTTCTACGCTCGATCACCGCTCGGCGATTGGCGCGTTCGCGCTGGTAAAACGTGCGATGCTCAACGGGATCCTGCTCCAGCATTTGCTGGAATCCTGATCGGACCTTATAGTAACGCCTTCTTTTTTTGATGTCGGGTTGACCATGACCATTAAGAATGTAATTTGTGATATCGACGGCGTGCTGATGCACGACAACGTTGCCGTGCCGGGTGCTGCAGAGTTTCTTCATCGCATCATCGACAAAGGAATGCCACTGGTTCTTCTCACGAACTACCCTTCACAGACTGGTCAGGATCTGGCAAACCGCTTTGCGACTGCGGGCGTCAACGTACCGGACAGCGTGTTTTATACCTCCGCCATGGCAACGGCTGACTTCCTGAAGCGTCAGGAAGGCAAGAAAGCCTACGTGGTCGGCGAAGGTGCGCTGATCCATGAGCTCTACAAAGCGGGCTTTACCATTACCGACGTGAACCCGGACTTTGTCATCGTGGGCGAAACGCGTTCCTTTAACTGGGAGATGATGCATAAAGCAGCCTACTTTGTCGCCAGCGGCGCGCGCTTTATCGCCACCAACCCGGATACGCACGGCCGCGGCTTCTATCCGGCCTGCGGCGCACTGTGCGCCGGTATCGAAAAAATCTCTGGCCGTAAGCCGTTTGTTGTCGGTAAACCGAGCCCGTGGATCGTTCGTGCCGCGCTGAACACGATGCAGGCCCACTCTGAAGAGACCGTGATTGTCGGCGATAACCTGCGCACCGATATTCTGGCCGGCTTCCAGGCGGGGCTCGAAACGATACTGGTGCTCTCCGGCGTCTCGACGATTGACGATATCGACACCATGCCCTTCCGCCCAAGCTGGATATACCCTTCCGTCGACGAAATCGACGTTATTTGATTCAGAACCACGCCTCAGGGCGTGGTTTTTTATTTCTGTAGCCAAAAAAGACCGTCAAATCTAACAAAAAGCACCTTCCATTGAATAATCATCAATAAAACCGCGCAAAACATACTCATTTTTTAAGATTCCGCAATCCTCACTGCACTTTTTGCGAATTCACCCGTAAAACGCTTGCGCCCCCTCCCCCTTTTGCGGCATTTTCATTAGCAAGCAACATCACAACGCAACAGGGTTAACGGAGAAGGTTATGTGTTCTATTTTTGGCGTACTGGATATTAAAACTGACGCGGGCGAACTGCGTAAAAAAGCACTTGAGCTGTCCCGCCTGATGCGCCATCGCGGTCCGGACTGGTCCGGCGTTTATGCCAGCGATAAAGCGATTCTGGCTCATGAACGTCTCTCCATTGTTGACGTCAACGCCGGTGCACAGCCGCTGTATAACGAGAAAAAAACGCACGCGCTGGCTGTGAACGGTGAAATCTACAACCATCAGGCGCTGCGCGCCGAGTATGGCGACCACTACGCCTTCCAGACCGGCTCTGACTGTGAAGTGATCCTGGCGCTGTACCAGGAGAAAGGCCCGGAATTCCTCGACGACCTGCAGGGCATGTTTGCCTTCGCCCTGTACGACAGCGAAAAAGACGCTTACCTGATTGGCCGCGACCACATTGGTATCATTCCGCTGTACATGGGCCACGACGAGCACGGCAACTTCTACGTCGCGTCAGAGATGAAAGCACTGGTGCCGGTTTGCCGCACCATCAAAGAGTTCCCGGCAGGCAGCTACCTGTGGAGCAAAGATGGCGAAATCCGTCAGTACTACCAGCGCGACTGGTTTGACTACGACGCGGTAAAAGACAACGTTACGGATAAAGCCGAACTGCGCCAGGCGCTGGAAGATTCCGTTAAGAGCCACCTGATGTCAGACGTGCCGTACGGCGTGCTGCTCTCCGGCGGGCTGGACTCCTCCGTGATCTCCGCCATCACCAAGAAATTCGCCGCGCGCCGGGTGGAAGATCAGGAACGCTCTGAAGCCTGGTGGCCGCAGCTGCACTCCTTTGCCGTAGGCCTGGAAGGTGCGCCTGACCTGAAAGCCGCGCAGGAGGTGGCGAACCACCTCGGCACCGTGCACCATGAAATTCACTTCACCGTGCAGGAAGGCCTGGATGCGATTCGCGATGTGATCTACCACATTGAAACGTATGATGTGACCACCATTCGCGCCTCCACGCCGATGTATTTGATGTCGCGTAAGATCAAAGCGATGGGTATCAAGATGGTGCTCTCCGGCGAGGGTTCAGACGAGGTGTTCGGCGGCTACCTCTACTTCCACAAAGCGCCGAACGCCAAAGAGCTGCATGAAGAGACCGTGCGCAAGCTTCAGGCGCTGCACATGTTCGACTGCGCTCGCGCCAACAAAGCGATGTCCGCCTGGGGTGTGGAAGCCCGCGTGCCGTTCCTGGATAAGAATTTCCTCGACGTGGCGATGCGCATCAACCCGCAGGACAAAATGTGCGGCAACGGCAAAATGGAAAAACATATCCTGCGCGAATGTTTTGAATCCTACCTGCCGGCAAGCGTGGCGTGGCGTCAGAAAGAGCAATTCTCCGATGGCGTAGGCTACAGCTGGATCGACACCCTGAAGGAGGTGGCGGCGAAACAGGTTTCTGACCAACAGCTGGAAACCGCGAGCTTCCGCTTCCCGTACAACACGCCGGGTTCGAAAGAGGCGTATCTGTACCGTGAAATCTTTGAAGAACTGTTCCCGGTGCCAAGCGCAGCCGAATGCGTTCCGGGTGGTCCATCTGTCGCATGCTCGTCAGCCAAAGCCATTGAATGGGATGAATCTTTCAAGGCCATGAACGATCCGTCAGGACGGGCGGTAGGCGTACACCAGTCTGCCTATAAATAACGTTCAGATTGTCATCAGGCCCTCCGGGGCCTGATTTTTTTTGCCTCACTTTTCACCGCATAAAATCGATTAATAACCAATAATTGTCGAATATTCGGCCTCGCTGTTCGCAACCTAACCAAACAGTCACATTCCGGCTATTTTCATTGAAAAAGGTGTTGACGCTGCAAGGGTCTATACGCATAATGCGCCCCGCAACGCCGATAAGGTAACGCGAAAAAAAGATGGCTACGTAGCTCAGTTGGTTAGAGCACATCACTCATAATGATGGGGTCACAGGTTCGAATCCCGTCGTAGCCACCATCTTTTTTGCGGGAGTGGCGAAATTGGTAGACGCACCAGATTTAGGTTCTGGCGCCGCAAGGTGTGCGAGTTCAAGTCTCGCCTCCCGCACCATTCCCAGGTAAGCGTTGCACGGATGGGGTATCGCCAAGCGGTAAGGCACCGGTTTTTGATACCGGCATTCCCTGGTTCGAATCCAGGTACCCCAGCCATATTTCTTCGATTATGCGGTTCTCCGCGGTATTGGGGTATCGCCAAGCGGTAAGGCACCGGTTTTTGATACCGGCATTCCCTGGTTCGAATCCAGGTACCCCAGCCATCGAAGATTGCAGTACTGGCTACGTAGCTCAGTTGGTTAGAGCACATCACTCATAATGATGGGGTCACAGGTTCGAATCCCGTCGTAGCCACCATATTTACGTTATCGAATACTATTCGGTAAACTGAACATTGTTGGGGTATCGCCAAGCGGTAAGGCACCGGATTCTGATTCCGGCATTCCGAGGTTCGAATCCTCGTACCCCAGCCACTTTAAAGTCGTTAAGCAGTACGTTTAACGCAATTGGGGTGTCGCCAAGCGGTAAGGCTCTGGTTTCTGATACCAGCATTCCGGGGTTCGAATCCCTGCACCCCAGCCACTTAAAACAAACAAGCCCGCTCTGCGGGCTTTTTTGTTTTTGTCGTCGGTGCGGTCTGGGTCCCTCACCCTAACCCTCTCCCCGGAGGGGCGAGGGAATAGTCGGAGCAAAGATTAGAGTCCGAGGGCGTATTTCAGGGCCTGACGCTTCAGGCCACCGGCGCGTTCCGCCGCCATCAATCCAATATTTCGCAATATACGCACCGGACCAACGTCATTGCTGAACCCGGCATAGAACAGATCCATCCCCGACTGCATAATGAAGTTATCCGCCATACGGCGCGTCTGGTAGCGCTTCAGCACCTGATGGCTGGCCCACGATTCCGCGTGGGCGCGGGCGTTACCTGCCACATCCAGTAGCGCGTCGACGTCACGGTATCCCAGGTTGACTCCCTGCCCTGCCAGCGGATGGATGGTGTGCGCCGCATCTCCCACCAGGGCCAGCCCTTCACGGGCATACTGCAACGCATGGCGTCGCATCAGCGGGAATGCGCCCGCAGCAACCGGCGTGACACGCCCAAGGCGTTCCGGGAAGTGCAGCATAATCTCGCGCTGCAATTGTTCCATACTCAGCCCCTGTAACTGGCGAATACGCGCCGGCTTGTCGTACCACACCAGCGACGCCCAGTGATCAAACAGCGGCAAGAACGCATGCGGACCGTTCGGCGTAAAATGCTGCCAGGTGCTTTCGCCCGGCGCGGTCTCGCACTGGACGGTGATCAGCATGCAGGACTGATGATACTGCCAGGCATGGATGCCAATGCCCGCCATCTGCCTGACCTGCGAATTTGCACCATCCGCTCCCACCACCAGCTTCACGGCGAGCTCGTCGTCGTTGTCCAGCGTAAGAAGATAGCCGCCGTCATGACGATGAAGGGCTTTCAGCGAGGCCGGAACGCGAAGCGTCACCTTCGGGTGCGCCTCCAGCGCCTGCCAGAGCGCGAGCTGCAAGACGTTGTTTTCTACCATATAGCCCAGGCGCGGCAGCTTCAGCTCGGCGGCATCAAACGACACGTGAGCATTTTCCCACTCCCAGGTTTCAAGACGGCTATAGGGGTGCGCGCGCATCGCCAGCACCGCCTCCCAGACGCCCAGCCCGCGAAGCAAATCAACGGACGCCGCGCTAATGGCGGATATGCGCACGTCCGGCTTGCTGGCGGGATCGAATGCCGGCGGAGCAGCCTGTTCAATAACGGTTACGTCAAATCCCTGCTGCGCCAGCCCCAGCGCCAGCGCGCCGCCGACCATACCGCCGCCGACGACGGCAACTTCGGTGTGTTGGAGTGTCATGGTCACTATTCCTTATTGGAGAATGCCTTAAGTTTACCGGATTTTTGCGGTCCTGAGGTTGACAACCTTCATACTGGTCACAACCGCACCAAAGCATTACAATACGCGGCTTGCAATCCTGAGCTGAGCAAGTCGATGACTAAAAAACTCCATATAAAAACCTGGGGCTGTCAGATGAACGAATACGATTCATCCAAGATGGCCGATCTGCTGGATACCACCCACGGATACCAGCTGACTGAAAATGTGAAAGAAGCCGATGTGCTGCTGCTGAACACCTGTTCAATTCGTGAAAAAGCGCAGGAGAAAGTCTTTCATGTGTTAGGCCGCTGGAAACTGCTTAAGCGGAAAAATCCGGACCTGATCATTGGCGTTGGGGGCTGCGTTGCATCGCAGGAAGGTAAGCTGATCCGCCAGCGAGCACCCTATGTGGATATCGTCTTTGGCCCTCAGACCCTGCACCGCCTGCCAGAGATGATTAATCAGGTTCGCGGCAATCGTAGCCCGGTAGTGGACGTAAGCTTCCCTGAGATCGAGAAGTTTGACCGTCTGCCGGAGCCGCGCGCCGACGGCCCGACCGCGTTCGTCTCCATCATGGAAGGCTGCAACAAATACTGTACTTACTGCGTGGTGCCTTATACCCGCGGTGAAGAGGTCAGCCGCCCGGCAGACGATATTCTGTTCGAAATCGCGCAGCTTGCCGCGCAGGGCGTGCGTGAAGTAAACCTGCTGGGCCAGAACGTGAACGCCTGGCGCGGTGAAAACTACGACGGTACCACGGGCAGCTTTGCAGAACTGCTGCGCCTGGTGGCCGCGATTGACGGCATCGACCGTATTCGCTTTACCACCAGCCATCCGATGGAGTTTACCGACGACATCATCGACGTTTACCGCGATACGCCGGAGCTGGTGAGCTTCCTGCACCTGCCGATTCAGTGCGGCTCTGACCGCGTACTGAACCTGATGGGGCGTCCACATACGGTGCTGGAATACAAATCCACCATCCGTAAGCTGCGCGAAGCGCGTCCGGATATCCAGATCAGCTCCGACTTCATCGTTGGTTTCCCAGGCGAAACCGCTGAAGACTTCGAGCGCACCATGAAGCTCATCGGCGAAGTCAATTTTGACGTCAGCTACAGCTTCATCTTCTCTCCGCGTCCCGGAACCCCGGCGGCCGATATGGTTGACGATGTGCCGGAAGAAGAGAAAAAGCAGCGTCTGTATATTCTGCAGGAACGTATCAACCAGCAGGCCAACGCCTGGAGCCGTCGCATGCTCGGGACCGTCCAGCGTATTCTGGTGGAAGGTACCTCCCGTAAGAGCATTATGGAGCTGTCCGGTCGTACCGAGAACAACCGCGTGGTGAACTTTGAAGGCACCCCGGACATGATCGGCAAATTTGTGGACGTGGAGATTGTCGACGTGCTCACCAACTCGCTGCGCGCGAAGCTGGTGCGTACCGAAGACGAAATGGGTCTGCGCATTGCTGAGACCCCGGAATCCGTTATCTCTCGCACCCGCAAAGTCAACGATTCTGGCGTAGGCATTTACCAGCCATAATCCTTCTGGCCTGCCTGTCCGGCAGGCCTTGTATTTCCTCTCAGCACCCCCAATATCTACCGCAACGCTTGCGCCTTTATTCTATGGCGTGAATAATTTCGGTAATGACCATTTTATTACGCCGTGTGGCCTCAGGTCAGTTAACCAATCAAAGAGGAACAGTTTGAACATAGATACGCGTGAAATTACCCTAACGCCCGCAGACAACGCTCGCCTGCTGAGCCTGTGCGGGCCGTTTGATGACAACATCAAGCAACTTGAGCGACGTCTGGGTATCGAAATCAATCGTCGCGATAACCATTTCAAACTCACCGGACGCCCTATCTGCGTCAACGCCGCGGCGGATATTCTGCGCAGCCTGTATGTTGATACCGCCCCGATGCGTGGCGAAATTCAGGATATTGAACCTGAACAAATTCACCTTGCCATCAAAGAGGCGCGCGTGCTCGAGCAGAGCGCAGAAAGCGTGCCGGACTACGGTAAGGCCATCAATATCAAAACCAAGCGCGGCGTGATTAAGCCTCGAACCCCAAACCAGGCGCAGTACATCGCCAACATTCTCGACCATGACATCACCTTCGGCGTGGGCCCGGCGGGTACGGGTAAAACCTATCTGGCGGTTGCCGCTGCGGTAGATGCGCTGGAGCGTCAGGAGATCCGCCGTATCCTGCTGACCCGTCCTGCTGTAGAAGCCGGTGAGAAACTCGGCTTCCTGCCGGGCGACTTAAGCCAGAAGGTGGATCCTTACCTGCGCCCGCTGTACGACGCGCTGTTCGAAATGCTGGGCTTCGAGAAAGTTGAGAAGCTCATCGAACGTAACGTGATTGAAGTCGCCCCGCTGGCCTACATGCGTGGCCGTACGCTTAACGATGCGTTCATCATTCTGGATGAAAGCCAGAACACCACCATCGAACAGATGAAGATGTTCCTGACGCGTATTGGCTTTAACTCGAAAGCGGTTATTACCGGTGACGTCACCCAGATTGACCTGCCGCGCAGCACCAAATCGGGTTTGCGTCATGCCATCGAAGTGCTGGCCGAGGTGGACGAAATCAGCTTTAACTTCTTCCACAGCGAAGACGTGGTACGCCACCCGGTGGTCGCGCGTATCGTTAACGCTTATGAGGCCTGGGAAGAGGCCGATCAGAAGCGCAGGGCCGAGCTGGCCGCAGAACGTAAGCGCGAAGCGCAGGAGCATGAACAGAAATGAGTCAGGTGATCCTCGATTTACAGCTGGCCTGTGAAGATAATTCCGGCATGCCGGAAGAGGCACAGTTTCAGAAATGGCTGGATGCCGTTATCCCCCAGTTTCAGGAAGAATCGGAAGTCACGATTCGCCTGGTGGATGAAGCGGAAAGCCACGAGCTTAACCTGACCTATCGCGGGAAAGATAAACCAACCAACGTGCTCTCTTTCCCGTTCGAAGCTCCTCCGGGCATTGAGATGCCATTGCTGGGCGATCTGATCATCTGCCGTCAGGTGGTTGAGCAGGAAGCCAAAGAGCAGCAAAAGCCGCTGGAAGCGCACTGGGCACACATGGTCGTGCACGGTAGCCTGCATCTTCTGGGTTACGACCATATTGAAGATGACGAAGCGGAAGAGATGGAATCCCTCGAGACAGAGATAATGCTTGCTCTGGGCTATGAGGATCCGTACATTGCCGAGAAAGAATAGTCAGTCACTGACTACCATGCCGCCGCGCAGGGATAGAGCACGGCGGTTAACGTTGAACTAACAAGAGAACCCTTTACAAACGCCATGAGCGACGACAATTCACACAGTAGCGACACGACAACCACTAAAAAGGGATTTTTCTCCCTCATTCTGAACCAGCTTTTCCACGGCGAACCGAAAAACCGTGATGAACTGCTGGAACTGATTCGTGATTCCGGGCAAAACGACCTTATCGACGAAGATACGCGCGAAATGCTCGAAGGGGTCATGGACATCGCCGACCAGCGCGTCCGCGACATTATGATCCCCCGCTCGCAGATGATTACCCTGAAACGCAACCAGACGCTGGACGAGTGCCTCGATGTGATCATCGAATCGGCCCACTCGCGCTTCCCGGTCATCAGCGAAGACAAAGATCACATTGAAGGGGTTTTGATGGCGAAAGATCTGCTGCCGTTTATGCGCAGCGATGCCGAAGCCTTCAGTATGGAAAAAGTGTTACGCCCGGCGGTGGTTGTGCCGGAAAGTAAACGTGTGGATCGGATGCTGAAGGAGTTCCGCTCCCAGCGCTACCACATGGCGATTGTGATTGATGAATTTGGTGGCGTTTCCGGTCTGGTCACGATTGAAGACATCCTTGAGCTGATCGTTGGCGAAATCGAAGACGAGTATGATGAAGAAGAGGATATCGACTTCCGTCAGCTGAGCCGCCACACCTGGACCGTGCGCGCGCTGGCCTCTATTGAGGACTTCAACGACACCTTTGGCACCAGCTTCAGCGATGAAGAGGTGGACACCATTGGTGGTCTGGTGATGCAGGCCTTCGGCCATCTTCCGGCCCGCGGTGAAACCGTTGACATCGATGGTTACCAGTTTAAGGTCGCCATGGCCGACAGCCGACGTATTATTCAGGTCCACGTCAGAATGCCGGACGACTCACCGGTGCCAAAACTGGAAGATTAATGTAAATGGCATTTGCCCCATTATTTGAACGCCAGCGCGTCCGTTTGCTGCTGGCGCTGTTACTCGGAGCCAGCGGTACGCTGGCTTTTTCTCCTTACGATATCTGGCCGGCCGCCTTTCTCTCGCTGATGGGGCTACAGGGTCTGACCCTTAACCGTCGTCCGGTACAGGCCGCCGCCATCGGCTACTTCTGGGGCCTGGGGCTGTTTGGCTCTGGTATTAACTGGGTCTACGTCAGTATCGCGCAGTTTGGCGGCATGCCGGGGCCGGTTAACGTCTTCCTGGTTGTGCTGCTCGCCGCGTATCTCTCGCTCTACACCGGCCTGTTCGCGGGGATCCTGTCCCGGCTGTGGCCAAAAACGACCTGGCTGCGCGTGGCGATAGCCGCTCCCGTTGTCTGGCAAATCACCGAGTTTCTGCGCGGCTGGGTACTCACCGGCTTCCCGTGGCTACAGTTCGGCTACAGCCAGATAGACGGCCCGCTGAAAGGCCTGGCCCCGGTCATGGGCGTGGAGGCGATTAACTTTCTGCTGATGGTGGTCAGCGGCCTGCTGGTGCTGGCGCTGGCTACGCGCAGCTGGAAACCGCTGGCAGCCGGGCTGATCCTCTTTGCCCTGCCCTTCCCGCTGCGTTATATCCAGTGGTTCACGCTGGAGCCCGCCCGCGCCACGCAGGTTTCTCTGGTGCAGGGCGATATCCCGCAGTCAATGAAATGGGACGAGAATCAGCTGCTGAACACGCTGAAAATCTACGCTAACGCTACCGAACAGGTGATGGGCAAATCGCAGCTCATCATCTGGCCCGAGTCAGCGATCCCCGACCTGGAGATCAACCAGCAGCCCTTCCTGAAGATGATGGATGATTTGCTGCGCGCACGCGGCAGCACCCTGATTACCGGCATCGTGGACGCGCGTCTGAACCAGCAGAACCGCTACGACACCTACAACACCATCATCACCCTCGGTAAGGACAGCGAATACAGCTATACCTCCACCAATCGCTACAACAAGAACCACCTTGTACCGTTTGGCGAGTTTGTTCCGCTGGAGTCGATACTGCGCCCGCTGGCACCGTTCTTCGATCTGCCGATGTCCTCGTTCAGCCGTGGCCCTTACGTTCAGCCGCAGCTGCACGCGCACGGTTTTGCCCTGACGGCCGCCATTTGCTACGAGATTATCCTCGGCGAGCAGGTGCGCGATAACTTCCGCCCGGATACCGACTACCTGCTGACCATCTCGAACGATGCGTGGTTCGGCAAGTCGATTGGCCCGTGGCAGCATTTCCAGATGGCGCGAATGCGTTCCCTGGAGCTGGCGCGTCCGCTGCTGCGCAGCACCAATAACGGCATCACCGCCGTGATTGGCCCGCAGGGCGAAATCCAGGCCATGATCCCGCAGTTCACCCGTGAAGTGCTGACCACCAGGGTCACGCCTGCCACGGGCCTGACGCCGTACGCCCGTACCGGCAACTGGCCACTGTGGATCCTGACCACGCTGTTCGGTTTTGCCGCGGTGCTGATGAGCCTGCGTCAGCGTCGTAAATAACCCCTCACCCTAGCCCTCTCCCCTGGGAGAGGGAACAGTCCACGCACTGTTTCACCATCCAGCTCCGCCTTTTCCCCTCTCCCTTCCAGGGAGAGGGGCGATTCTGGCACGCCTATTGCTTTAATTAATCACGCACACGCTGTCTGGCTTAACGTGCAACCCTGTTGCACCAGCAACGATCGTCGGTAGCACCGAAACGGTGCAACGAGAGATTATTGCCTCTGAATGGTGCGGCGCGCTTCGCAAAAATAAACAATAACGCAGCAAAATCTTTACATTAAGCCAGACTAAATGTTAACAAGCTTGCATAACACTGCACTCGCATTGCGCGAGATATAACAACATCACAATGGGTATCAAAGCGTCACTGGCGCTGATAAGAAAGGAGTTGGGTATGCAATTACGTAAACTGGCCACAGCAATGCTGGTTATGGGAATGTCCGCGGGCGTCGTTCACGCTGAAGACGCTCCGGCAGCAGGAAGCACCCTCGACAAGATTGCCAAAAATGGCGTGATCGTGGTCGGCCACCGTGAATCTTCTGTCCCGTTCTCTTACTACGACAACACGCAAAAAGTCGTGGGCTATTCACAGGACTACTCCAACGCCATCGTTGAAGCTGTGAAGAAAAAGCTGAACAAACCTGACCTGCAGGTGAAGCTGATCCCCATCACTTCACAGAACCGTAT
Organism: Enterobacter cloacae complex sp. 2022EL-00788; assembly: GCF_026627565.1. Taxonomy (NCBI): domain Bacteria; kingdom Pseudomonadati; phylum Pseudomonadota; class Gammaproteobacteria; order Enterobacterales; family Enterobacteriaceae; genus Enterobacter; species Enterobacter cloacae complex sp. 2022EL-00788. The sequence continues at coordinate 360,931 of NZ_JAPNMC010000002.1, read as the reverse complement.
TCCCCTGCTGCAAAACGGCACATTTGATTTCGAGTGTGGCTCCACCACCAACAACCTTGAGCGCCAGAAGCAGGCTGCCTTCTCCGACACCATTTTCGTTGTGGGCACCCGCCTGCTGACCAAAAAAGGCGGCGACATCAAAGATTTCGCTGATCTGAAAGGCAAAGCGGTTGTCGTGACCTCCGGTACCACGTCCGAAGTGCTGCTGCACAAGCTGAACGACGAGAAGAAAATGGACATGCGCATCATCAGCGCGAAAGACCATGGCGACTCCTTCCGTACGCTGGAAAGCGGCCGTGCCGTCGCGTTTATGATGGATGACGCGCTGCTGGCGGGCGAGCGCGCGAAGGCGAAGAAACCAGACAACTGGGAGATCGTAGGTACCGCGCAGTCGAAAGAAGCGTACGGCTGTATGCTGCGTAAAGGCGACGCGGACTTCAAGAAACTGATCGACGACACCATCGCTCAGGCGCAAACCTCTGGCGAAGCAGCCAAATGGTTCGACAAGTGGTTCAAAAACCCGATTCCACCAAAAAACCTGAACATGAACTTTGAACTGTCTGACGACATGAAGGCGCTGTTCAAATCACCAAACGACAAAGCTCTTAACTAATTAGAACGACAGGGGCGGGATCTCCTGCCCTCTCGATTGTCGGGAAGCATGGACAGACTATACGTTGAGTGGTCGTTCCCCACTCAGCGCAAAAATTGAGCTTCTCACCAATCTTCGAGGGTAGCGCTGCTACCCTCTTTTTTCTGGAGTTTACTATGTCAATTGACTGGAACTGGGGCATATTCCTGCAACAGGCCCCGTTCGGCAACACCACCTATCTTGGCTGGCTGTGGAGCGGCTTTCAGGTTACCGTTGCGTTATCGATAACGGCGTGGATCATCGCGTTTTTTGTCGGTTCGCTGTTCGGCATTCTGCGTACCGTACCTAACCGTTTTCTCTCTTCGATTGGCACGCTGTATGTGGAACTGTTCCGTAACGTTCCGCTGATCGTGCAGTTCTTTACCTGGTATCTGGTGATCCCGGAACTGCTGCCGGAAGATCTCGGCATGTGGTTCAAGGCGGAACTGGATCCTAACGTACAATTCTTTGTCTCCTCCATGCTGTGTCTGGGGCTGTTCACCGCCGCGCGCGTCTGCGAGCAGGTGCGTGCCGCCATTCAGTCGCTGCCTCGCGGACAAAAGAATGCGGCGCTGGCGATGGGGCTGACCCTGCCACAAGCCTACCGTTACGTTCTCCTGCCTAACGCCTACCGCGTCATCGTTCCGCCAATGACCTCTGAGATGATGAACCTGGTGAAAAACTCGGCCATCGCCTCGACCATTGGTCTGGTCGATATGGCGGCGCAGGCTGGCAAGCTGCTGGACTACTCCGCTCACGCGTGGGAATCCTTTACGGCGATAACGCTCGCGTATGTTCTGATTAACGCTTTCATCATGCTGGTGATGAACCTGGTTGAACGCAAAGTACGCCTGCCGGGCAACCTGGGGGGCAAATAATGTACGAATTTGACTGGAGTTCTATTGTTCCCTCCATGCCCTATCTGCTGGACGGGCTGGCAATCACCTTAAAGATCACCGTCATTGCGGTTATCGTGGGTATTGTCTGGGGCACCCTGCTGGCGGTGATGCGCCTGTCGAGCTTTAAGCCGTTCGCCTGGTTTGCCACGGCTTACGTTAACGTGTTCCGCTCTATCCCGCTGGTGATGGTGCTGCTGTGGTTTTACCTTATTGTTCCCGGCTTTTTACAGAACGTGCTGGGGCTGTCGCCTAAAACCGACATCCGCCTGATCTCCGCCATGGTGGCGTTTTCCATGTTTGAAGCCGCCTACTACTCCGAGATCATTCGTGCGGGTATTCAGAGCATCTCGCGCGGGCAGTCGAGCGCTGCGCTGGCGCTCGGGATGACGCACTGGCAGTCCATGAAGCTCATAATTCTGCCGCAGGCGTTCCGCGCCATGGTTCCGCTGCTGCTGACGCAGGGCATCGTACTGTTCCAGGATACCTCTCTGGTTTACGTGCTGAGCCTGGCAGACTTCTTCCGCACCGCCTCCACCATTGGCGAACGTGACGGAACGCAGGTTGAGATGATCCTCTTCGCGGGCGGGGTCTATTTTGTGATTAGTTTAAGCGCATCGCTGTTGGTCAGCTGGCTGAAGAAAAGGACGGTATAATGATTTCCCTGAAAAATGTTTCTAAATGGTATGGGCACTTTCAGGTGCTGACCGACTGCTCAACGGAAGTAAAAAAAGGCGATGTGGTGGTCGTATGCGGTCCGTCCGGTTCCGGTAAGTCCACGCTGATCAAAACCGTTAACGGTCTGGAACCCGTACAGCAGGGCGAAATTGTCGTTAACGGCACCAAAGTTAATGACAGGAAAACCAACCTTGCCCAGCTTCGCTCCCACGTTGGGATGGTGTTCCAGCATTTTGAGCTGTTCCCGCACCTTTCCATCATTGAGAACCTGACGCTGGCGCAGGTAAAAGTGCTGAAGCGCGATAAAAAAGCGGCGCGAGAAAAGGGGCTGAAGCTGCTTGAACGCGTTGGCCTTTCTGCGCACGCGGATAAATTCCCGGCTCAGCTTTCCGGCGGCCAGCAGCAGCGCGTGGCTATCGCGCGCGCGCTGTGCATGGATCCGGTGGCAATGCTGTTTGATGAACCTACCTCCGCGCTCGATCCTGAGATGATCAACGAAGTGCTGGACGTGATGGTGGAGCTGGCGCACGAAGGGATGACCATGATGGTGGTGACGCACGAAATGGGCTTCGCCCGGAAGGTGGCTAACCGCGTCATCTTTATGGATGAAGGGAAAATCGTGGAGGACTCGCCGAAAGAGAAGTTCTTCGCAAACCCGAAATCCGAACGCGCAAAAGACTTCCTCGCCAAAATCCTGCATTAATCCTCTCAGTGCGCAATCCGCGGATTGCGCACTGCCTCACGCTTTCACGTTCTTGTTCTCGTCGGCGTCACGGAGCAGCGTTAACCTTGTCACAAAATAACGCTACGTACGGAGAACGCCATGGCACAGCCTATTATTCTCGACTGCGATCCGGGTCATGATGACGCGATTGCACTCGTCCTCGCTCTTGCCTCCCCTGAACTTGAAGTCAAAGCCGTCACCTCGTCCGCCGGGAACCAGACGCCCGATAAAACCCTGCGTAATGTGCTGCGCATGCTGACGCTGTTGAAACGTACCGATATCCCTGTCGCCGGCGGCGCTGTTAAGCCGCTGATGCGCGATCTCATCATTGCGGACAACGTTCACGGGGAGAGTGGCCTGGATGGCCCGGCGCTGCCGGAGCCGGGCTTTACGCCACAACGCTGCACCGCCGTAGAGCTGATGGCAAAGGTGCTGCGTGAAAGCGCCGAGCCCGTAACGCTGGTCGCCACCGGCCCGCAGACGAACGTGGCCCTGCTGCTCAACAGCCATCCTGAACTGCACGGCAAAATCGCCAGAATCGTCATCATGGGCGGCGCAATGGGGCTGGGAAACTGGACGCCAGCGGCGGAGTTCAACATCTATGTTGACCCGGAAGCGGCGGAAATCGTCTTCCAGTCGGGCCTGCCGATTGTGATGGCGGGGCTGGATGTGACGCATCGGGCACAGATTATGGCGGACGATATTGAGCGCTTCCGTGCCATAGATAACCCGGTCGCCACCACGGTCGCAGAGCTGCTGGATTTCTTTATGGAGTATCACAAAGCGGAAAAATGGGGCTTCCAGGGCGCGCCGCTGCATGACCCCTGCACGATTGCCTGGCTGTTAAAACCGGAGATGTTTACCACGGTGGACAGGTGGGTGGGCGTTGAGACGCAGGGGAAATATACCCAGGGCATGACGGTGGTGGACTATTACTCGCTGACGGGAAATCAGCCGAATACGACGGTAATGGTGGATATCGATAGGCAAGCGTTTGTGGATCTGCTGGCGGAGAGGCTCGCATACTATAGTGCGGCCTGATGCCCTCACCCCAACCCTCTCCCACGGGGAGAGGGAGCAAACACTAAAAACGGCAACGTAATTGCCGTTTTGCTTTTACCTTTTGCGGCCTGATGCCCTCACCCCGGCCCTCTCCCACAGGGAGAGGGTGCAAACACTAAAAACGGCAACGTGATTGCCGTTTTGCTTTTACCTAGGGCTCAAACGGCCGACGCTGGAACTGATCGTGCCCGCACTTCGGACAGAGGGACAGCACCTCCGGCGTATAAACGGCAATATGGTGATGACACTTCTCACAGACCAGGTTTCCCAGCCCCACGACTTCGCCGCTGTGATACACGCCATGGTGGTTCAAATCCTGAAACACCTCGCGCCACTCCAGCTGGGTTTTATCGGTAATATCCGCCAGCTCCTGCCACAGGCTCTCCTTAATGACCCGCATAAAGACGCTGTCGGCAATCTCGTCCTGACTCTCTTCGTAGCTACGCGCAAACTCCTCCAGGTCGCGGCGAACGGCGCGCGTCACCTCTTCCACTTCGGTTCGCGTTAACTCACCCGTTTGCGTCACGCGCGCGCGGGCCTGTTCAACCAGCGCGTCGATATCGCGCTCGCCGTTACGCAGCCGTTCCGTCAGTGTCGCCACCAGTTCGCGGTAAAATTGAGCAACCTTGTTCATCATTTTGCCTCCCGGGTAAGTAACTATTTCTAATAATAGACCTTATTTCGCCGCCGCTTTGTCAGGTGAAGCACAGACCCGGTAAATTCCTGCAAAGCGCATTTGTGCGAAAGGCTGTTTTGACGAGGACGTTTGGGCTATGCTATGCGGATCTGAATCACCACATCCATTGGCTACATTTGTAGCTGTATTGAACACAGGACCACTGGCTGCCATGCAAGAGCAATACCGCCCGGAAGAGATAGAATCAAAAGTCCAGCAACACTGGGACGAGAAGCGCACCTTTGAAGTAACCGAAGACGAGAGCAAAGAGAAGTATTACTGCCTGTCGATGCTTCCCTATCCTTCTGGTCGACTACACATGGGCCACGTGCGTAACTACACCATCGGCGATGTGATTGCACGCTACCAGCGCATGCTGGGCAAAAACGTGCTGCAGCCTATCGGCTGGGATGCGTTCGGCCTGCCTGCTGAAGGCGCGGCGGTTAAAAACAACACCGCACCGGCGCCGTGGACGTACGACAACATCGCGTACATGAAAAACCAGCTGAAAATGCTGGGCTTTGGCTATGACTGGAGCCGTGAACTGGCGACCTGTACCCCGGAATATTACCGCTGGGAGCAGAAGTTCTTCACCGAGCTGTACAAAAAAGGCCTGGTATACAAGAAAACCTCAGCCGTTAACTGGTGCCCGAACGACCAGACCGTTCTGGCGAACGAGCAGGTTATCGACGGCTGCTGCTGGCGCTGCGACACCAAAGTTGAACGTAAAGAGATCCCGCAGTGGTTTATTAAAATCACCGCTTACGCTGACGAGCTGCTGAACGATCTGGACACGCTGGATCACTGGCCTGACACCGTTAAGACCATGCAGCGCAACTGGATCGGCCGTTCCGAGGGCGTGGAAATTACCTTCAACGTCGAGAATTACGACCAGACCCTGACCGTCTACACCACCCGTCCGGACACCTTCATGGGCGCGACCTATCTGGCCGTGGCCGCCGGTCACCCGCTGGCGCAGAAGGCGGCCGAAAACAACCCGGAACTGGCAGCCTTCATCGACGAATGCCGCAACACCAAAGTGGCCGAAGCGGACATGGCGACGATGGAGAAAAAAGGCGTTGCGACGGGCTTCTATGCTAAGCACCCGCTGACTGGCGAAGCGATCCCGGTCTGGGCGGCAAACTTCGTTCTGATGGAGTACGGCACCGGTGCGGTAATGGCGGTTCCGGGTCACGATCAGCGCGACTACGAGTTCGCCACCAAATACAACCTGCCGATCAAAGCCGTTATCCTGGCCGCAGACGGTTCCGAACCCGATCTGTCTGAGCAGGCGCTGACCGAAAAAGGCACCCTGTTCAACTCTGGCGAATTTAGCGGTCTGAGCTTCGAAGAGGGCTTCAACGCCATCGCCGACAAGCTGGCCTCGCTGGGCGTCGGCGAGCGTAAGGTGAACTATCGCCTGCGCGACTGGGGCGTTTCCCGTCAGCGTTACTGGGGTGCGCCAATTCCAATGGTGACCCTGGAAGACGGCACCGTAATGCCAACGCCAGAAGATCAGCTCCCGGTGATCCTGCCGGAAGACGTGGTTATGGACGGCATCACCAGCCCGATCAAAGCCGATCCTGAATGGGCAAAAACCACCGTTAACGGTCAGCCCGCGCTGCGTGAAACCGACACGTTCGACACCTTTATGGAATCTTCCTGGTACTACGCGCGCTACACCTGCCCGCAGTACAAGGAAGGCATGCTGGATTCCGAAGCGGCAAACTACTGGCTGCCGGTAGATATCTACATCGGTGGTATTGAACACGCCATCATGCACCTGCTCTACTTCCGCTTCTTCCACAAGCTGATGCGTGATGCAGGCCTTGTAAACTCTGACGAGCCAGCGAAACAGCTGCTGTGTCAGGGCATGGTGCTGGCAGATGCCTTCTACTATGTTGGCGCAAACGGCGAGCGCAACTGGGTTTCTCCGGTTGATGCGATCGTTGAGCGCGACGAGAAAGGCCGTATCGTTAAGGCGAAGGACGCTGAAGGTCATGAACTGGTGTATACCGGCATGAGCAAGATGTCCAAGTCTAAAAACAACGGTATTGACCCGCAGGTGATGGTTGAGCGTTACGGTGCCGACACCGTGCGTCTGTTTATGATGTTCGCCTCCCCGGCGGATATGACGCTGGAATGGCAGGAATCCGGCGTGGAAGGGGCAAACCGCTTCCTGAAACGCGTCTGGAAACTGGTATACGAGCACACCTCTCAGGGTGAGGCCCCAGCGCTGAACGTGGCTGCTCTGACGGAAGATCAGCAGGCGCTGCGTCGTGATGTTCATAAAACAATTGCGAAAGTGACCGATGATATTGGTCGTCGTCAGACCTTCAATACCGCAATTGCGGCTATTATGGAACTGATGAACAAGCTGGCGAAAGCCCCGCAGGACGGCGAGCAGGATCGCGCATTAATGCGTGAAGCGCTGCTGGCGGTTGTTCGCATGCTCAACCCGTTCACTCCGCACGTCAGCTTCACCCTGTGGCAGGAGCTGAAGGGCGAAGGCGATATCGACAACGCGCCGTGGCCGGTGGCTGATGAATCCGCTATGGTGGAAAACACCACCCTGGTTGTGGTGCAGGTTAACGGTAAAGTGCGCGGTAAAATCACCGTCGCGGTCGACGCAACCGAAGAACAGGTTCGCGAGCGCGCAGGCCAGGAGCATCTGGTCGCGAAATACCTTGAGGGCGTTACCGTACGTAAAGCGATCTACGTACCGGGTAAACTGCTAAATCTGGTCGTTGGCTAAGCGCGGGAGGAAACGTGCGACAACTGGCAACAATACTCTTATCTCTGGCGGTGCTTGTCACCGCTGGCTGCGGCTGGCACCTGCGCAACACTACGGCAGTGCCACCTCAGATGAAAACGATGATCTTCGACTCGTCCGATCCAAACGGACCACTGAGCCGGGCTATCCGTAATCAGCTGCGCTTGAACGACGTTGAGCTAATTGAGAAAGGAACCCTGCGCCAGGATGTGCCTTCGCTTCGCGTCCTGACATCATCTCTGGTACAAGACACGGCGTCGATCTTCCAGGACGGGCGAACGGCGGAATATCAGATGGTGCTGACCGTTAACGCAGCGGTCCTGATCCCGGGTAAAGACATTTATCCTATCAGTACCAAAGTCTACCGCTCGTTCTTTGATAACCCGCAAACGGCGCTGGCAAAAGATGCCGAACAGCAGATTATCATCAAGGAGATGTACGATAGGGCGGCGGATCAGCTGATCCGTAAACTGCCTACTATCACAGCGTCGACGAAGGCAGGCTCTGACGTTATCGAAACACCGGATGCCCGCACGCCCGATATGCCAACGTCGCTGGGTAACTGATGATCAGGTTGTATCCTGAACAACTCCGCGCGCAGCTCAACGAAGGGCTGCGCGCGGCCTATCTGCTGCTCGGTAACGATCCGCTCTTGCTTCAGGAAAGCCTTGATGCTGTTCGCCATGCGGCCGCAGCGCAGGGCTTTGACGAGCACCACACTTTCCAGATTGATAACAGCACCGACTGGAACGCTGTCTTCTCGCTTTGTCAGGCCATGAGCCTCTTTGCTTCGCGCCAGACTATTCAGATCCTGCTGCCGGAGAACGGCCCTAACGCCGCCATCAATGAACAGCTGGCCATGCTGGTAAGTTTGCTACACAGCGATCTGCTGCTGATCGTGCGCGGCAACAAGCTTACCAAAGCGCAGGAAAATGCGGCCTGGTTTACCCAGCTCGCCACTCACGCGGTGCTGGTCACCTGCCAGACGCCAGAACAGGCGCATCTGCCAAAATGGGTTGCCGCGCGAGCGAAACAGCATAATCTGAAGCTGGATGATGCAGCCAATCAGCTTCTTTGCTACTGCTATGAAGGCAACCTTCTGGCGCTGGCGCAGGCCCTGGACAGGCTCTCCCTGCTGTGGCCTGACGGAAAGCTGACGCTGCCGCGCGTCGAACAGGCGGTGAACGATGCCGCGCACTTTACTCCCTTCCACTGGGTTGACGCGCTCCTGTCGGCGAAAAGCAAGCGAGCGCTGCATATTCTGCAACAGCTGCGCCTGGAAGGGAGTGAGCCAGTCATCCTGCTCCGCACGCTCCAGCGTGAGTTACTGCTGCTGAACAACCTCAAGCGCCAGTCCGCCCATGTGCCATTACGCACGCTGTTCGACAAGCATCGCGTCTGGCAAAACCGCCGGGCGATGACGACGGAGGCGATAAACCGCCTGAGCCACGAGCAGCTGCGTCAGGCCGTACAGCTTCTGATGCGCGCCGAGCTGACGCTGAAGCAGGATTACGGCCAGTCCGTCTGGGCGGAGCTGGAAAGCCTTTCTTTGCTGCTCTGCCATAAGGCGCTGGCAGATGTATTTATCGAAGGGTGATATGCAATCTTTACAGGCAATGTATGGTGGAACCTTCGACCCGGTGCACTATGGGCATCTTAAGCCGGTTGAAATCCTTGCGAATCTGATTGGTTTGCAGCGGGTGATCGTCATGCCCAATAATGTTCCGCCGCACCGTCCTCAGCCAGAAGCGACCAGCGCACAGCGCAAAGCGATGCTCGCCCTGGCCATCGCCGATAAGCCCCTCTTTACGCTTGACGAGCGCGAGCTGCGCCGGGATACGCCATCCTGGACATCGCAGACGCTGCGCGAATGGCGCGCTGAACAGGGCCCAGTGAAACCGCTGGCGTTTATTATCGGCCAGGATTCCCTGCTCAACTTCCCCAGCTGGTATCAGTACGACACCATTCTGGAAAACAGCCATCTGCTGGTCTGCCGCCGTCCGGGCTATCCGCTGACCATGCGTGAAGCGCAGCATCAGCAGTGGCTGGACGCGCACCTGACGGACAATATCGAAGACCTGCACAGGCTGCCCGCCGGTAAAATTTATCTCGCTGAAACGCCATGGTTTGATATTTCCGCAACGCTCATCCGCGAGCGGCTCCAGCAGGGTTTAGACTGTAGCGATCTGCTGCCCCCACCCGTACTGGCGTATATCCACGCACAGGGGCTGTATCAGAAAAATACAGAGGCCTGAACATCGTCGGCGAAATTGTCTGTTATTGATTATCCTGCCTTGACAGGCTAAGCCATACTGATATCCTCCGCTGCCAGACTTTCCCGCCAGTCGTTGCTTTACAGAAATTGTTTTACAAAAATGGCGATGCAATCTCAGGCGGAGGGTGGGATGATACCCGCCTTCAAAAGCCGGGCGGTGACATTTGTCCCGCGGCTGACGTCAGTTCAGGTATACTGTCTGACCACGAATTCACAGTTGTACAATCTCATTCACCCAGGGGGAAAACTTGCAGGGTAAAGCACTCCAGGATTTTGTTATCGACAAAATTGATGACCTGAAAGGTCAGGACATCATCGCTATCGACGTTAAAGGTAAATCCAGCATCACCGACTGCATGATCATCTGCACCGGTACCTCAACTCGTCACGTTGTTTCGATTGCTGACCATGTTGTTCAGGAATCGCGCGCGGCAGGGCTGCTTCCGCTGGGCGTTGAAGGTGAAACGACCGCTGACTGGGTGGTTGTCGATCTCGGCGATGTTATTGTCCACGTCATGCAGGAAGAGAGCCGTCGCCTGTATGAGCTGGAAAAACTCTGGGGTTAATGCGTGAAGTTGCAGCTGGTCGCCGTCGGCACCAAAATGCCTGACTGGGTACAAACCGGTTTTACTGAATATCTGCGTCGTTTTCCTAAAGATATGCCGTTCGAACTGGTGGAGATCCCAGCAGGAAAGCGCGGCAAGAACGCGGATATCAAACGTATTCTCGATAAAGAGGGAGAGCTGATGCTGGCTGCCGCAGGCAAAAACCGCATCGTGACTCTCGACATCCCGGGCAAGCCCTGGGATACGCCGCAGCTGGCGCACGAACTGGAGCGCTGGAAACAGGATGGCCGTGACGTCAGCCTGTTGATTGGCGGACCGGAAGGGTTATCTCCCGCCTGCAAAGCGGCAGCAGAACAAAGTTGGTCACTCTCTGCGCTGACGCTGCCCCACCCGCTTGTGCGGGTTCTCGTGGCAGAAAGTCTGTATCGCGCATGGAGCATTACTACCAACCACCCTTATCACCGCGAGTAATGACTGACCAGGGTAATTTAAGCAGCGGATGAAACTACAGAATTCTTTTCGCGACTATACGGCTGAGTCCGCGCTGTTTGTGCGCCGGGCGCTGGTCGCCTTTACGGGGATTTTGCTGCTTACCGGCGTGCTGATCGCCAACCTCTACAATCTGCAAATTGTCCGCTATACCGATTACCAGACCCGCTCAAACGAAAACCGTATCAAGCTGGTGCCCATCGCGCCCAGCCGCGGCATTATCTACGATCGTAACGGCACCCCGCTGGCGCTAAACCGCACCATCTACCAGATAGAGATGATGCCGGAGAAAGTCGATAACGTGCAGGATACGCTGAACGCGCTGAGAAGCGTCGTTGACCTCAATGACGACGACATCGCCGCGTTCAAAAAAGAGCGCGCACGTTCTCACCGCTTCACCTCGATTCCGGTTAAAACCAACCTGACGGAAGTGCAGGTCGCCCGTTTTGCCGTTAACCAGTACCGTTTCCCCGGGGTGGAAGTCAAAGGCTATAAGCGCCGATACTACCCTTACGGCTCCGCGCTGACGCACGTGATTGGCTACGTCTCCAAGATTAACGATAAAGACGTCGAACGCCTTGATAAAGACGGCAAGCTGGCCAACTACGCCGCCACGCACGACATTGGCAAGCTGGGGATCGAACGCTATTACGAAGATGTTCTGCACGGCCAGACCGGCTATGAAGAAGTTGAGGTAAACAACCGTGGCCGCGTGATCCGTCAGCTAAAAGAGGTGCCGCCGCAGGCGGGGCATGACGTCTATTTGACGATCGACCTGAAGCTTCAGCAGTATATCGAAACGCTGCTGGCCGGTAGCCGTGCTGCCGTTATCGTGACCGACCCGAGAACGGGCGGCATCCTGTCGATGGTTTCTATGCCAAGCTATGATCCGAACCTCTTCGTGGACGGCATCTCCAGCAAGGACTACTCCGGCCTGCTCAACGATCCAAACACCCCGCTGGTGAACCGCGCGACGCAGGGGGTCTATCCTCCGGCCTCAACGGTTAAACCGTATGTCGCCGTTTCTGCCCTGAGCGCGGGCGTCATTAACCGTAATACCAGCCTGTTTGACCCGGGCTGGTGGCAGCTGCCTGGCTCTGAAAAACGCTACCGCGACTGGAAAAAATGGGGCCACGGCCATCTGAACGTAACCAAATCGCTGGAAGAGTCTGCGGATACCTTCTTCTATCAGGTCGCCTACGACATGGGTATTGACCGTCTTTCTGAATGGATGAGCAAATTCGGCTACGGGCACTACACCGGTATCGATCTCGCGGAAGAGCGCTCCGGCAATATGCCAACCCGCGAATGGAAACAGAAGCGCTTTAAAAAGCCCTGGTATCAGGGTGACACCATTCCAGTAGGGATCGGCCAGGGCTACTGGACGGCAACGCCGTTGCAGATGAATAAGGCGATGATGATCCTTATTAACGATGGCGTGGTGAAAGTGCCGCACCTGCTGCAAAGTACCGTTGAAAACGGCAAAAAAGTGCCGTGGATACAGCCGCACGAGCCGCCGGTGGGCGATATCCACTCAGGCTTCTGGGAAATCGCGAAAGACGGAATGTATGGCATCGCCAACCGCCCTAACGGGACGGCGCACAAATACTTCGCTGGCGCACCGTATAAAATCGCGGCCAAATCGGGTACTGCACAGGTCTTCGGTCTGAAAGCGAATGAAACCTATAACGCGCACAAAATTGCCGAACGTCTGCGTGACCATAAGCTCATGACAGCGTTTGCCCCTTATGATAACCCGCAGGTTGCGGTGGCGATGATTCTGGAAAACGGCGGCGCAGGCCCGGCGGTGGGGACCATCATGCGTCAAATCCTCGACCACATCATGCTGGGCGATAACAACACCGTACTGCCAGCCGAAAACCCGGCAGCCGCTGCGGCGGAGGACCAATAATCATGACGGATAATCCAAATAAAAAATCGTTGTGGGATAAGATCCACATCGACCCTGCCATGCTGCTGATCCTGCTGGCTCTGCTGGTTTACAGCGCTCTGGTTATCTGGAGCGCCAGCGGTCAGGACATCGGCATGATGGAGCGTAAAATCGGCCAGATCGCTATGGGCCTGGTCATTATGGTGGTAATGGCGCAAATACCGCCCCGCGTCTATGAAGGCTGGGCGCCCTATCTCTATATTTTCTGTATTATTTTGCTGGTGGCAGTCGATGCGTTCGGTGCCATATCCAAAGGCGCGCAACGCTGGCTGGATCTGGGGATTGTTCGCTTCCAGCCGTCGGAAATTGCCAAAATCGCCGTCCCGTTGATGGTTGCACGCTTTATCAACCGCGACGTCTGTCCGCCGTCGCTGAAAAATACCGCCATTGCGCTGGTGCTGATTTTCCTGCCAACGCTCCTCGTGGCCGCGCAGCCGGACCTCGGCACCTCGATTCTTATCGCCCTCTCCGGTCTGTTCGTACTGTTCCTGTCCGGCCTGAGCTGGCGTTTGATCGGCATCGCGGTCGTCCTGCTGGCTGCCTTTATCCCTATTCTCTGGTTCTTCCTGATGCATGACTATCAGCGCCAGCGCGTGATGATGCTGCTCGATCCAGAGACCGATCCGCTGGGTGCAGGCTATCATATTATTCAGTCGAAAATTGCGATTGGCTCCGGCGGCCTGCGCGGAAAAGGCTGGCTGCACGGTACGCAGTCACAGCTTGAATTCTTACCGGAACGCCACACTGACTTTATCTTTGCCGTTCTGGCTGAGGAGTTAGGGCTGGTTGGTATCCTGGTTCTGCTTGGACTGTACCTGCTGCTGATCATGCGCGGGCTCTATATTGCCGCACGGGCGCAGACCACCTTTGGCCGGGTAATGGCGGGTGGATTAATGTTAATTTTATTCGTTTATGTCTTCGTAAATATTGGTATGGTGAGTGGTATTCTGCCGGTTGTAGGCGTGCCGCTGCCGCTGGTGAGTTACGGGGGCTCGGCACTGATCGTGTTGATGGCCGGGTTTGGTATCGTAATGTCGATCCATACCCACAGGAAAATGTTGTCCAAAAGCGTATAAAAATAAGGGGATCGCAATGCGTAAGCAGTGGCTGGGGATCTGCATCGCTGCAAGTTTACTTGCAGCCTGCACAAGTGATGATGGTCAGCAACAGGCAACCGTCGCGCCGCCGCAGCCTGCGGTCTGTAACGGCCCGATTGTTGAAATTAGCGGTGCCGATCCCGTTTATGAACCGCTGAACCCCAGCGTGAATCAGGACTATCAGCGCGACGGCAAAAGCTACAAAATCGTCCAGGATCCCGCCCGTTTTAGCCAGGCCGGCCTTGCCGCCATCTATGATGCTGAGCCAGGCAGCAACCTGACCGCGTCAGGTGAAACCTTCGATCCGATGCAGATTACGGCGGCACATCCGACGCTGCCAATCCCAAGCTACGCGCGCATCACTAACCTGGCGAATGGTCGCATGATCGTAGTGCGTATTAACGACCGTGGCCCTTACGGTAACGACCGCGTTATCTCCCTGTCGCGCGCGGCGGCCGATCGTCTCAACACCTCTAATAATACCAAAGTGCGTATTGACCCAATCATCGTGGCGCAGGACGGTACGCTGTCCGGCCCGGGTACCGCCTGTACCACCGTTGCAAAACAGACCTACGCCCTGCCCGCTCGTCCGGACCTGAGCGGCGGCATGGGAGGCGCGTCAACGCCTTCAGAGCCTGCTCAGCCGCAGGGCGAAGTGCGCGCCATCAGCAACGATACGCTGCAAAGCGACGATGCGACAGGCGCTCCGGTGAAAAGCAGCGGCTTTCTCGGCGCTCCCACCACGTTAGCCTCTGGCGTGATTGAATCAGATGAACCCGCTCCCGCGCCTGTCGTTGCGGCCCCCGCAGCACAACCCGCTCCGGTGACCGCCCCTGCTGCCACCCAAACTGCTGCACCCGCTGCGGCAAGCGGCAGCTACGTAGTTCAGGTGGGCGCCGTCAGCGATCGAGCCCGTGCAGAGCAGTATCAGCAGCGTTTAAGCCAGCAGTTTGGCGTGCCTGGCCGCGTAGAGCAAAACGGTGCGGTATGGCGTATCCAGATGGGTCCGTTTACCGGTAAATCGCAGGCTGCGTCACTGCAGCAGCGCCTGCAGAGCGAGGCGCAACTTCAGTCGTTTATCACTGTTGCGAAGTAATTAATCGGTGGTATCCGAAATGTCAGTTTGTGTAAATGACGTTAACACTCTCATGATGAAAGTCGGATGCCTGCCTGTATAGCTTTTGCTATAGTAAGGCACTTTTTTTAATTCCATCACGGATGTCGTAGTTCTGACCATGAAGACCACTTTTTCTGCTCGTTTTGTGCAGCGCATCGCGCTGACCACGGCCCTTTGCGCTGCTGCACTCTCCGCAGCACACGCGGATGACCTGAACATCAAGACCATGATCCCTGGCGTTCCGCAGATCGACGCGGAATCCTACATCCTGATTGACTACAACTCTGGCAAAGTTCTGGCAGAACAGAATGCCGATGTCCGTCGCGATCCGGCCAGCCTGACCAAGATGATGACCAGCTACGTTATCGGCCAGGCAATGAAGGCAGGTAAATTCAAAGAAACCGACCTGGTGACTATTGGTAACGACGCGTGGGCAACCGGTAACCCGGTATTTAAAGGTTCATCCCTGATGTTCCTGAAGCCAGGCATGCAGGTTCCGGTCTCTCAGCTGATCCGTGGTATTAACCTGCAATCCGGTAACGACGCCTGCGTGGCAATGGCCGATTTTGCGGCGGGTAGCCAGGATGCGTTTGTCGGCCTGATGAACAGCTACGTCTCCGCGCTGGGCCTCAAAAATACCCACTTCCAGACCGTACACGGCCTGGACGCAGAGGGCCAGTACAGCTCTGCGCGTGACATGGCGCTGATTGGTCAGGCGCTGATCCGTGACGTGCCGAACGAGTACTCTATCTACAAAGAGAAAGAGTTCACCTTTAACGGCATCCGTCAGACTAACCGTAACGGCCTGCTGTGGGATAACAGCCTGAACGTTGACGGCATTAAAACGGGCCACACCGACAAAGCCGGTTACAACCTGGTGGCTTCCGCGACCGAAGGCCAGATGCGCCTGATCTCTGCCGTGATGGGGGGCCGCACCTTTAAAGGACGCGAAACGGAAAGCAAAAAGCTGCTGACCTGGGGCTTCCGCTTCTTCGAAACCGTGAATCCGCTGAAGGCCGGTAAAGAGTTTGCCTCAGAACCCGTCTGGTTTGGCGACAATGACCGCGCTTCCCTGGGCGTCGATAAAGATCTTTATCTGACTATCCCGCGCGGCCGCATGAAGGATCTGAAAGCCAGCTACGTGCTGAACACCACCGAGCTGCACGCGCCGCTGCATAAAAACCAGGTCGTTGGCACCATCAACTTCCAGCTGGATGGCAAAACCATCGATCAGCGTCCACTGGTGGTGCTGGATGAAATTCCGGAAGGCAATTTCTTCGGCAAAATTATTGATTACATTAAGCTGATGTTCCACCACTGGTTTGGTTAAAAACTGAACACTTGAAAGTGTGATTTTGATCCCCATATACTACGTATCAGTAAAACTCCCGCCCCGTGGCGGGAGTTATTATTTTTTACACACACGCCGGAGCTGACATGAAAACCAAACTTAACGAACTGCTTGAATTCCCTACTCCATTTACTTACAAAGTGATGGGTCTGGCGAAACCTGAGCTGGTTGATCAGGTGGTTGAAGTGGTACAGCGCCATGCGCCGGGCGACTACTCTCCGTCGGTAAAACCGAGCAGCAAAGGTAACTACCACTCGGTCTCAATCACCATCACCGCCACGCACATTGAGCAGGTTGAAACGCTGTACGAAGAGCTTGGCAACATCGAAATTGTTCGTATGGTGCTGTAGTCCCTCTGCGGTTGCCCGGTTTGCCGGGTAACCCCTCTTCCCGCTGTGATATAATCCCCGCTACCTATTCTCCCCTGTCTTCGGAGACATCCTTTTGTACCAGGATAAAATTCTTGTCCGCCATCTTGGGCTACAGCCTTACGAGCCTGTCTCTCAGGCTATGCATGACTTTACCGATACGCGCGATGACGCCACCCCTGATGAAATCTGGCTGGTTGAACACCTGCCGGTGTTCACGCAAGGCCAGGCAGGAAAAGCCGAACATCTGCTGATGACGGGCGACATCCCGGTGATCCAGAGCGATCGCGGTGGACAGGTAACCTACCACGGTCCGGGACAGCAGGTTATGTATGTTTTGCTTAACCTGAAACGCAGAAAGCTGGGCGTGCGCGAGCTGGTGACATTGCTGGAACAAACCGTAGTGAACACGCTCGCTGAGTACGGCATCGATGCTCACCCCCGCGCTGATGCGCCGGGCGTCTACGTAGGTGAAATGAAGATCTGTTCGCTGGGCCTGCGTATCCGAAAGGGCTGCTCGTTCCACGGCCTGGCGCTGAATATCAATATGGATCTCGCCCCCTTCCAGCGCATCAACCCCTGCGGATACGCCGGCATGGAGATGACGCAAATGTGCCAGTGGGTCGAAAGCGCCACGCCTGAGGTTATCCGGCCCGTGCTTCTGAAGAACTTTTTAGCACTGCTTAACAATCCTGCCCACGAATATATTGCTGCTTAACCCGCTTCCGACAGTGGCTCATTTATTTGCTGAGCCACTGCTTAATTCCCGCATTTACGCTTTACAATAAACCGCATATTCTATATTTTCGAGTCGCCCATATATTAGCGCTACATATTAATTAGAACCTTAATAGTACCATCGACGGTAGCCTGTAACATGCGTGACAATCACCCAACTGCTTGTTTTCGATAATTAAGGGAAACATACCGAACACTTTACGAATCTCTGCAAGCATATTAAATAAATTCAACTATCATTCATATTGTGAATGGATACGGAGTAAGAGCGTGGAGCCTACTAATTTACCAGCCAAACGCCTGAATGAAACCAGCGGCGAAGATAAGCCGCAAATTTTTCGGACTTTACGTAATATTGATCTCAATTTATTGACTATTTTTGAGGCGGTATATGTCCATAAAGGTATCGTTAATGCTGCGAAAATTCTTAATCTCACGCCCTCCGCTATTAGCCAGTCCATTCAAAAATTGCGCGCTATATTTCCCGACCCTTTATTTATTCGTAAAGGCCAGGGGGTAACGCCAACCGCGTACGCCACTCACCTCCATG
Source organism: Enterobacter cloacae complex sp. 2022EL-00788 (assembly GCF_026627565.1). Lineage (NCBI taxonomy): Bacteria > Pseudomonadati > Pseudomonadota > Gammaproteobacteria > Enterobacterales > Enterobacteriaceae > Enterobacter > Enterobacter cloacae complex sp. 2022EL-00788. Next base: position 342,989 of record NZ_JAPNMC010000002.1, on the reverse strand, counting down.
AGTATATCAGCCAGGGTCTGGAATCGATTCTGGGCGCGCTGGATCTTACCGGCAGCTATGACAAGCAAAGAACCATCACCATTGGCACCTCTCCCTCGGTGGGCGTTCTGGTGATGCCGGCTATCTATCAGGCGATAAAACAGCATGCGCCACAGCTGCTGATCCGCAACGTGCCCGTCAGCGATCCGGAAACCCAGCTGGCGCAGTTCCAGACGGATCTGATCATCGACAGCAACAGCTTCCAGGCCAGGGCGCTGGGGCAGCACGTCCTTTATTCCGACAGCCTGGCGCTCGTTTGCCGTCAACACCATCCGGCGTTAGGCGCGCCGCTGACGCCAGAAAATTTGCGCCAGTATGAACATGCGTCATTTATGGCCGAGGGGCAAAGGCAGGATCCGCTGCGACAGCGGATTGAAGAGCTGTTCCCGGACCGTCTGGTTAGCTTCAGCAGTTACAATATGTTTACCGTTGCGGCCCTGATTGGCAGCAGCGACCTGCTCTGTATCATGCCCGTAAGGCTCTTCGAACTGCTCCAGAAATGCTGGCCACTCGAGAACATTCCGCTGGGTCAGCTTAATACAGAATCTGTTGAAATCTCACTGCATTACAACAAGCTCAGCCTTCGCGATCCGGTACTGGAAAACGTCATTAACGTCATCCGCCATGCTTTCTGATCCCGCCTTTCAGCACAAGCCCCTGCCGCTCGCGGGGCAAAAGGCACAAAACAACAACTATTTTACAAATTGGCGACCTGGCAGGCTGCTTTATCGCCCCTTTAAATGATATACTGCCTGTCGTTCGTTCAAAAATAGTTGATAATTACAACATTCCCTTGAAATGAAACGCTTTCCTTCGATATTCGCAACTGGAACACGCACGCTATGAGTAAACCCATTGTGATGGAACGCGGTGTTAAATACCGCGATGCCGATAAAATGGCCCTTATCCCGGTTAAAAACGTGGCTACAGAGCGCGAGGCGCTGTTAAGAAAACCGGAATGGATGAAAATTAAACTTCCGGCTGACTCTTCGCGTATCCAGGGGATCAAAGCGGCGATGCGCAAAAATGGCCTTCACTCCGTCTGTGAAGAAGCCTCCTGCCCTAACCTTGCTGAATGTTTCAATCACGGTACCGCGACGTTTATGATTTTGGGTGCCATCTGTACCCGCCGCTGTCCGTTCTGTGACGTTGCCCATGGCCGTCCCGTTGCGCCTGACGCGAATGAACCGCAGAAGCTGGCGCAGACGATTGCCGATATGGCGCTGCGTTACGTTGTTATCACCTCCGTCGACCGTGATGACCTGCGCGATGGCGGTGCTCAGCACTTTGCTGACTGCATTACCGCGATCCGCGAAAAAAGCCCGAACATTAAGATTGAGACGCTGGTTCCGGACTTCCGTGGCCGTATGGACCGCGCGCTCGATATCCTGACCGCAACGCCACCAGACGTGTTCAACCACAACCTCGAGAACGTACCGCGTATTTATCGTCAGGTGCGTCCTGGTGCGGACTATAACTGGTCCCTGAAGCTGCTGGAGCGCTTTAAAGAAGCACATCCGCATATTCCTACCAAGTCTGGCCTGATGGTTGGCCTGGGGGAAACGAATGCCGAAATCATTGAAGTGATGCGCGATCTGCGCCGCCACGGCGTCACGATGCTGACCCTGGGCCAGTATTTGCAGCCAAGCCGTCACCATCTGCCCGTGCAGCGCTACGTGAGCCCGGACGAGTTCGACGAGATGAAAGCCGAAGCGATGGCGATGGGCTTTACCCACGCGGCCTGTGGTCCTTTCGTTCGCTCGTCATATCACGCCGATATGCAGGCGAAAGGCGAAGAAGTAAAATAAGCCCTGACATACTTTTTTACAGTTATAAAAAAAACCGGCCTCGTTAGCCGGTTTTTTTATGCAAGCCTTGCAGCATTGCCATTACTCTTTGTGGGACAGCTTCTGTGCCGTGATGTCGTCTTCGGCACTTTTCTTCGCTGCCGCGTCATCATCGTTCATTGCTTTCTTAAAGCCCTTAATGGCAGCACCCAGGTCTCCACCCAGCGTGCGTAACTTCTTGGTACCGAACAGCAGGACGACCAGTGCGGCAACCACCAGCAGTTTGGTAATACTAATCTCACCCATAAATACCTTCTTTACATGAAACAGGCTGCAAGTCAGCGCCAAAAACCTGAACGTATTAACGGACATTTGGCGCGCGCACACAATAGCAATCTGTAACAAGGTGAATCAAGCATTGTTGAAAAAAACATCATATTAATTGCGGTGGCGCAAACCTGCGGTTACGCAGAACGGGTAATTGCTGACGCGCAAGCGCTATTCGCGCTGAACTTATCTCCGTCATCAGTAACGCGGGCTCTTCCGCCGCCGCGGCAACGGTAACCCCCAGCGGATCGACTACTCTGCTCTGCCCGATATTCCTGTTACCACATTCCCCCGCGGCTACCACATAGCAGGTGGTATCCAGCGCGCGTGCGGCAAGCAGCGTCGCCCAGTGGTGCTCCTTAAGAGGTCCTTTGACCCAGGCAGCAGGCAGAACCAGCACCTCGGCTCCCTGCAACGCCAGGTTCAGCGCCAGCTCGGGAAAACGAATATCGTAGCAGGTCATTAGCCCGACGCTAAAACCCGCCACCTCAATCAGCGGCGGAATAACGCTGCCCGGATCGACCAGGCGCGACTCCTGAATGCTGAACGCATCGTACAGATGAAGTTTGCCGTAGCTCGCAACAATTGCGCCTTCACGTATGGCCACCAGCGTGTTGACCGCCCGCCCGGGCGTGGAGGGCACGTGGATGGTTAATATGGTGGTGAGCGAGTTGCCGACGCTCTCGGCCAGAAGTAGCTTTAAAAACGCCCCTTCCAGCATTTGCGCAGACTTTACCGACAGATCCGGGTCGCTGTCATCGCGTGCCAGTAACGCCTCAGGCAGCACCAGCAACGACGCCCCCATTTGCTTCGCCTGACGCATCAGGGAGACGCATTTACGCGCGTTTTCATTCCAGTCCGGCGTTACCGCAAACTGCCCTACCGCAACATACATAATTGTCTCCCGGTTAAAAACAGCGTTACACTCGACGCACTCACACATCAAATAGCAGGTATTGACAGTGTTACAACTACTTATAGCCGTTTTTATTGGCGGGGGCACGGGTAGCGTTGCACGGTGGCTCTTAAGCATGCGCTTTAACCCTCTGCATCAGGCCATACCGATGGGCACACTGGCAGCAAACCTGATTGGCGCATTTATTATCGGAATGGGGCTGGCCTGGTTTAACCGCATGACGTCTATCGACCCAATGTGGAAAGTGCTGATCACGACCGGGTTCTGCGGCGGGTTAACGACGTTTTCGACCTTCTCTGCGGAAGTTGTGTTTCTGTTTCAGGAAGGCCGCGTGGGCTGGGCGCTGGCGAACATTGCCGTTAACATGCTTGGATCGTTTGCGATGACCGCGATCGCGTTTTGGTTATTTTCTACCGCCAGCGCGCACTAAGCCCGCCAGCCTTAATGTTGGCTTAATTTTTCTCTGTCACTCTTGGCGCAAAACTGAACGAGGGTGATAGCATGAAGGAAAATCTGCTAAGCGCGGGAATGGTAGTGCTGAGCGTGTTAATCGTCGCCAGCTTTCTGAAAATCTATCTTACAGGTTGATTCAGAACGAAAAAAACCCGCTCAGTGAGCGGGTTTTGAAATTCTTGCTGACGCGTCTGAATTACAGAGCGATTACGTTAGCAGCAGAAGGGCCTTTGGCACCGTTAGTGATTTCAAACTCAACGCGCTGACCTTCAGCCAGAGTTTTGAAACCATTAGACTGGATTGCAGAGAAGTGTACGAACACGTCTTTGCTGCCATCTTCAGGAGTAATGAAACCGAATCCTTTGGACTCATTAAACCACTTAACGTTACCTTTAATCTTAGACATCAAAATTACCTTTACATTAAAAAACGACACAAATGCTGTGTCGGGTATCAGTACAACAATTGTGAGGCGTTTTGTCCAGCGGATCTTTGATAAAAAGTGACAAAAGTCGCGTTAATTTTCGCTGTCCGATTTTTATCCTTTACAATTCATTACCAGTGCATTTTTTGTCCAGCTCACCGTGCAAATTCAGTTAAAACTGAAAACGCATCCAGGCGAAGTAAACGTTTCCGTTGTTGTAGGTGCCCGGTATGTAGGTCATCTGGAACGTTGCCGGGCCATAACCGATAGAGGCGAGCGGCAGAAGCACCGGAACAGGAATATATTTCCAGTTATCGCGCGCCGTAAACCCAGCCGTATAGCCCAGCCCCAGACGGAAGTTATCGTCTGATAACGGTCGCCAGGTTTTTTCCCAGCCGTAGCCGCCAATGGGCTCCCATTTGTTGTAGGAGTCCTTAAACGCCATCAGGTACAGGCCATGCCAGTTGCCTTTTTCATCCCAGCGAGACTGGCCAAAACCGGCTCCCCACGGACGCTCGTTATAGCGGTCCGTTTTTTCTTTGTCGTAGGCAAAACGTGCATGCCAGGTAATGGCCGGAATGTAGAGATCGTAATGCTCGGGTTCGTTCCACGTTTGCGCAACATTGTCGGTGAACGTGGAGAACCAGCCTTTATCCGCTGTGTTGCTTTGTGCATTAACAACGGATGCGAAAGAGAGCTGACCAATAATAAACAATAAAATCAGGGGGAATTTAATTCGTACAATCACAATGCCATTACCATATTCAGTATTCGGTACAGACCTTAGCACAGAATACTTGAATGAATGCTTAACGGCATTGGTGTTATTCCTAATTACTCACGTACTATTAAGACCACTCTTATAAGATAAGACCAGCGTGCCTGAATAAGCACGAGCAGGTGACATATTTAACGTTGACGTAACATTTCATACAGCGCGGCGACGCGCCGGTTCGGCTCCGGACCACGCCCACCGCCCCACACGACGGCCCCCCATAGCGGAGGCTATCTTCGGACACTCGCGCGGCGCGGTATTCCCCCTCAGGCTTAACGCTGGAATATTTATTATTCGCAAGTTTCAAAGAGAACCATAATTACGTCAAACTCTTCCACCATTCCGGAAAAGGAAATAAACCAGACCGCTAAGGCCGCTATTATTAACAGGACACCGGTTATCCGCTTAAAGCGTTAACCATACAATGAAGAATATAAATATCAGCGCAACAGGCAAGGCTATTTTGAGCGTGGCCGTTGCGCGTTTATGCTCATGGCGAGCGCGAGGATGTCCAGGCTATCACCTCCCGGGATTGCCTCACCGACGAAAACGCCGGTGCGGAAGCGGTTCTCGGGTCTACACGACCGGCTTTGCCAAACGCGCTCTGGCTTGCGGTACGGCAAACGGCAAGTAATACTCAAAAGCTTAACACTTCACCCTCAAATTAATGACATGTAATCGCTATTAATCAGGTCAATAACGACTTAATATAAATGATGCAGGGTTAGCAAAAATATCGTCATCATCGCCTTTAGTAGTCGCTTTCTTGATTTTAATCAGCAAGAACAGGCCATTTATTCGGCACATTTCAGGCTTCTTTTTCTATTGATTATTTGTGCTCTCGGGCAGCAAGGATACAGGGGAAATCATGCTTACTTTTCTCGAACTCCTCATCGGAGTCGTGGTCATTGTCGGTGTAGCGCGCTACATCATTAAAGGGTACTCGGCCACCGGCGTGCTCTTCGTTGGCGGCCTGACGCTGCTGATTATCAGCGCGCTAATGGGCCATCAGGTTTTACCGGCCAGCGAAGCCAGCACCGGGTATACCGCCACCGATATTGTGGAATATATTAAAATTCTGCTGATGAGCCGCGGCGGCGATCTGGGCATGATGATCATGATGCTCTGCGGCTTTGCGGCCTATATGACCCATATCGGCGCCAATGATATGGTCGTGAAGCTGGCCTCTAAGCCGCTGCAATATATCAACTCCCCCTACCTGCTGATGGTCGCAGCCTACTTCCTGGCCTGCCTGATGTCGTTAGCCGTTTCCTCCGCCACGGGTCTTGGCGTGCTGCTAATGGCGACGTTGTTCCCGGTGATGGTCAACGTCGGGATCAGCCGCGGCGCGGCAGCGGCTATCTGCGCCTCTCCGGCGGCGATTATCCTCTCCCCTACTTCCGGTGACGTAGTGCTGGCCGCGAAAGCGGCGGAAATGTCGCTGATTGACTTCGCCTTCAAGACCACGCTGCCGATCTCGATTACGGCCATTCTCGGCATGGGCGTGGCGCATTTCTTCTGGCAGCGCTATCTCGACAAGAAGGAGAACATCAGCCACGAGATGATGGACGTGAGTGAAATCACCACCACTGCCCCGGCGTTTTACTCCATCCTGCCGTTCACCCCGATTATTGGCGTGCTTATCTTTGACGGCAAATGGGGCCCGCAGCTGCACATCATCACCATTCTGGTGATCTGCATGCTGCTGGCGGCCCTGCTGGAATTTGTGCGTGGCTTCAATACGCAGAAAGTATTCTCCGGTCTGGAAGTCGCCTACCGCGGAATGGCCGATGCCTTCGCGGGCGTGGTAATGCTGCTGGTGGCCGCAGGCGTCTTTGCCCAGGGGCTGAGCACCATCGGCTTTATCCAGAGTCTGATCTCCATCGCCACCTCGTTCGGCTCGGCCAGCATTATCCTGATGCTGGTGCTGGTCGTGCTGACCATGCTGGCGGCAATGACCACCGGTTCCGGTAACGCCCCGTTCTACGCCTTCGTCGAGATGATCCCTAAACTGGCACACTCCTCCGGCATCAACCCGGCTTATCTCTCCATTCCGATGCTTCAGGCCTCTAACCTGGGTCGTACCATCTCTCCGGTATCGGGCGTGGTGGTGGCGGTTGCCGGTATGGCAAAAATCTCGCCATTTGAAGTGGTAAAACGCACGTCGGTGCCGGTGCTGGTTGGCCTGATTATCGTCATTATCGCTACCGAAGTGCTGGTCCCAGGCGCTGCCTAAGCGAAATTCCTGATTTCCAAAAAGCGCCTGTTGGCGCTTTTTGTGCTTTAATAACCCCCAGAAATTAATCGCGCCCAACCAATCAGGAAAGAAAATGTTCAGGAAGGATATCGTTATCCCGTCTGGCGCAGTAGCGCTTGCACTCTGCGTATTCTCAACGCAGGCAGACCCGCTCAGGGCAACGCAGTATGCCGATTTCGATCGCTACGTTCTGGCCCTTTCCTGGCAAACCGGATTTTGCCAGAGCATGGTCGAACGTAACCGCAACGAGCCGGACGAATGCCGGCTGCAAAAAGAGAGCAGCAATAAAACCGATTTTCTGACCGTCCACGGCCTGTGGCCCGGCCTGCCTAAATCCATCGCCGCGCGCGGGGTGGATGAGCGCCGCTGGATGCGCTTCGGCTGCGCAACCCGCCCCGTGCCCGACATGCCGCAGGCAAAAGCCAGCCGCAAATGCGCCGCCGCAGAGACCGGGCTATCCCTGTCGGGCGCGGCGAAGCTGAACAGCGTGATGCCCGGCGCGGGCGGCAATTCCTGCCTTGAACGTTACGAATATGCGAAACATGGCGTCTGCTTCGGTTTTGATCCAGACGCCTACTTCGGCACCATGGTGCGCCTGAATCAGGAAGTGAAAAGCAGCGCGGCAGGGAAATTTCTGGCGGAAAACTATGGCAAAACCGTACGCCGCAGCGACTTTGATGCCGCCGTGGCCAAAAGCTGGGGCAAACAGAACGTGAAAGCGTTCAAGCTCACCTGCCATGGCAATCCGGCCTATCTGACCGAAATGCAGATCTCGCTTAAGTCCGACACCATTAACAATCCGCTCTCTGCCGGCTCTTTTGCACCACAGCCGCATCCGGGCAACTGCGGCAAACAGTTTGTGATCGATAAAGCCGGTTACTGACGCTCCTGCGGGCAGATGCCGCACGGTGCGGCATCTCAGCCCCGACGCGCGTCCGGGCGCACCAGGTCAAAACGGTGGCTGTCGCTGATGCCGTAGTAGGCCGACGGCCCGCCCGCACGCAGTATGGGCTGCGCTTTCGCGGTCTGGTAAATCCCCTCTTCCAGCAGCGTTTCGGCAATATGAACGCCAACGACTTCGCCAAGCACCAGCCAGGTATCAATCGGCGTGCCATCGGCGCCGGTAAGCTGAATACACTGTGATAAACGGCATTCAAAATTGACCGGGCTTTCAGCCACGCGCGGCGCGCCCACAAGCTGGCTGGCTGCGGGCGTCAGGCCTGCAAAGGTAAATTCATCTTCACCATGCGCAAGCGTGGCGGACGTTTCATTCATCGCCCCGGCCAGATCGCGCGTGGCGAGGTTCCAGACAAACTCCCCCGTTTCGGTAATATTGCGCACGCTGTCCTTCCAGCCGTTGCTGGAAAATCCAATTATCGGGGGACGATAGTTAAAGCAGTTAAAGAAGCTGTACGGGGCGAGGTTCAGCTGGCCGGCCTTGTCGCAGGACGAGATCCAGCCAATGGGACGCGGGCCGATAATGGCGTTCAGTGGGTCGTGCGGCAGGCCGTGTCCCTGAGAAGGTTGGTAAAAGTACATATTGCTCTCTCTGCGGTGGGGCCGCTATGCGCGTTGCCCTGGTTCGGTTTCCCCAGCGTAACCAAATTTCAGTGCAGCTTGAACCGGGACGCCTGGATTATTGCCAAAAATTCATATGGCGCATGAATGTGACGCTCATCACTTCAAACTTACCGGTTCAGACAGTATCATCAGACACGTTAAACCCTCGCTGCCAGACGGCGAGGGTTTTCTTTTGGATTGGTTTCTGCGTTACGCGCAGCATTAACGACATGGAGTAAAAATGTCCAGACCCACAATTATCATCAACGAACTCGACGCAGAACGTATTGACCGCCTGTTGGAAAAACCACAATTTGCCGCTCTGCCGGTCGCCGATGCGCTGAACGAGGAGTTAGACCGGGCGCAGATGTGTACGCCTGAGACCATGCCGCACGATGTGGTCACCATGAACAGCCGGGTGAGGTTCCGTAACCTGACTACCGGGGAAGAGCTGACCCGCACGCTGGTTTATCCGGCGCAGATGACCGACAGCAGCACGCAGCTTTCGGTTCTGGCTCCCGTGGGCGCGGCGCTGCTTGGGTTACGCACGGGCGATACCATCCACTGGGAACTGCCGGGCGGAGCCTCAGCCCACCTCGAAGTGCTCGAGCTGCTCTACCAGCCCGAAGCTGCCGGCGATTACCTGCGTTAATCCCTTCTGAACAAGCGATCCCGCTTTGCACAGAGGATGCACCTGCATCCTCTTTCCGCAACCTCGTCGCGGCGGTGCTGTAGCTTAAACGCCACCGGTGAGCGACCTCACACGACGCCGCCCGGGAAGGCATTTACCAGCCCCTTCACCTGCTGCTGCGCTGCCTCCGGCGTATCTGCCCCGGGCACCAGAATGACCTTGCGGCACTCCTCCTCCCGCTTTTCGAAAATCTTATAGGCACGCTCCGCATCCGCAAGCGGCAGGTAATGGGTCACAATGTCCTCCGGCGTCAACAGCCCTCTCTCGATAAGCGGCAGCAGTTCCCCCAGCCAGGCATGCACGTGCGTCTGCCCCATCTTAAAGCTCAGCCCCTTATCGAAGGCATCGCCAAACAGGAAGCCGTGAATGAAGCCGGCATAGACGCCCGGTACGCTGACCACGCCGCCGCGGCGCACCGCAGCGATACACTGACGCAGCGCCTTGCCGCTGCTGCCTTCAATTTTCAGGTTACTGAGGATCGTTTCCGTCGTGCTGCCCTTGGCCTCAAATCCGACGGCATCAATCACCGCATCCACCCCGCGCTGCCCGGCCGTCTGCTCGATAATTTTTTCCGCCGCGTCGTTATCGTCATCGAAGTTGATGGGGATGGCGCCGTAGCGCTCCTGGGCAAACCGCAGCCGATAGGGATGATGGTCAACCACAAAAATCTGCTCGGCCCCAAGCAGACGCGCGCAGGCAATGGTCAATAGCCCCACCGGCCCGGCACCGAATACGGCAACGCTGGAGCCTTTCTGGATCTGGGCATTTTTCGCCGCCTGCCAGGCGGTAGGCAGAATATCTGACAGGAACAGCGCTTTGTCGTCAGACAGCAGCTGCGGCACTTTAAACGGCCCCACGTTGCCTTTCGGGACGCGCACATACTCCGCTTGTCCGCCCGGTACGCCACCATAAAGATGGCTGTAGCCAAACAGCGCCGCAGGGGCGGGAATTTGCTTTTTGTTCAGCGCCGCGCCCTGCCCGCGGTTCGTGTTTTCGCAGGCCGCGTACTGTTGCATCTGGCAAAAGAAGCAGTCGCCGCAGGCAATCACAAACGGGATCACCACCCGGTCCCCCTTCTGCACGTTTTTCACCTCGCTCCCGCACTCCACCACTTCGCCCATAAATTCATGACCAAAGATATCGCCGTGCTGAACCTTAGGAATTTTTCCGCGATACAGATGCAGATCGGAGCCACAGATTGCCGTGGCGGTTACGCGCAGGATGATATCGTCTGGCTGTTCAATGCTGGGATCGGGAACATTATCGACCCGAACATGGTGGGGACCGTGATAGGTAAGAGCTTTCATGCAACCTCCGAAAGGGTGTGGGTAAGCTTATAAAAGGGTAGCTACCTCACGGGATCTGCCCCGGATTCCGGCTGTTTTGAGATTTATCCTGGCGAAATAAAAAAGTGCTGTCGGGATTACAGAAACCATTTATATTTTGTGGTTGAATGATTACAGCGTTCATAAACAAGGAGAAACGGTTATGTATCAAACAATCATTATGCCGGTTGATGTTTTCGAAATGGAACTGAGTGATAAGGCTGTACGTCACGCGGAATTTCTCGCGCAGCAGGACGGGATTATTCATCTTCTGCACGTTTTGCCGGGCTCGGCCAGCCTGAGCCTGCACCGCTTTGCCGCCGACGTGCGTCGCTTCGAAGAGCATTTGCAGCACGAAGCCGAAACGCGCCTGCAAACCATGGTCGGGCATTTCAGCATCGATCCTTCCCGCATTAAAACGCACGTCCGCTTCGGCAGCGTACGCGACGCCGTTAACGAGCTTGCCGGGGAGCTTAACGCGGACGTGGTGGTGATCGGTTCGCGCAACCCGTCTATCACGACTCACCTGCTGGGGTCGAACGCGTCCAGCGTGATCCGCCACACCCACATTCCGGTGATGGTCGTCAGATAAAAAAAAGAGGCCACCTTTGGGTGGCCTCCTGTATTGCAGGTGTCGTCTTACTTTCTTTTATTATGCCGTTTTGGTGCGGATCAGATAATCAAACGCGCTCAGAGAGGCTTTCGCACCTTCGCCGGTTGCGATGATAATCTGCTTGTACGGTACGGTAGTACAGTCGCCCGCCGCAAATACGCCCTTCACGCTGGTTTCGCATTTGGCATCAATCATGATTTCGCCCATGCGGTTGCGCTCAATCGCGCCTTCCAGCCAGGTGGTGTTAGGCAGCAGACCAATCTGTACGAAAATCCCCGAAAGCGAGACGCTATGCACATCGCCGCTGATACGGTCACGGTATTCCAGGCCGGTCACCTTGCTGCCGTCGCCCTTCACTTCCGTCGTCTGGGCATTCAGCACAATGTCGACGTTCTTCAGGCTACGGACTTTGTCCTGAAGGACCTGGTCCGCTTTCATCTCTGGCGCAAACTCGAGCAGCGTAACGTGTTCGACAATCCCGGCCAGGTCAATAGCCGCTTCCACGCCGGAGTTACCGCCGCCGATCACCGCCACGCGCTTGCCTTTGAACAGCGGGCCGTCGCAGTGCGGGCAGTAGGTCACACCCTTAGTACGATACTGATCTTCACCCGGCACGTTCATGTTGCGCCATTTCGCACCGGTGGCAATAATCACGCTGCGCGCTTTCAGCACCGCGCCAGAGGCGGTTTCAATCTGGTGTAAGCCACCCTCCACCGCCGCCGGAACCAGTTTGCTGGCGCTCTGGCTGTCGATAACGTCCACATCGTAATCGCTGACGTGCGCTTTCAGCGCGCCTGCCAGCTTCTGGCCTTCGGTTTTCGGTACGGAGATGTAGTTCTCGATGTCTACGGTATCCAGCACCTGGCCGCCGAAACGCTCGCCCATCAGGCCGGTACGGATCCCTTTACGTGCGGAATAAACCGCAGCCGCCGCGCCCGCCGGGCCGGAACCGACAATCAGCACATCGTATGCATCACGCTGGCTCAGCTCTTCCGCCGCGCGTTTTTCTGCGCCGGTATCCACTTTGGCAACGATTTCGGTCAGCGTCATGCGGCCCTGGCCGAACTCCTGGCCGTTCAGATAAACCGCCGGAACGCCCATCACGTTGCGTTCCGTGATTTCGTTCTGGAACGTACCGCCGTCAATCGCCGTGTGCTTAATGCGCGGGTTCAGAACCGACATCAGGTTCAGCGCCTGCACCACGTCCGGGCAGTTGTGGCAGGAGAGCGAGTAATAGGTTTCAAACTCAAAATCACCGTCAATATCGCGGATCTGCTCCAGCAGCGCCTGCGCTTCCTTAGACGGGTGTCCACCGGTCCACAGCAGCGCCAGAACCAGTGAGGTAAATTCGTGACCCAGCGGAGAGCCAGCAAAACGCGGCCCCTGGTCGGAGCCCGGGTTGGCGATCAGGAAAGAAGGCTTACGGACGGCAAGCGCGTTATCTTCCCTGAAGGTCACCTTCGGCGACAGCTCGGCGATCTCTGTCAGCAGCGTTTTGATTTCTGCCGATTTCGCGCTGTCGTCCAGCGTGGCAATCAGCTCAACTGGTTTGGTCAGTTTCTCAAGGTAGGCCTTGAGCTGGGTTTTCATGTTAGCGTCGAGCATTATTCTTCCCTCTCTTAAAACGTCATCATGCAAGCCGCCTTACAGGGCCGCCTGAATGCAACTTGCATCATGGTGCTGGAATGAAATGGGCGCAGGTGCGCCCATATGTAGGCCCGTGCAGGCGTAGTGCCGCCGGGCTTTGCAGGCTTAAATCTTGCCGACCAGGTCCAGGGATGGAGCCAGCGTCGCTTCGCCTTCTTTCCATTTCGCCGGGCATACTTCGCCTGGGTGAGACGCAACGTACTGAGCCGCTTTCACCTTACGCAGCAGGTCAGACGCATCACGGCCGATACCTTCAGCGGTAACTTCGATAGCCTGGATAATGCCCTGCGGGTCAACAACGAAGGTAGCACGGTCAGCCAGGCCTTCATCTTCACGCATGTTGTCGAAGTTACGGGTCAGGGCGCCAGTCGGGTCGCCGATCATCGCGTATTTGATTTTCGCGATAGTTTCAGAGCTGCTGTGCCACGCTTTGTGGGTGAAGTGGGTGTCGGTAGACACAGAGTAAACGTCTACGCCCAGCTTCTGCAGTTCTTCGTAGTGGTCTGCCACGTCGCCCAGTTCGGTCGGGCAAACGAAGGTGAAGTCAGCCGGATAGAAGAAGAACACGCTCCAGCGGCCTTCGGTATCTTTCTCGGTTACTTCAATGAACTCACCGTTTTTGAACGCCTGGTTTTTGAAAGGTTTAATTTTGGTGTTAATCAAGGACATCTGTACTTCCTCCGTGTTTTCGTTGAGATGTAAGGTAACCAACTTTCTTCATCGGGGCTAATGCGTATGCTTTATCAAATCAATCAGCCAAACCTAACAACCCGAACAAGACAACCATGTGAACGAAATGCGGGAAAGGCGCAAAAGTAAAAAGGCCGCCCCTTGGGGCGGCCCTGATACCTGAACTTCCCACAGGAACTTTCAGTGCCAGCCTGAGCTGGCGTTGCGTTGCGCTCTACATACCTTTATATCAAGGCCGTAACAGCACGTTGATTACAACACCGCCAACGGCACGGAGCAATCCGCCAGAGGGGCATTCGTGTCTATGGCTGTGATAGGTTTTACCGAACGCTGCATATGATGCCCGTACAGACGCACCGGCGGGAAAAATAAGAATGAGTGATAAATACTTGTCTATATATAAATGACACTATTTTTATTCAATTCTGTTTTCTCTTTTAAAGATAAAAATACCTTAACACTCTTTGAAGAACTATTTCATTAATCTATCATCGTGATATATTAAGCCCATATTTAATGATAATTAAGCGAGTTAACCACCAGGATGGTAAATGGTTAACTAAGTTCTATAGTTATCAGTGATGAGATAACGCAACGCAGCACACTCAGGATGAAAAATGGCAAACCTCTACGATCTCAAAAAATTCGACCTTAACCTGCTGGTCATATTCGAATGCATATACCAACATCTCAGCATCAGTAAGGCAGCGGAAACGCTCTACATTACGCCATCAGCGGTCAGCCAGTCGCTACAGCGGCTGCGTAACCAGCTCAACGATCCGCTGTTTATCCGCTCGGGCAAAGGGATCACGCCCACGACCGTAGGAGTCAATCTTCATCATCATCTTGAGCAAAACCTTAATCAGCTTGAGCAAACCATCAATATTATGCATGGGTCAGCGCTTAAGAAGAATTTTGTTATCTATTGCCTTCAGGTTCTGACAACCAACAATCTGATTAACCCCATGAAATTATTGATGAGGGAGCATAATTACGAGATTGAACTTCACGATATGCTGCTCTCTGCTGATTCTGCCGAAGACCTGCTTGCGTACCGCAAAGCCGACCTCATTTTCTCGATGGCCCCCGTCAGCAACCGCTCTATGGTTTGCGTTCCCTATGCTCGCTTCGACGTGATACACGTGTGCAGCCAGGATCATCCGCGTATAAAGGACTTTGCTACTATAGAAGAACTTCAGGCCGAAAAATTTACGATGTTTATGAGCGATGCGGCGGGCGTCAAACACTATCAGTCAAAAACGGAAGAGGTCCATGCTGACAGGACGATCGGTTTTCGCACCGACTCGCTGTTTTCAATCATGGCTATGGTAAGCGCGTCTCATTTAATTGGATATGTGCCAGAAGCGCTGTTCACCAAATATCAGGACGTATTACGCCTTAAAAGAATTGAAACGCCCTTCACGCTGCCGCCTATCGAAGTATTTATGATCTACAACCGTTCCGCGCTTAACAGCTCAGTATTCTCGAAATTCATTGATGAAATTACCGAGAAATGACGTGATATGGCTGTGGACTTCACAGCCAGTACATTGCTCTTAAATATCACTCCCACTTATAGTTATCGAAAACATTTTTATTTTTCATTTACCTGTCTTTATTTTCACTATTATTATTCTCTCTCCTGTATTGACACAACCATCCGGTATTTATTTCCAGGAGGAGTTTGCCCTTGTCAATTTATAAGTATCCACTCAATCAAAATGTCCTTGAAGCCGCGACAGAGCGCATTACGTGGGCACTTGAGCATTTACCCAGAGTCTGCGTTTCATTTTCAGGGGGCAAGGATTCCACCGTCATGCTCCATTTAACGGCGCAGCAGGCCCGAAAATTGGGAAAGAAAATCCACGTGCTCTTTATTGACTGGGAAGCGCAGTTCACCTCCACGATTGATCATGTGAATAACATGCTCGCGCTGTACGCGGATATCATCGAGAAAAGCTGGTGGGTAGCCCTGCCGCTGACCACGCAGAACTCGCTTTCACAATTCCAGCCAGAATGGCAGTGCTGGGAGCCGGGTAAAAACTGGGTGCGCCAGCCGCCTGCTGGTGCGGTGACCAGTCCGGACTACTTTGATTTCTATCAGCCGGGCATGACGTTTGAAGCCTTCGTCCGGGCCTTTTCCGACTGGTTTGCCAAAAAACGCCCTGCCGCCATGATGGTGGGCATCCGCGCCGACGAATCCTACAATCGCTTTTTGACTATCGCCAACGCGCGCAAGCAGCGCTTTGCGGATGACAAACCCTGGACGACCGTCGCTCCCGGCGGCCACGCCTGGTACGTCTATCCGCTTTACGACTGGAAAACCGCCGATATCTGGACATGGTTTGCCAAAACGGGCGGCTGCTATAACCCACTGTATGACCTGATGTTTCAGGCCGGCGTCCCCCCGCGCTATATGCGCATCTGCGAACCCTTCGGTCCCGAGCAGCGTCAGGGCCTGTGGCTGTATCACGTTGTCGAGCCGGAGCGCTGGGCAACCATGTGCGAACGCGCAAGCGGCGTGCGCAGCGGCGGCATCTACGCCGGGCAGGACAATCACTTTTATGGCCACCGCAAAATCCTGAAACCCGACGCGCTCAGCTGGCGAGCGTACGCCATGCTGCTCCTGGACAGCATGCCGCAGCCCACAGCGGAACATTACCGCAATAAAATCGCCGTTTATCTGCACTGGTATCAGAAGAGAGGCATGGCCGATATTCCCGACACCCAGGAGGGCGATATCGGCGCCAGGGATATTCCGTCCTGGCGACGGGTGTGCAAAGTATTGCTCAATAATGACTACTGGTGTCGTGCCCTTTCATTTAGTCCCAATAAACCGAAGCACTATCAGCGGTACAGCGAACGGATCAAATCTAAACGCAAGGAGTGGGGGATCTTATGCAACAGCGATTAATAAGCGAACTGAATAACTATCTTCAGTCGCTTTCCGAAGATGAACGTATTGAAGCCATTAACGCCTTTCGTCAGGCCATCCATGAAAACAGCCCTTTTCGCGAACAGCCTGTCGACTGCGTGCTGTGGATCAAACAGGACGAGATCGGCGCGAACGATTACAACCCCAATAACGTCGCGCCTCCTGAAAAGCGGCTGCTGTGCCGTTCTCTGGAGATGGACGGCTTCACCCAGCCCATCGTGGTGACGGAAAGTGGTGCCCGCCACTATGAAATCGTCGATGGCTTCCATCGCCATGAAATTGGGACCACCCGGGCGGGGCTGAAACGCCAGCTTAAAGGGTATCTTCCGGTCACCTGCCTGCGCAAAGAGCGGCAGAAAAAGTTCGACCGGATGGCGGCCACCATTCGCCACAATCGCGCGCGCGGCCGGCATCAGATTCACGCCATGTCAGACATCGTGCGTGAACTGGTGCAGCTTGGCTGGGACGACGTGAAAATCAGTCAGGAGCTGGGGATGGACAGCGACGAGGTGCTGCGGCTCAAGCAAATCAACGGCCTGCTGGAACTCTTTGCAGACCGTCGTTACTCAGAAGCCTGGACGGTAAAATAATCAGAGCGCGCTAAGGCGTTCAGCCGCCGCCAGCAGCGTCGATTCCTGTTTCGCAAAACAGAGACGAATCAGCCTGTGCGGGAAGGGATCGGCGCAAAAAACGGATAACGGGATCGCCGCTACGCCCACCTCTTTCGTCAGCCACCGGCAGAAGCTGACGTCATCCAGATCGGAAATGGCGCTGTAGTCGGCCAGCAGGAAGTAGGTGCCTTCACACGGCAGGATCTCCAGACGGCTTTGGCTCAGGGCATTTACAAACAGATCCCGACGCGCGCGGTAAAAATCCGGCAGCTCGCGGTAGTGTCCGGGCTGGCTGCGCAGCATATCCGCCAGCGCCAGCTGGGCTGGCGTGTTCACCGCAAACGTCAGGTACTGGTGCACTTTGTGCAGCTCAGCGCTGATGGCGGCGGGCGCCACGCAGTACCCCACCTTCCAGCCGGTCATATGATAGGTTTTACCGAATGACGACACCGCAACTGCACGCTCGCGAAGCTGCGGATGGGCCAGCACGCTGGCGTGCCCCTCCTCTGCAAAGCAGATGTGCTCATACACCTCGTCGCTCAGAACATAAATTTCACGTTCGGCGATGGCCTGCCACAGGGCTTCAACGTCGCGCTTTTGCCACACTGTCGCCGACGGGTTGTGCGGCGTATTCAGGATCACCAGCCGGGTTTTGTCGCTCAGCAGCGCGGCAAACGCCTGCCAGTCGGGGCGGAAATGCGGCGGCTGGAGCGCCACGCGTTTTACCACGCCCCCTGAAAGCGCGATCGCCGGGGCGTAGCTATCGTAGCTCGGGTCAAAACAGATAACCTCATCGCCCGTACGCACCAGGGCGGTTATCGCCGCATACAGCGCTTCGGTCGCCCCTGCGGTAACCGTAATATCGCTGTTCGCATCGGGCCTGTGGCCGTACAGCTCAGCCGTCTTATCGGCAATGGCTTCGCGCAGCGCCTGTACGCCGGTCATCGGCGCATACTGATTCGATCCCTGCGCAACGTGGTACGCCAGACGCTCCTGCAAAAAGGTCGGGCCGTCAAAATCCGGGAACCCCTGCGAGAGATTAATGGCGTTGTGCTGCTGCGCCAGGGCGCTCATCTGCGTAAAGATCGTGGTGCCGAGGCTGGGTAGTTTACTCTGCGGAATCAATGCGTTATCGCTCACGGTGCAGTACCTGCATGTAATACTTATGTTGCTGACACTATAACACGATGTTAGTCTTTGGCAATCAAGACGCTTAGACGTCTAAACTATATCAATATTCCCGGCCGACCGGGAGGGAAAGGAAATGACAGACAATCTGCAACTCACACAGCTGGTCGAGGCCTGCCGCTGGATTGGCGCCAGAGGCTGGGCACCCGCCACCGGCGGCAACATGTCGGTGCGTCAGGACGAACGTCTGTGCTGGCTCAGCGAATCCGGCAAAGACAAGGGTAGCCTCACCACCGACGATTTTCTTCAGGTGGAGATAGCCACCAGCCGCGCGCCGTCTGGCCGTAAGCCGTCGGCTGAGACCGGGCTGCACACCCTGATTTATCGCCTTTTCCCGGAGGCCAACGCCGTGCTGCACGTTCACACGGTGAACGCCACGGTGCTGTCGCGTCTGGTCAACGAGGACGAGCTCAAGATCTACGGTTTTGAGATGCAAAAATCCCTCGCCGGGCAGACAACGCATCTGGATACGGTCGCCATCCCGGTGTTTGATAACGACCAGGACATCGACGCCCTCGCCTCGCGAATCGCCCAATACGCGCAGGAACGCCCGCTTAATTATGGTTTTCTTCTGCGCGGCCATGGCTTAACCTGCTGGGGACGTGACGTGGCCGAAGCCCGCCGTCATCTGGAAGGACTAGAATTCTTATTTGAATGCGAAATGCGTTTACGACAACTGGAGAGAGTATGATTCGCGCGATTGTGACGGATATTGAAGGGACCACCAGCGATATTCGTTTTGTCCATGACGTTTTGTTCCCCTACGCGCGTGAGCGGCTGGCGGCCTTTGTGACCGCGCAGCAGTACGCCGAGCCGGTCAAATCAATTCTGGACAACCTGCGCGAAGAAATCGACGCTCCCCACGCCAGCATCAGCGACCTCATCAATACGCTGTTCGCCTTTATGGATGAAGATCGTAAATCCACGACGCTGAAGGCCCTGCAGGGAATTATCTGGCAGGACGGCTACGTGAACGGCGACTTTACCGGCCATCTCTACCCGGACGTACTGCCCGCGCTGGAAAAATGGAAAGCGCAGGGTATTGATCTGTATGTTTATTCTTCTGGCTCCGTGGCCGCGCAGAAACTGTTATTTGGCTACAGCGACGAAGGTGATATTACTCATCTGTTCAGCGGCTATTTTGATACGCACATTGGTGCCAAGCGCGAGGTGCAGTCTTATCAGAACATAGCGGCGCAGACGGGCATCGCACCGTCGCAGATCCTGTTCCTGTCGGATATTCATCAGGAGCTGGACGCGGCTGAACAGGCCGGTTTCCGCACCCTGCAGCTGATTCGCGGTGAAGATGACGGCGCGAGCCATCACCATCAGGTTCACCAGTTTGACGAGATTAACCCGGAGCAGATCCCTTCATGAGCGCATTGACCATTTATTCTGATAAAGACGCGAGTAAGCCCCTGTGGCACAGCACCGACGCTGCCGGAATCGCCCAACGGCTCAACGCCAAAGGCGTGCGTTTTGAGCGCTGGGCGGCGGATCGTGATATAGGGCAAGATCCCGCGCCAGAGGCGGTGATCGAAGCCTATCAGCATGCGATCGATAAGCTGGTGGCGGAAAAAGGCTATCAGAGCTGGGACGTGATTAGCCTGCGCGCCGACAACCCGCAGAAAGACGCGCTGCGCGCGAAGTTCCTGAACGAGCATACCCACGGGGAAGACGAAGTACGCTTTTTCGTGGAAGGCGCGGGATTGTTCTGCCTGCACATTGGCGATGAGGTATATCAGGTGCTGTGCGAGAAAAACGACCTGATCTCCGTACCGGCGGGCACGCCGCACTGGTTTGATATGGGTTCCGAGCCTAACTTTACGGCGATCCGTATTTTCGATAACCCGGAAGGCTGGGTGGCCCAGTTTACCGGTGATGCAATTGCGGATGCGTATCCGCGCCTGGCCCAGGTGAAAGCAAAACCGCAGCTATAGCTGCGGTTTTTAATGTTTGCTCCCTCTCCCTGTGGGAGAGGGCTGGGGTGAGGGCATCAGCGCGCATTACCCCTTCAATCCCTTCACATACCGCACCAGCTGATCCAGCACTATCCCCCAGCCTTCATGAAAGCCCATCTGCTCATGCTGCTCGCGAATTTCCCGGGTTGGATGGCGCGCAATCGCCGTATAGCGGGTTTTGCCTTCTCCGACATCTTCCAGCAATAAAATCGCCGTCATAAACGGCTTCTCGGCCGGCTTCCAGCCTTCGGTATAGCCGTCGGTAAAGACCAGCTTATTGCCGGGATCGATTTCAAGGAACACGCCCCGGTTATCCATCCGCTGCCCGTCCACGTCGAAAACGGTATTGAACCGTCCGCCCACGCGCAGATCGAGATCGCATTCGATCACCTTATGGGGGGCAGGAATAAAGAAGTTCTTGATATGCTCTGGCGTAGTCCAGCAGAGCCATAGCAGGTCGCGCGGTGCGTCCACCACGCGTTCCAGTTTTAAGTCAGTTTCAGGATCGAGCGTCACGATAACGTCCTCTTAAGGGAACCCCTTAAAGGATAGCCGGACTCAGGCGAATTTCCCTTTAGCCACCTCTTGCGGCGTGACCACGCCCGTATCCAGCACCCAGCCGCTAATCAGCGAGGCTGGCGTGACGTCAAACGCCGGGTTATAAACCTGCGCGTTTTCCGGCGCCCACTGGACCGCGCCGAAACTTCCCGCCACGCCGGTCACTTCGCTGGCGGCGCGCTGCTCAATCGGGATCGCCGCACCGTTCGGGCAGTCCGGATCGAGCGTGGTATGCGGCGCGGCGACGTAGAACGGAATGCCGTGAAATTTCGCCAGCACCGCCAGCGAGTAGGTGCCAATTTTGTTCGCCACGTCGCCGTTGGCGGCAATACGGTCTGCCCCCACCCACACGGCATCCACCTCCCCTTTTGCCATCAGGCTGGCCGCCATGGAGTCGGTAATCAGCCGATACGGCACGCCCAGCTCGCCAAGTTCCCAGGCGGTCAGCCTCCCGCCCTGTAACAACGGGCGCGTCTCATCCACCCAGACGTTGCTGACGTTACCTTCCTGATGCGCACGGGCAATCACCCCCAGCGCCGTACCGACGCCCGCCGTAGCCAGCCCGCCGGTATTGCAGTGGGTCAGCAGGCGGCTGCCGGGCTTCACCAGCGCGCTGCCCGCCCGTGCGATGGCGTCACAAAGCCGCTTGTCCTCATCAATCAGGCGTAACGCCTCGGTCGCGAGCGCTGAAACAAAATCGTCCTGCCGGAGCGCAAGCCTCATGCGGTCGAGATTGTTCATCAGGTTCACCGCGGTTGGACGGGACGCGCGAAGCGTTTCCAGCGCCACCGCCAGTTCGTCGCGGGGTTTACCGTTTTCCGCCAGCAGCGCCAGCAGCAGGCTTGCAGAGAGACCAATCAGCGGCGCGCCGCGCACCCGCAGGGCATGAATATGCCCGACCAGCGCCTCTACCGTAGAAGCGTCCAGCCAGCGTTTCTCCTGCGGAAGGGCCTGCTGGTCGAGAATAAAGAGCCGGTTATCCGCCACCCGCAGGCTGGTCGTCTGTATTGTCTGCATGTCGTTAATTCCCTGTTGCGTTGTTGTAGCACATTGTGTCAGGATGAAATCCAGATGTATAGACGTCTACATGTCTTAATTAGTAAAACTCGTGAGGAGCAGGCCATGTCGCAATACCGTACCTTTACCGCACAGGACGCCGTGGAGTATGCCAGGCAGTTTGGCGGTCTTGACGATCCGTCATCGCTGGTAGAGGCGCAGGAAGTGGGCGACGGCAACCTCAATCTGGTTTTCAAAATTTTCGATGCTCAGGGTGTAAGCCGCATCATCGTTAAGCAGGCGCTGCCCTACGTGCGCTGCGTCGGCGAGTCCTGGCCGCTGACGCTGGACCGCGCCCGCCTTGAGGCGCAAACCCTGGTCGAGCATTACCGGCACAGCCCGCAGCATACGGTGAAAATCCACCACTACGATCCGGCGCTGGCGGTGATGGTGATGGAAGATCTCTCCAGCTACCGCATCTGGCGCGGCGAGCTGATTAACAACACTTACTACCCGCAGGCAGCGCGTCAGCTGGGTGAATACCTCGCGTACGTGCTGTTCCACACCAGCGACTTTTACCTGCACCCGCACGACAAAAAGGCGCTGGTGGCGAAATTCATTAACCCGGAGATGTGCGAGATCACCGAAGATCTGTTCTTCAACGATCCGTACCTGATCCACGAGCGCAACAGCTACCCTGCCGAGCTGGAAAATGACGTCGCCGCCCTGCGCGACGACGCCCAGTTGAAAATAGCCGTGGCCTCCTTGAAGCACCGCTTCTTTTCGCACGCCGAAGCGCTCCTGCACGGCGATATTCACAGCGGATCGATTTTCGTGGCAGAGGGTAGCCTGAAGGCCATCGACGCCGAGTTCGGCTACGTCGGCCCGATTGGCTTTGACGTGGGCACCGCCATCGGCAACCTGCTGCTGAACTTCTGCGGCCTGCCGGGGCATCTGGGCATTCGCGATGCCGCCGCCGCGCGCGAGCAGCGCCTGAGCGATATTCAGGAACTGTGGAATACCTTCGCGGAACGCTTCCAGGCGCTGGCACGTGAGAAAACGCGCGACGCCGCGCTCAGCGCGCCGGGCTATGCCTCCGCGTTTCTGAAAAAGGTCTGGCACGACGCCATCGGCTTCTGCGGCACCGAGCTGATTCGCCGCAGCGTGGGGCTTTCTCACGTTGCGGATATCGACACCATTGCGGATGACGCCATGCGCCACGAATGCCTGCGCCACGCGATTACGCTCGGCAAGGCGTTGATAGTCGTTGCCGACCGTATCGACAGCGCGGAAGAGCTGGTGGCGAGAGTGCGTCAGTACGGCTAAAAAAAACCTCCCTGTCGGGAGGTTTAGGCGTCATTTTTGGATGAGCGTGGTGGACACGGTGTAATCAAGTGACCACGACGAATGCCAGTCCTTACCGGCAAACTTGATATCTCCCCGGTATACCCCGCTCGGGAGATCCGGGTTATCGGCCTGAACATACTTCAGGCTTGCGCGATAGCCCGTGGTTTCCCAGGTGCTACACAAAACCGCCACGTTGAACGGGCGGGTGGAACAGTCAGAGCCGCGCTGCGCGCGAATTTTCACGTCCCGGGTATTGCCCTGTTCGTCCTTCATCGGCACGACAAGCGTGCTGTAGCCTTCTGCGGTCCATACCAGGGAGGTGGGGCCCTTTGTGCTTCCTGTAGCCACGAACCCCAGCGAAGGGAAGCCAAATATTGCGCCCGTACTGAATGCCCCTGTCGAACCGGTGATGCTCCACATGGCTGAATAGCTGGCAATAAACACCACCGTTTGATCGGTTTTAGCGGCGTTATTGATCGCAGCGCTCACCTTTGCCGTACCGGTATCCGGGCCGCTAAGCTTCACGGTCGCTGCGCCGCTGCCGTTAGTCACGCTGGTTTGCGCTGAAAGCGTATTAAGCGTGGTGCTCCAGCTGACCGTCGCATTTTTAACGGCATTACCGTTTACGTCTTTCACCACCGCGGTGTAGGTAATGCGGTCGGTGTTGACTACCGCGTGGTCAGAACTGGCCTTAAGGCTCTCAACCCTGGCGGTGGTCGCATCGCCAGTGAATGTTACTGGCTCCGCGTTTATCGCCGCCGTTGAACCGACAACTGTTGCGCTAACCGTTGCCGTTCCGGCCGTTGTCGTTGACGCCGTTACAGCCGCCTGACCCGCTTCATTGGTTTTCGTGCTGGCGCTGGCAAGCTTCACGCTGCTGTTATCTACACGCCACGCAACATCCACACCGCTAAGCGGGTTATGGTTGGCGTCTTCGACGGTGGCGGTCCAGCGTATGGTCGCGTTCCCGTCAGCCACCGCCTCTTTTTTATCCGCACTGAGGCTCGTAAATTGCGCGGTAGCCGGATTACCGATCACAGAGAGAGCAAGGGTCTGGCCGTTACCGTTAACCGTCGCGGTTACGGTGATGTTTCCCGCCTTGCGCGATGAGAAGCGCGTTTCAGCCTGCCCTTGCGCATTGGTCATCGCTGAAGCTGGCGTCAGGGTCACGTCGGCCGCATCACTGCTGCTCCAGCTAACGGCGGCGCCTGGTACAGGGTTCTGATGGCTATCCACCACGGTTGCGGTTAATACTACGGTATCGCTGTCGGCCACGATGCCGGTTGTTTTATCCGCAGTTAGGGTAGCTATCTTTGCCGTCGTGGTGTCACCCGTGAAGGTCAGATTCAACACGCTTGATCTGCTGCTGCCAAGCGTTGCCTGGAGAGCATAGTTCCCCGCCGTGTCAGAGCGTAACGTCACGCTCGCCTTACCGGTTGCATCCGAAACGCTGGCCGTATCGGATAACGTCGCGCCGGAAGGGCTCACCTCCCAGTCAACCTGCGCCCCGACTACCGGGTTATTATTGGCATCCACAACGGTCGTGCTCACCGTAATACCGTCGGTGCCGTTGGCAACCGCGGTCACGCTGTCGGCGGCCATCTCCGTCAGTTTCGCGGTCGTGAGATCGGCCGTGAAGGTCGCGCTGTCAGCACGAACGGGTGCGCTTTCTGCGGTCCGGGCCGTTATAACCACGCTGCCTGATTTCAGCGAGGTAACCACCAGCGAAGCATTTCCCCGCGCGTCCGTCAGCGTAGCGTTGTCGGCGAGCTTAACGTCAGCGTTATCTGCCGACCAGTTAACCGCCACGCCCGAAATCGCGTTACCCTGCAGATCGCGCACCTGCGCCGTCCAGGTAATACCGTCGCTGCCGTTTGCTATAGCCTCTTGTTTATCTGCTGTTACCGCGGCAATGCGCTGCGTGCTGGTATCGGCCACGAACGTCACGGCCTCGGCTTTCACGACATTTTTCTGGTTCACGTCGGCGTAAACCCAGACAACGCCCGTCTTTGCCGACGATAAAGATAACGTGGCGTTACCCGCGCTGTCCGTCACTGAGGTTTTGCTCGCTACCTGAGTCCCATCCTCACGCTTAACGGTCCAGTTGACCGTAACGTTGCCAAGGGGATGATCGCTGCCGTCAGCAACCAGTGCGGTGTAGGTTACGCTGTCGCTATTATTCGCCACGACTTTCTGCTTATCGGCAGTTACCGTTTCCACCCGGGCGCTGGCAACATCCGCAATAAATTTCAGGGCTGGTGTCGAGAGCGTGTTTCCCCCCTCCAGCTGCGCGCTCACCACGGTTGAAATCACATCGCGGCTGGTCAGCCGGATGCTGGCCTCCCCGCGTTCGTTGGTGGTGGACTGCTTATCTGACAGCAGAGCCGCTGCATTATCCGCAGACCACATCACGACCTGCCCTGACAGCGGAGCGCCATACTGGTCGACAACGCGTGCGACAATCGAGACCGGCGTTACCCCATCTGCTGGCGCACTCAGCGTCGACGGCTCGAGGGTAGCAATCTCAGGATTAACGGAAATCGCCTCCTCAGTAACAGACGCGGTAGCGAGTTTAACCGTTCCGTCGATCAGCGCCTGCACCGTGATGGTCGCCGGCGTGGTGCCGCTGGTGAGCGTCGCCGTGTAAACGCCGCGCGCCGATTCGCGGAACTGGCTTATCTCTGGCGCTACCGCCGCGGCAGCAGACGCCACGCTATTTTTTAGCGTAAGCGCTGTACTGAGGCGCTCCGCCAGGCCGGTGGCAACCTCTCCTGAGGCGGTTTTCAGCGTCAGCGTTAGCGCAGACTGGCTGGTACCATCCGCGGGTAATCTGGCGGGCGATGCTGTCAGGCTGGACTGCAGGGTGTTAACGTCCATGCCGTTAACGCTCACCTCCATTCGCGCGGTATTAGAGGTATTGCCGTGTTTGTCGGTGGCGGTAGCGGTTAGCGGATAGACGTTTGAGCCGCTGCTCTGCCAGGCAGGAAGCGTAATTACCGCCTGGGCCGGATCGGCACCCACGGTAATTTTCCCCCCGTGGCGGATCAGACTGTCGCCGCTCCACTCGATGCGCTCGAGCCCGTATTTTGACGTCACTTTTGCCGTGACGGTCTGCCGGGCGTTCTCCTCACCGGCAATGTTTTCGGGCAGCGAGAGCGAAATCAGCTCCTGCTTGCGATAATCAAGAACGATATTGTTATTACGCTCCACCAGCGCCTTGCGTGACCCCATCAGCGTGCGTTGAGCCCCTACCCGATCTGCGTCAAGCTGGGCACTCAGCGGCACGCCAGGCGCCCAGTTCAGGGCGAAGCTTATTTGCGTGTCCGACGCCTCGCCTTTGCCCATTTTTTGGTTTACGCCCAGGGTAATCAGCGGAACGGGCGTATAGTTCAGACCAACCGTCACCGCGTAAGGATCTTTCTGACGATCGTCTTCATCGTCTCCGAAAAGCCCGACGTGCTCGCCATAGTATTGTTCGTAGATGAGGTTCGCCCCAAGCTGCGGATAAGCTGGAAGATAGCCGGTTGCACGCAGGTCAAAACCGTTCGCCACGCGCTCGTCAAAATCCTGATAGCGTGAAGACGACATCCAGTCGCTCAGGCGATAATAGCCGTTCGCAGAAAGCCGCAGATAGTCCCAGCCAGCCTCAGCCCCCACGCCCAGCCGCTGATGCTGGTTCGCCGACACCTGACGATCGTAAAAGGCGTTCACGCCCCACATCCAGCTGGAATTAAATTCGCGGTAGCCCAATCCGGCATTAACGATATTTCTGTCATCGTGACGACGCCCGCCCAGTTGGGTAAACACCAGCGAGGACTGTTGCTCATATAAAGGGATAAGCAGATCCAGTTCCGCGTCCTGAATGGAAAAATGCTCGTCGGTACCAATATTCAGACGCGTGGTACCAAATTGATCTAACCAGGACTCAATTTCCTGCGTGGCGGTATTTGTTGCCTGGGACGTAATTGCGCTGGCGACAGAACGGCCGCTGCCGCTCTCCAGCAGCGACCCCGCCTGCACGGCGGTTTGCGCTACCACCCGCTCGGTGCTTTGCGGCTCGGATACCTTATCCTGAGCGGCGACGGGCGTCGCTCCCAGCGAAAATAACGACGGCGGAAGCAGCTGCAGTGCTATTTGCAACCAGGCTGCACATTTTTTCAGGCTCATTACATTCATCCTTGAATAAAAAAGAGCCATAGTACGTATCAGGACTTAAAGATAAAGTCGGTGCGTTTATTTTAAGAATCCATAAATATAATCATTCACCAAATATATATTTCAGCCCCCTTCTTTTTTATCCCAAATATTCAATCACCGATAAACCCGCATTATAATCCGTGCTGTAAATAATCCCCTGCGCATCCACAAACACGTCGCACGACTGGATCACCTGCGGACGGTTCGGGCGCGTATCCATCATCCTTTCAGGAGCAGCAGGTACCAGCGCCCCCGTTTCTACCGGCCGGTACGGGTTCGAAATGTCGTACACGCGCACGCCCGCGTTCTGATACGTCGCGAAAATCAGCGTTGAGCTGACGAAGCTCCCCGGCCGGTTTTCGTGCAGGTTATGCGGGCCGAAGTGCGCGCCTTTTGCCACATAGTCACGCTCATCCGGCTGCGGGAAGGTGGAGATGCTCACCGGGTTCGCCGGCTCGCGGATATCAAACAGCCAGATGAGCTTCTCGCCGTCCTGCTGGTTATCCAGCACCGCTTCGTCGAGCACCACCAGCAGGGAGCGGTCCGGCAGCGGCAGCGCGGTATGCGTCCCGCCGCCAAACGGCGGGCTCCAGCTGCGATGGCTAATCAGCTTCGGCTGCGCGCGGTCTTTCACGTCCAGCAGCGTCAGGCCGCCGTCGCGCCAGCTGCCGTAGGCGGTATCCCCGGCGATGATGGCGTGATGCAGCGCGTAGCGTTTGCCTTCCGGCCAGTCAGGCCGTTCACCTGCGGCCTGGTTCATCCCCGGCAGCCACCAGCGCCCCGCCACCTCGGGCCTGCGCGGATCAGCCAGGTCGATGGTCAGGAAGATGTAATCGGTAAAACCGTCGATCAGCGCCGACACGTACCCCCAGCGCCCGCCGACGTACCAGATACGGTGTATGCCAATGCCGCTCAGCGACAGAAAGCCGATTTCACGCGGCGCGTCCGGCACGGAGATGTCAAATACGCGCAGGCCCGCGCTCCAGCCTTTGTCCTGCACGTCGCTGACGGTCTCCCCCACCTGGCGGGTGTAGTAGACCTTCTCGTCGGCGAAGCGGGCATCGGCAAACAGATCCCGGGCGTTGATGACCAGCAGCAGATCGTCGTGCGCCTGGAGGTGCACGTTCCAGGTGCCGGGCGGCGCGGGCACGTAGCCCGCGGGTTTTGGATTTTTTGGGTCGCGCACGTCCACAATGGAAAAGCCCTGCGACACCATATGGCCGATATAGGCGAAACCGCGATGCACCATCAGCTGCACGCCGTCCGGTCGACCGCCCTGGTCGCTATGGCCAATCAGCCGCATATTGCGGCTGTACTCTGGGGGTGGCAGTGTCGTCACCGTTAGCTCCTGTTGGTTTTCCCCCTCTTCCTGTCGGAGAGGGCCAGGATGAGGGCATCAGGCTTCACCTGACGCCACCGGACCTGGTTTATTTATTTTTCGCTTCCAGCGTCGCAAACCACGGCGCAATAAAATCTTCCGTCTGGCCCCAGCCCGGAATGATTTTTCCCAGCGACGCCACGTTCACCGCGCCCGGCTGGGCGGTCAGGAGCGCCTGCGGGATCGCGGCGGCCTTGAAGTCGTAGGTCGCAGGCGTCGCTTCCCCGGCAATCTTGTTGGCAATCAGGCGCACGTTGGTCGCCCCAATCAGCTTCGGATCCACCGCCACGCTCACCTTCCACGGGCTGCCCGGCTCGCGCATCAGCTGCAGATCCTGGTTGGAGATGTCGATGCTGTAGAGCTTGATCTCGGTGCGGCCGTTCTCTTTGAGGGCCTTGTACGCCCCCTGGCTGAAGGCGTCCCAGGTGCCCCAGATGGCGTCGATTTTGCCTTTCGGGTATTTCGCCAGGATCGCCCCCACCTTGTTGGCGGTATCGCCCTGCACGTCAGAGGAGACCGCGCCGATGGACTCCAGCTCTTTGATGTCCGGGTATTGTTTTTGCAGCTCCTTATACGCCGCCTGGCGGCGCTCCATCGGCGGGAAGCCCGCCACCCACAGCCTGACGATATTGGCCTTGCCGTTGAAATCTTTTGCCAGCTGGCCGAAGGAGAGAGTCGTCAGGGAGGCATCGTCCTGCCGGGTGACGGTTACGCCGGGGATGTCGCCGTTAACCGCGGTATCAAACACCGAAACCTTAATCCCGGCATCCACCGCCTTCTTCACCAGCGCGGTCGAGTACGGGTCGCGGCCCTGAGAGAGAATAATCCCGTCATATTTCTGGCTGATGGCCTGGTTCACAAAGTCCTGGAATTTGGCGTCATCGCCGTTGCTTAAAAAGGTGCTGACCTTAAAGCCAAGCTTCTTCCCTTCCTGAATGGCCCCGGCGACAAACTGCGTGGTGTTGTCGTCGGAGCCAAGGTTGCGGATCACCGCGATGCGGATCGGGCCGTCGTGGTTCGCAATGGCCGCCGGCACCGGCGCGGCCGCAAAGCCCGGCAAAGAAGTCAGTAACCCAAGCGCCAGCAGAGAGCGTGCAATCTTTTTCATTTTTTATCCCGTTGCGTTGTCAGCGTTTTTGTATGTAGGTAATCGCCAGCGCTACCGCGAGCACCAGCCCTTTTATAATGTCCATGGCGTAATACGGCACGGAGAGCATCACCAGCCCGTTCGACAGCACGCCGAGGATCACCGCCCCCACCAGCGTTCCCAGCGCGTTCGGCTTGCCGGACCCGGCCAGCGAAAAGCCGATCCACGCCGCGGCCACCGCATCCATCAGGTAGCCACCGCCCGCATTGACCTGCGACGAACCGATGCGCGAGGCCAGCAGAATGCCGCCCAGCCCTGCCAGCAGCGAGGCAATCACGTAGGCCGTCACCCTGTAGCGCGTGGTGCGAATGCCGGAGAGACGCGCGGCCTCCGGGTTGCCGCCAATGGCGTACATGCGTCGGCCGTGCGTGGTCAGCGACAGCCCAAGCTGCGCCAGAAGCGTCACCGCCAGCATGATGATGACGATGGTTGGCACCTGCCCCAGCAGGCCAAACGCTGCCGGAATGGTGCCTTCCGCCATGTCGCCGCTCGGCAGCACCATGTTTTCGGTAATCGAGCCGCCGTAGCTGTAGGTCATCGCCACGCCCTGAATGACGAACAGGCTGGCAAGCGTGGCGAGCATGTCCGGGATGCGCAGGATGACGATCAGAAAGGCGTTAAACAGGCCGACCAGCGTGCAGAGCGCGAGGGTGATCAGGATCGACTCGGTGGTGCCGAAGCCGTGCCAGACGAACAGCGAAATCACCAGCGCGTTCGCCAGCGACGCCGTGGAGCCAACGGAGAGATCGAACCCGCCAACGGTCAGCGAAATCGACACGCCGACGGCGATCACCGTCACGATGGCGATCGAGCGCAGAATGTTGATGATGTTGTTCGGGTCGAGGAAGCTGTCCGACGCCAGGCCAAAGATGGCCACCAGCGCGACGACGGTAAGCAGCATGCCCCACCTGTAGAGAAAGTCGAAAAGTTGCTGACGGCCAGATACCGTCGCCGTTACTGAAAG
Source organism: Enterobacter cloacae complex sp. 2022EL-00788 (assembly GCF_026627565.1). Taxonomy (NCBI): domain Bacteria; kingdom Pseudomonadati; phylum Pseudomonadota; class Gammaproteobacteria; order Enterobacterales; family Enterobacteriaceae; genus Enterobacter; species Enterobacter cloacae complex sp. 2022EL-00788. The sequence continues at coordinate 312,203 of NZ_JAPNMC010000002.1, read as the reverse complement.
GGCCTTGCTCACGACGCCGTTCCTCCGGTTGAATAAAAAAGTAGTGTCTCTTCCCGGGCTTCGGCTCCGGCGATTTCCGCCACGATGCGCCCGTCCCACAGCACGCAGATGCGATCGCACAGCCCCACCAGCTCGGCAAACTCGCCGGAGGCGTAAATCACCCCTTTGCCTTCCCGCGCCAGGCCGTCGATCAGCTGAAACAGATCGGTTTTGGCCTTTACGTCCACGCCCTTGGTCGGCTCGTCGAAGATCAGCACGCTGGCATCATTGCGCAGCCATTTGCCAATCGCGACCTTCTGCTGGTTGCCGCCGGAAAGACGACGCAGCACCTGCCCCGGCCCGCGCGTTCGCACGCCGATGCGGGCAATGACCTCTTCCGCCCAGCGCCACGCCTGACGATGGCCGAAGAGGCTCCAGCGCGAGAAGCTGTTATCGGCGCACACGGCAAGGTTCATGCTCACCGGCTCGTCAATAAAGATGCCTTCCTTGCGCCGCTCCTCCGGCACCAGCGCCAGCCCGCGCTGCACCGAGTCGGCCGGGTCGCGCGGTTTCCAGGGCTGATGATTCAGCTCGCCGCGCGCCGTGCGGCTTTTGGTGGCGCCAAACAGCGCCTTGCAGAGTTCGGTTTTCCCCGCGCCCGCCAGCCCGGCAATCCCGAGGATTTCGCCCTTGCGCAGGTGCAGGGAGATATCTTTCAGCAGCGCGTCGTCATGCAGCCCCTCCACCCGCAGCAGCGTCTCTTCACCGTGCGCAGGGCGCGCGGGCGGATAGATATCGCTCAGCACGTGGCCGAGCATTTTCTCGACGATCGCTTCGCCGCTGAGGTCCGCCATCGGGCCAGACTCAATCAGCCTGCCGTCGCGCAGCACCGTCAGGGTGTCGCAGATGGCCTTCAGCTCGTGGATGCGGTGAGAAATAAATACCACGCCGATGCCCTGCTGCTTTAAGCGCCTCACCACCGCAAACAGGCGCTCGCTTTCGTGCGCGTCCAGCGGCGCGGTGGGCTCATCAAGAATTAAAAAACGGCAGTGGTGCGACAGCGCCCGCGCCAGCAAAATCTGCTGCTTTTCGGCCAGCGAACAGCCGTCGACGGAACGGCGCACGTCCAGCGCCACGTCGAGCTGCGCCAGCGCCTGCCGCGCCTGCTGGCGAACGGCGCGCCAGCTGTAGCGGTGCCCCGGCTGCGCCAGCTGGTCGAGCATAATGTTCTCGGCGACGCTTAACCCCGGGATAAGCGCCACGTCCACCTCCTGCTGTACGAGGTGAATGCCCAGCCGCTTCGCGTCAAGCGGTTCACGCACGCTTACCGGCTGGTTGTTGATGCAGATTTCGCCTTCGTAATGACCGTGCGTTCCGCACAGCACTGCCATCAGCGTTGATTTCCCCGCGCCGTTGGCGCCGGTCAGCGCATGCACCGATCCGCCGTTCAGGGTAAAGTCCACGCGCGACAGCGCCTGAAAGCCGGAAAAGGCCAGGCTGATACCGCGCATCTCAAGGCGACTGGAAACCATCCGCGTAAATCCTTCATTACTCTTCTGATTTATCGAATTTTTCACAGCTCCGGTTGACTGACAACGACGGAAAAGGCATAAGATAAAGCGAAATATTATTAGCCATCCGGATGTCCAGACATAACATCGGGTTAGCGCTTGCTAAAAAAGGACAACACCATGAGCAACACCGATATCCGCGTCGTACCCGGCCCGGCGAACTACTTCTCGCACCCTGGAAGCCTTGCGCGTCTGAATGACTTTTTTACCCCGGAGCAGCTCTCCCGCGCGGTGTGGATCTACGGCGAGCGCGCTATCGAAGGCGCGCGCCCTTTTCTGCCGGAGAGCTTTAGCGCGCCGGGAGCAAAGCACCTGCTGTTTAAGGGCCACTGCAGCGAGCGCGACGTCACCCGTCTGGTGAACGACGCCGGCAGCGATACCCGCGTGGCGATCGGCATCGGCGGCGGTGCGGTAATGGATACCGTTAAGGCCGTGGCGCGTCGTTTAGGGGTGCCGTTCGTTGGCATTCCCACTATTGCCGCTACCTGTGCGGCGTGGACGCCGCTCTCCGTCTGGTACAACGATGCCGGTCAGGCGCTGCAGTTCGAGATTTTTGACGACGCCAACTTCCTGGTGCTGGTGGAGCCGCAGATCATCCTTAACGCCCCGGCGGACTACCTGCTGGCGGGGATCGGCGATACGCTGGCGAAATGGTATGAGGCGGTCGTACTCGCGCCGCAGCCTGAAAACCTGCCGCTGACCGTGCGTCTTGGCCTCAACGCCGCGCTGGCGATCCGCGACGTGCTGCTGGAGCGCAGCGAAGAGGCGCTGGCCGACCAGCAGCGCGGCGACCAGACGCAGGCGTTTCGGGACGTGGTGGACGCCGTTATCGCCGGTGGCGGTATGGTCGGCGGTCTGGGCGAACGCTATACCCGCGTGGCGGCGGCACATGCGGTGCACAACGGCTTAACCGTGCTGCCGCAGACGGAAAAATACCTCCACGGCACGAAGGTGGCCTACGGCATCCTGGTGCAGAGCGCCCTGCTCGGCCAGGACGACGTGCTGGGCCAGTTGGTAGCGGCCTATCAGCGCTTTAACCTGCCGACCCGGCTACGCGAGCTGGACGTTGATATAAACAACCGCGACGAGCTGGACAAGGTCATTGCCCACACCCTTCGCCCGGTGGAGTCGATTCACTATTTACCGGTTGCGCTTACGCCAGACGTTCTGCGCGCCGCGTTTGAAAAGGTGGAATCCTTCAGCCGTTAATCGCGCCGACGGGCTATACCTAAAGATGATTCTCACCACTCTCGTAACGAGGTCATCATGCAGATCGATTTATCAGGTAAGAAAGCGCTGGTTACCGGCGCCAGCCGGGGATTGGGCCGTGCTATCGCGCTGTCGCTGGCGCGCGCCGGTGCCGATGTGGTTATCACCTATGAAAAGTCCGTCGATAAAGCCCAGGCGGTCGCCGATGAGATAAAAGCGCTGGGGCGGCACGGCGAGGCCATTCAGGCTGACAGCGCCAGCGCGCAGGCGATTCAGGACGCCGTCACCCAGGCGGCACGCTCCCTCGGCGGGCTGGATATTCTGGTCAATAACGCCGGGATTGCGCGCGGTGGCCCGCTGGAGTCCATGACGCTGGCGGACATCGACGCGCTTATCAACGTCAACATTCGCGGCGTGGTGATTGCCATTCAGGAAGCGCTGGTGCACATGTCCGACGGCGGGCGCATCATCAATATCGGCAGCTGTCTGGCAAACCGCGTGGCGCAGCCCGGCATAGCCGTCTACTCCATGACCAAATCTGCCCTGAACTCCCTTACCCGCGGCCTGGCGCGCGATTTAGGCCCGCGCGGCATCACCGTTAACCTTGTTCATCCGGGACCGACAAACAGCGACATGAACCCCGAGGACGGGGAGCAGGCGGAAGCCCAGCGCCGGATGATTGCCGTCGGTCACTACGGCCAGCCGGAAGACATCGCGGCGGCGGTCACCTTCCTCGCCAGCCCCGCCGCCGGACAGATCTCCGGTACGGGGCTGGACGTGGACGGCGGTTTGAACGCCTGATCGCACATTTTCTGTAAGCCTCTGTCGCCCGGCAGAGGCGTTTTCGAGCCGCCCCGACGGTTTGCGTTTTGCCTCTTACCTGCGTTTGTTCTCCGCTCTACAGTACCCCATAAGAAATTCGGAATTTATCTAATAGTCTTATTATTTCCTTATGTTTTTTGTGGGCGTACAGTGGAGGTACGGATGAAGATTGTCTGGTCAAAAACGGCAGAGAAACAATTTTCTAAAATCGATAACCGGTATCAGAACCGCATTAAATTCAGGCTGGAGAAGATGGACGATAAAGCTTCACCTGTATCGGATATCAAGAAATTATCTTCTCCCGAAAACCACTACAGGCTGCGTTTAGGTGATTACAGGGTCATCTACACCTTTGGGGATCCGCCGGGCGATACCTGCTACGTAGTGGCCGTAAAACGCCGAACAACTACCACCTACCTTCATAAGGAACATACGGAATATGGCTATTCAGTTCATAAAGGATGAAGAAGGAAAAAACCAGTATGTCGTCATTCCTTACGGTGAATACTTTCGTATGCGCTTAGCCATGCTGGAGTACGACGACGACGATGAAAACGACTGGGAGGATATTCCTTATGAGTCAGACATCTACGATAACGTAGGCCTACCGGGAGAGGTCTGCAACGTAATGCACAGCCAAAACGTCAGCCTGCAGGCCGCCTGGCGCATCCTGCGCGGCATGTCGCAGCAGGAGGTGGCGGAGAAACTCGGCATCAGCCAGTCCGCCGTGTCACAGCTGGAAGCGCTGGACTCCCGTCCGCAAAAGCGCACCCGTGAAAAGCTGGCGGCGATTTACGGCTGTAAGCAGGAGCAGATCAGCCTCTATTTACCGAAAGAGGGTTAACAGCACTTCGCCCCGCCCTTGCCGCCGTAGCGGGCGTCCTGACGGTCGCGGAAAAATGCTTCGTACGTCATTGGCGTCTGGTCCGGATGGTTGACGCGCATATGCTCAACGTAGTTATCGTAGTCCGGCACGCCAATCATCATTTTGGCGGCCTGGCCCAGGTACTTACCTGCTTTGGAAAGGGTGTCGAACATAGGTCATTTCTCGTTTGTTTTCCCCTCACCCCGGCCCTCTCCCCAAAGGGGAGAGGGGGTTCTAAGTTCCCTCTCCCCTTTGGGGAGAGGGTTAGGGTGAGGGGTATGTCTGGTTAAATTAATGCGCTCCTTTAGCCTGGCTCACAATCTCGTCCAGGTTTTCAGGCATCGGCTCATACGGTGTCTCTTTCGCCGTCGGCTTGTCGACTTTCAGCGCCGCCAGCGCGGTTTTGAGAGAATACAATGCCAGCACCACAACCACCACCATAAAGAAGATGGTCAGCCCGGCATCCAGACGGTTGTTAAACACCAGCTGCGACAGCTGCGACTCCGTATACTGCGGCGGGATCGCGCCGCTGTCGATCATCGCCTGGAACTTGTTAGCAATCGCCAGGAAGCCCACCTTGTTGTCCGGGCTGAAGGCTTTCTGCCAGCCCGCCGTCAGGGTACAGATCAGCAGCCACGCGGTAGGTACCAGCGCCACCCACGCGTAACGCTGGCGCTTCATCTTGAACAGCACCACCGCGCAGAGCATCAGCGCCATGCCCGCCAGCATCTGGTTGGCGATACCGAACAGCGGCCAGAGGGTGTTAATCCCGCCCAGCGGATCCACCACCCCCTGATGCAGGAAGTAGCCCCACGCCAGCACGCACAGCGCCGTCGCCAGCAGGTTAGCCGGAAGCGAATCGGTGCGCTTCAGGTTCGGAGAGATCACCCCCAGCAGATCCTGGAGCATAAAGCGCGCCGCTCGGGTACCCGCATCCACCGCCGTCAGGATAAACAGCGCTTCAAACAGAATGGCGAAGTGATACCAGAACGACACGTCCATCAGCCCGCCCAGCGCGCCGTGGAGAATGTAGGCCATGCCCACCGCAAGCGTAGGCGCCCCGCCTGCGCGGGAGATAATCGACTGCTCGCCCACCTCGTTAGCGATATGCGTCAGCGTTTCAGGGGTAATCGCAAAGCCCCAGCCGCTCACCACCTGTGCGGCAGAGGCAACCACGTCAACGGTTCCGGCCGGGGCCAGCACCGCCATCGGGCTGTTCATTGCGAAGTAAACGCCCGGATCGATAATGCAGGCGGAGACCAGCGCCATGATCGCCACGAAGGACTCCATCAGCATGCCGCCGTAGCCGATCAGGCAGGCCTGATTTTCATTCGCCAGCATCTTCGGCGTAGTGCCCGAGGCAATCAGCGCGTGGAAGCCGGAGACCGCGCCGCAGGCGATGGTGATAAACAGGAACGGGAACAGGTTGCCGGTCCAGACCGGGCCGGTGCCGTCGATGAACTTAGTCAGCGCAGGCATGGTCAGGGTCGGGCGCATAATCAGTATGCCGATCGCCAGCCCGACGATGGTACCGATTTTCAGGAACGTTGAGAGATAGTCGCGCGGTGCCAGCAGCAGCCACACCGGCAGCACCGCCGCCACGAAGCCGTAGCCCACCAGCATCCATGTCAGCTGTACGCCGGTGAAGTCGAAGAACGGTGCCCAGGTCGGGCTTTCCGCTACCCAGCCGCCGGAGATAATGGCGAACACGAGGAACACCAGGCCAATCACCGACACTTCACCAATGCGCCCCGGGCGCAGGTAGCGGATGTAGATCCCCATAAACAGCGCCAGCGGAATGGTGAAGGCTACGGTATACGTCCCCCACGGGCTGTGGGTTAGCGCCTTCACCACGATCATCGCCAGCACCGCAAGGATGATCACCATGATCATAAAGGTGGCCACCAGCGCAATCACCCCGGCGGTTGCGCCCATCTCCTCTTTCACCAGCTCACCCAGAGAACGGCCGTCGCGGCGGGTGGAGACGAACAGCACCATAAAGTCCTGCACCGCGCCCGCCAGCACCACGCCCGCCAGGATCCAGATCATTCCCGGCAGGTAGCCCATCTGCGCCGCCAGCACCGGCCCCACCAGCGGGCCCGCTCCGGCGATGGCCGCGAAGTGGTGACCGAACAGCACCTTTTTATCGGTCGGCACGTAGTCCAGCCCGTCGTTATGACGGACCGCGGGCGTCATGCGCGTGGCATCAACCCCTAAGACGTTCTTCGCGATATAGCGGCCATAAAAACGATACGCAATCAGATAAATGCAGACGGAGGCAACGACGATCCAGAGCGCATTGATCTGCTCCCCCCGGTTGAGGGCGATATAGCCCAGGGCAAAGGCTCCCACAACGGAGAGCACCGCCCATGTAAGGTATTTCCCTGAGTTATTCATAGCTGTTGTCCGGTGTTGTGAAACGGTGAGATGTTACATTTTGTTTCTAGAACAACGGATAAGATTTAACAACTTTGAAACGCAATAATGCGTGGTCAAACCAGAGATTTACACCACAGTGTTAAGCCGATCACTTTCGTGACGTCCTCGGTCACACTTTTGCCTTTTTCGTCCAGGCACCGTCTTACGGAATGATTTGTATCATTTTTTTTGGTCATAACCTCGCCAGAATGATCCTGCGCAATCGCGTGCATACAAGGAAAAGGATATGAACAGTTCAGTACCTCAGGATAGTAAGGTCGGGCCCGGCGCGTACTTCGCGCTGGCGTTTGCAGCCGTTTTCTTCTCCGGCCTGCTGGGCGGAAAAGAGTGGTATGGCGTCTTTGATTTCACCACCCTCAACGGCGCGTTTGGCAAAGTGGTCAGCAAAGCCAGTCTGGACGACGGCACGCTAACGACGTCCAGCAGCGCCTTTCGCGGCGTCGGCGGCAGCGGCGCGATGGACGGTTTTCTCTTCGCGCTTGGTTTAATTCCGGCGGTCATGTTTGCGCTGGGGACGATCAACGTGCTGGAGCACTACGGCGCGCTCCGTGCCGCCCGCAGACTCTTAACCCCTCTGCTGCGCCCGCTGCTGGGTATTCCCGGCACCGCCGGGCTGGCGCTGATTGGCAGCCTGCAAAGCACCGACGTGGGCGCGTCCCTCACCCGCAACCTGTCTGATGAAGGGCAAATAAGCGAAAAAGAGAAAGACGTCTTCGCTATGTTCCAGTTCTCTGCCGGAGCGATGATCACCAACTTTTTCTCATCGGGTGCAATCCTCTTTACGCTGGTGGCCGCAGACGGCACGGCTGCGGTTCCCACGTCCATCGGGGCCTGCATTGCCGTCATGTTCATCATGAAAATCGTGGGCGCAAATCTGCTCCGACTGTTCCTGTGCTTCACCGGTAAAGGAGACGCCGCATGAGTGCCCCACAGTCTAATCCCGTCATTACTGATGTGTTTATCGAAGGCGCGCGCAAAGGCTGGGGCATCGCCACCAGCAGCACCCTGCCCAACGTGGTGATGGCGTTTATCATCATCAAGGCGCTGGAAATTACCGGCGCACTAAAGGGGCTGGGCCTGGTCTTCGCTCCGCTAATGGGGCTGTTTGGCCTGCCGGGTGAGGCCGCCGCCGTGCTGATTGGCGGCTGGATGTCGATGGGCGGCGGGATCGGCGTTGCCATCGGCCTGTTTGATAAGGGCATTCTTACCGGCGAGCACCTGGCTATCCTGGCGCCCGCTATCTACCTGATGGGCTCGCAGGTGCAGTACCTGGGCCGCATTCTGGGCGTGATCGGCACGCGCGCCAAACGTATTCCGCTGATGATCGCCATCTCGGTGATCAACGCTTTCTTAGCCATGCTGTTGATGCGCATTATTCTCTGAACAGGACGTGAATATGAAACTTGATGATTATATTACAGAGCTGAAGACCCTTGTGAACGTGGACTGCGGCACCCAGACCCTTGCGGGTGTCGCAACCGTGGCGGACATCATGCAGCAGCTGTGGCAGCGCGAAGGCTGGCATACCGAACGGGTAAATCTTGGCGAAAAGGTTGGTCCCGGCGTGTTTGTCAGCAACAAACCTCAGGCTGAACGGTTTGACGTGCTGCTGGTGGGGCATCTGGATACCGTGTTTGCCCCCGGCACCGTCGCCGGGCGCCCGCTGAGCGAAGACGATACCCGGCTGTACGGCCCCGGCGTCTCGGATATGAAGAGCGGACTTCTGAATATACTGTGGGCGATGCGCGAGCTTGATGCCGCAGACAAAGATCGTCTGGCTATTGCCGTCGCGATGAACCCGGATGAAGAGACCGGCTCGGTCTACTCCCACGAATGGATCGGCGAGCTGGCTAAACGTTCCCGCTGCGTGCTGGTGTGCGAAGCCGCCAGAGCGGACGGCTCGCTGGTGAAAGCGCGTAAGGGGATGGCGGGCTATCACCTGACGTTCAGCGGCGTGGCGGCGCACGCGGGCAACGATCCGGAGAAAGGCCGCTCTGCGATTACCGCGCTGGCAAACAGCATTATCGCTATCAATGCCCTGACGGACTGGGATCGCGGCACCACGCTGAACGTCGGCGTTATACAGGGCGGCAGCGCGGCCAACGTGGTGGCGGACCACGCCGTGGCCGAACTGGACGTGCGCTTCTGGGAAAACGACGAGTACGACCGGGTGAATCAGGCGCTTGAAGCATTATGCGAAAAAGGCTTTTCAGACGGCGTGACCACCACGCTGACGCGGGTTAACCATAAACCGGCGATGGCCGCGAGTGAAGACACTCAGGCGCTGATGCGTCTGGTTGAAGCGGCCGGAAAGGAGGAAGGTATCACCATTACCTGGCAGGCGGTCGGCGGCGGCAGCGATGCCAACCACACCGCCGCCCTCGGCATCCCGACGCTTGACGGCTTCGGTCCGATTGGCGCCGGGTTCCACAGCCCCGCGGAATGGCTGGATAAAGCGTCCATTGCGCCGCGAATTCGGTTACTGAAGCGGGTCGTTTCGATGCTGTAAGGTTTTCCCTACCCCTCACCCTAACCCTCTCCCCAAAGGGGAGAGGGGACGGCTCAGCGCCCTCTTTTCTCCCTCGCCCCTTTGGGGAGAGGGCCGGGGTGAGGGGTGGGGCAACAGGCCGCACAAAATTAACCCAGCACCATCGTACTCAACCGGCACGTGCAGCACCGCCGTCCCTGCTCGTCGAACACCACGATCTCCCAGCTCTGGCTGGAACGCCCCAGATGCAGCGGCTGACAAACGCCGCGCACCTTTCCCTGAGACACCGCGCGGTGATGCGTGGCGTTCAGCTCCGTGCCCACCACGTTTTGCCCCTCGCGGGTCATCAGAAAACCGGCCATCGATCCCAGCGTTTCCGCCAGCGCCGCCGACGCGCCGCCGTGCAGCAGGCCAAACGGCTGGTGGGTGCGCGCATCCACCGGCATCTCGGCTTCCAGCGTGTCGTCCCCGAGGCGGGTATAGACGATGCCCAGATGCGCCACCATGGTGTTCTGGCTGGTGGCGTTCAGCGCCTCAAGCGATAAATGACGTTTCCAGATCATTACGCCCCCAGCGTGGAGCCGCCGTCCACCACGATATCCTGCAGGGTGATATGGCTGGCGGCGTCGGATGCAAGGAACAGCACGGTGGCGGCAATCTCCTGCGGACGGGCGATTTTGCCGAGAGGAATGCCGAGCTTAAACTGCTCGCCGAAGCCGCGAATGCGCTGCTGTTCCGCATCGTCGCTTTTCCACAGGGTACGCTGCATGTCGGTATCCGTTGAGCCGGGCGACACCAGGTTACAGCGTACGCCGCTGCCTGCCAGCTCCAGCCCGACGGTCAGGGCCAGGCTTTTGAGCGCCGCTTTCGAGGCGCCATACGCGCTCATGCCGATGCGCGGCGTATGCGCCGCGTCTGAGGCTATCGTCACTACCGCTCCGCCCTGCTGACGGCGGAACTGGCCCATCGTCTGCTGGAACAGGTTAAACGCGCCGCCAACGTTGACCGCAAACGTCTGCTGCCAGTCCTCCTGAGAAAGCCGGTCCGTGGCCCCCATGCGCAGAATGCCGGCGGCGTTGACCAGCACGTCCAGACGTTCAAGCGAGGCCAGCAGGCGCCCGCACACCTCACTTACCTGCCCGGCATCCGCCACGTCCAGCGTCTCGGTGGCAAACGGATAATCGCCCTGCGGGAAGGCCAGGTCGAACCCGGTCACCCGCGCGCCCGCCTCCGCAAACGCCCGCGCGGTCGCATAGCCAATGCCTTTGCCCGCGCCCGTCACCCAGACGGTTTTACCCGTGAAGTCAAAGCTCATCACTTCACCTCGCGGGAGAGCAGCGCCCACCAGGCGTCGAGGGTAGGATTTTTTGCCAGCATCACGAAGTCGATATCGCCGTGCACTTTGCGCCAGCGGGCGGCCAGCGCCATCATGCGCACCGAGTCCAGACCGTAGTCGATCAGGTTTTCGTCATCCATCGGCTCGTCGGACTCGTCCAGCAGCGGCAGGATCAGCTCACGCAGCGCCGCTTTGGTCGCCGGTACGGACGGCAGCAGTTCGTCGGTCATCACCACGCGGCCCGAGCGCCCGGCCACGTATTTCAGCGACATCAGATGCTCGTCGCGGGTGAAATCCGCCAGCGCGTCGGCGATAAAGAACGGCTTGATGTCGCGCATAAAGGCGTCGGTGGCGGTGGTCATGCAGCCGATGTGGGCATAAACGCCGGTGATCAGCAGCTGGTTGCGGCCGGTCTCTTTCAGCATCTGCTCCAGCGGCGAGCGGTGAAACGCGCTGTAGCGCCACTTCACCAGCACGGTGTCCGCTTCGTCCGGGGCCAGTTCGGCTACGATGCGCTGCTGCTCCGGCGAGCGGGTCAGGCCCGGCCCCCACATGTCGTTCAGCAGGGCGCGGTCCTCATCGCTCTGCTCTTTCGGCTGCGCGGTATAGTACACCGGGATATGGTGTTCCTTGCAAAATGCGCGAAGTCTGGCGATGTTCGCTACCACCTGCTGCATCATCGCGCTGTTTTCGCCCCAGAAGTTCAGGAAGTATTCCTGCATATCGTGGATCAGCAGCGCGGCGCGCTCCGGCTCAAACGCCCAGTTCACCTTGTTAGTCGGCAGGTCTGCGGCGGTTGGCAGCGCGTATGCGGATAATTTTGGAATGGCCATTCTCTGTTCCTCAGCCCCGGGCGCGTTCAGCGAGCCACAGGCGCAACTGTTTTTTATCGACTTTGCCGACCGGCGTTAGCGGAAGCGCGTCCACGCTCTCCACGCGGTCCGGCAGCTTAAATTCGGCAACGCCCTGCTCGCGCAGGAAGCGGCGCACCTCGACCGCACGCAGGGGCTGTTTCACCACCAGATACGCGCAGCTCTTCTCGCCCAGCAGGCTGTCCTCCATGCTCACCAGCGCGGCGTGGATCACCGCGTCATGGCGCAGCAGCAGGTTTTCGATCTCTTCGGCGGCGATCTTCTCCCCGCCGCGGTTGATCTGATCCTTCTCGCGCCCCTGCACGGTGATGTACCCCTGCTCGTCAATGGCGATCAGATCGCCCGAGCAGTAAAAGCCGTTGGCGTCAAAGGCGCTGGCGTTGTGTTCCGGGCTGTTGAAATAGCCGCGGAAGGTATACGGGCCGCGCGTCATCAGACGCCCGACCTCACCGCGCGGCAGCGGGTTGCCGTGCTCGTCCGCCACCCACACTTCGTCGTCCGGGCACATCGGGCGGCCCTGGGTGTTGATGATGCGTTCCGGCGCGTCGTCGAGCGCGGTGTAGTTCACCAGCCCTTCCGCCATGCCGAACACCTGCTGCAGCTGGCAGCCTATTTCCGCCGGAATACGCGCGGCGAGCGTGGCGGAAAGCCTTGCCCCGCCCACCTGGAGCAGCTTCAGCGACGCAAGCTGCGCATTTCCCGCCCCGTCGGCAATCGCCTGCAGCCACAGGCTGACCGCCGGAGGCACCAGCGAGGTGACGTTAATCTGGTGCTGTTCGATTAGCGGGAAGCAGAGCGTGGCGCTCGGATCGTTCGCCAGCACCACGCAGCCGCCCGCGGTGAACACGCCTAGCGATCCCGGCGAGCTCATGGCGTAGTTATGCGCTGCCGGGAGCGCGTTCAGGTAACGGGTTTCGGCGGTAATGCCGCAGATCTCGTTGCTGCGACGAATGCTGTAGTCGTAGTCGTTATGCGTGCGCGGGATCAGCTTCGGCGTGCCGGTGCTGCCGCCGGAGAGCTGGAAGAACGCCACCTCGTCGGCAGGCGTGGGGTTGGGGATAAAATTGTCCGCCGGGCGGGCAATCACCGCCTCCAGCGCATGTTCGGCCCTGTCACCGCGCAGCAGCACCACGCGCACCGAGCGGTGTTCATCCACGAAAGCGTTGAGGAACTCATCGCCCGCGAACAGCGCGTGGCCGCGGTCGGCAATCAGTACGGCGGGCCTGATCTGCGCCGCGTAGGCGTTCAGCTCGCTGCGCTGATGGCTAAAGAGCGCGTTGACCGGCGCGACGCCAATCTGCAGCAGCGCGAAAAAGGTAACGTAAAACTCGGCCACGTTGCCGAGCTGCACCAGCGCGGTTTCGCCGCGGTGCAGCCCCTGCGCCTGAAGGGCAGACGCCAGGTTGTTCACCGCCTGATGAAACGCGCGGTAGGTAATGTAACAATCGCCGTCGATAATCGCGACCGCATCGCTGTCCGCGCGATCCGTCAGAATGTGGGTCAGCGGCAGATCCTGCCAGTAGCCTTTCTCACGGTAGCGGCGGGCAAAATCCTCAGGCCAGCGGGTAAAGCGGATGGTCATGAGTATTCCTTAGTGCAAACCAAAAACGTTGAGCATGGTGGAGAGCTTCACGCCGGTTTCGCGCCACTCGCCCACCGGCGAGGAGGCCGGCACGATACCCGCCCCGGCAAACAGGCGAACGGTGTTCTGGTGCAGACGCGCGCAGCGGATAGTCACCACCCACTCGCCGTTACCTTCGCTGTCGCACCAGCCGACGATGCCCCCGAACAGCTCGCGGTCGAACGGCTCCAGTTCGGCAATCAGCTCTTTTGCCGCCTGGTGCGGGAAACCGCTCAGGGCTGGCGTCGGGTGCAGCAGGCAGGCCAGCGTCAGGGCGTTCTCGTTTTCACGCGCTTCACCCTCTACCGGCGTCGCCAGATGCCACAGCGTTGGCGTGGTGATGAGCTGCGGGGAAGCGGGCATGCTCAGATGGTGGCTGCGCGGCTCCAGAACGGCCTTCATCGCCTGCGTCACCAGGTCGTGCTCGTGGCGGTCCTTTTCGGAGGCCAGCAGCTTAGTGCCCGCCTCGCGATCCAGCACGTCGTCAGGCTGACGGCGCGCGGAGCCCGCCAGCGGCAGCGAGCTAAAGCGGGCGCCCTCTTTGCGCAGCAGCAGCTCCGGGCTGGCGCCCAGCAGCACGCCGCCGTCTTCCAGCGGCACGTGGAAGTTGAAGCTGGCCGGGTTCTGGGCGATAAGACGCTCCATCAGCACGCCGCTATCGATTCGCCTGTCGGTGGCGATATCAATCAGGCGCGACAGCACGACCTTGTTCACCTGCGGCGTGGCGGTCAGCGACGCGGCGCGGGATACCATCTCTTCGAAAACCGGCTGCGGCGGAATTTCGGTGCGCTGCCGAACGTTCAGCGTCTGTGCGCCGGAGGCGTAGCGTGCCGACTGCTGGCGCGCCGGGCGCGAAAAGGTCTGCCAGCGTTGCGGAATAAACAGCGACGAGGGTTTGCGGGTATCGAAGGGAATTGCCCCTACCATCACCGGGTGGGCAATGCCGCTGTCTTTCGCGTGACGGAAAGCCTGAGCCAATTTCTGCTGGAAGTGACCCGACGGGTCGTCTCCGCCGACGGCGGATTCGGAGAAGCGGGCAAAACAGCCTGAGGTGGTAAAACTGCGGTAAGGCGACATAAAGAAAAAGCTGTCTGATTGCAGCGCGGTCGCGGTGTGCTGAACTTCCTCAGCCAGGGACGTGTCCATATCATCCTCCTCAAAATGATAAAAAAAGCAATAATGATTATCATTTATATTTTCGTCGGCTAACCTAATCCCACAGCGCCCCGCTGTCAACCGCCGGGCAAACAACTTGTGCTACAAATGCTTGCATCCCTTATCCGCAACCATGAAAATGAGAAGCATTATCTTCAGTAAAAACAGGATGCCGCTCTGTGAAATTCGCTGCCGTTTGCCGTAATGCCCTTCTTTTGACAGGACTTTTTGTTTTAGGACTAACCTCAGCAGCCGCCGCCGACTGGCCGCGTCAGGTCACCGACAGCCGCGGCGTGCACACCCTTGAGAGCAAACCGACGCGCATTGTCTCCACCAGCGTGACCTTAACCGGCTCCCTGCTGGCGATTGACGCCCCGGTTATCGCCAGCGGCGCCACCACGCCCAACAACCGCGTCGCGGATGCGCAGGGCTTCCTGCGCCAGTGGGGCGAGATTGCAAAGCAGCGCAAGGTTGCCCGTCTGTACATTGGCGAGCCGAGCGCGGAAGCTGTGGCCGCCCAGATGCCGGACCTGATTCTAATTAGCGCCACCGGCGGGGATTCCGCGCTGGCGCTCTACGATCAGCTCTCCGCCATCGCCCCGACGCTCGTCATCAACTACGACGACAAAAGCTGGCAGGAACTGCTGACGCAGCTCGGCACCCTTACCGGACACGAAAAGCAGGCCGCCGAACGCGTTGCCGCCTTCGATAAGCAGCTCGCGCAGGTGAAGCAGCAGATGACGCTGCCGCCGCAGCCGGTAAACGCCATCGTCTACACCGCCGCCGCGCACAGCGCTAACCTCTGGACCGCAGAATCGGCGCAGGGCAAGCTTTTGCACCAGCTGGGCTTCACGCTGGCGGACCTGCCTGCAGGGCTGCACACCTCCAAAAGCCAGGGCAAGCGCCACGACATTATTCAGCTGGGCGGTGAAAACCTGGCAACGGGGCTGAACGGCGAAGGGCTGTTTGTGTTTGCCGGTGACCAGAAAGACGTGGACGCGATTTACGCCAACCCGCTGCTGGCGCATCTGCCTTCGGTGAAAAACAAGCGCGTCTGGGCGCTGGGAACGGAGACGTTTCGCCTGGATTATTACAGCGCGATGCTGGTGTTAGAGAGATTAAACGCATTGTTTAAGTAGGCCTTTTCCCTCCCTCTCCCCGCGGGAGAGGGCCGGGGTGAGGGCATCAGGCCGCACCGTCGTTCAATACAACCTCCTGCCTGAACCGCCGCAATTCCGCTAATACCACCAGCAAAATCACGCCGACAACCGCCAGTACAAACCCGCTGCTGCTCGCCGAGGCTACCGGGGTCATTATCGCCCCCAGCCCGCCGAGGATCGCCGCACCAACCGCGTCGCCCGTCACGTTCTGCGCGGTCCACAGGCCGTTAATGCGCCCGAGCATCCCTTCCGGCGTCTGGGTCTGGATCAGGGTGTACTGTAGAAGAGAGCTGATAGCGCTCAGCCAGCCAAAAATGACCAGACACAGAACCCCCAGCGCCCAGACCGGCATCAGGCTGAAGAAGCCGATGGCGATAAACGAGGCCAGGGTTGCGACCAGCATAATCAGGCCCGGGCGCGCGCTCTGCGCCAGATTGCCGCTGGTGAGCGCCCCGAACGCTGCCCCGAGCGGAATGGCGGCGTACAGCACGCCAATCTCCGAGGCGCTCATCCGCCACTCGCCCGCCAGCGCCGGGTACAGCACGCGCACGGCGCTCGCCATCGTCAGCAGGCCGCCGAGCAGCGCAATGCCGCCGATGAGCGGGCTGCTGAACAGAAAGCGGATTGCCGCCATCAGGGATTTAAGCGGATGCTCGCGCGGCTGCGGCGGAGGGGGCAGCAGCGGCAGACGCAGCAGCGTCAGGGTGGTAATAAACGTTCCCGCCGCCGCCAGGCCGTAGTTCCACGCCACGCTGCCGGTTGCCAGCAATAATCCGCCAACCATCGGCGAAATCACCGAGCCGAGGCGCACGGTGAACATGGTGATCGCCCCGGCCTGCATCAGATTCTCGCGCCCGACCAGCGCGGGCGTGGCCGCCAGCAGCGCCGTTACGCCCAGCGAAGCAAAAAAGCCGTCCCACAGGCCGAGCGCGTAAATGGCAATCAGCGACGGCTCCGGCAGCATGGCGTTCAGGCACAGCCCGATAAAGCCCACGCCGCAGGTGCCGCGCGCCAGCAGGATCAGCTTTTTACGCTCGTAGCGATCCGCCAGCACGCCGCCGACCATCAGGCCGATAAACATCGCCCCGCCGGTTAAGGTCACGGATAACCCCACCAGCCAGCTGGAGTGGGTCATGGCCTGGATCTGCACGGGCACGGCGACGCCGAGCAGGCCGAGGGACAGAATGGAGATAAAGCGGGCGATAAAGACGGCGCGAAATGCCGGGTGCGTCTTGAGCAGGCTGAGGTTAAGCAGCCAGGATTTTTGATTCATGACAAGGCCTTGAGTCTATTTCTACCAATTCCATGGGCGCACATGCTAACATAGCCAAATAAGATAGATAACGATAATCACTATCATTATCAAATCATGGATGTTGCTATGTCGTTTTCCTCTTCTGCGGTGCGCGCCGTTGCCGTGCCCGCGTTATTGCTACTGCTAATCCTTGCGATTGCACTCAGCCTGCTGGTCGGCGCCAGGCCGCTGCCCGCGTCCGTTATTGTCGATGCGCTCTCCGGTACCTGCCAGAGCGCCGACTGCACCATCGTGCTCGACGCTCGCCTGCCCCGCACCCTTGCGGGACTGCTGGCCGGCGGCGCGCTCGGGCTTGCCGGTGCCCTGATGCAAACCCTTACCCGAAATCCGCTGGCGGATCCCGGCATTCTCGGCGTCAATTCCGGCGCCAGCTTTGCCATCGTGCTCGGCGCGGCGCTGTTCGGATTAACGTCACCCTCTGAACAGCTGGTGATGGCCTTCTGCGGCGCGCTGGCCGCCTCGCTGGTGGTCGCCTTTACCGGCAGCCAGGGCGGCGGGCAGCTGAGCCCGGTGCGCTTAACCCTGGCGGGCGTAGCGCTCGCGGCGGTGCTGGAAGGCTTATCGAACGGCATCGCCCTGCTCAACCCGGACGTCTACGACCAGCTGCGCTTCTGGCAGGCCGGTTCGCTGGATATTCGCACCCTGGATACGCTAAAGGTGGTGGTTATTCCGGTGATGATTGCCGCCGCCGTGGCGCTGTGCTTAAGCCGGGCGCTGAACAGCCTGAGCCTCGGCAGCGACACCGCTACCGCGCTCGGTAACCGCGTGGCGCGCACGCAGCTGACTGGCCTGCTCGCCATCACCGTGCTGTGCGGCAGCGCGACCGCCGTGGTCGGTCCGATTGCCTTTATCGGCCTGATGATGCCGCACGTGGCGCGCTGGCTGGTGGGGGCGGATCACCGCTGGTCGCTGCCGGTGACGCTGCTGGCCACCCCGGCCCTGCTGCTGTTTGCCGACGTGCTGGGCCGCCTGCTGGTGCCCGGAGAGCTGCGCGTCTCGGTGGTGAGCGCCTTTATCGGCGCGCCGGTGCTGATCTTCCTGGTACGACGCAGACGCGGAGGTGGCGCATGATGGCCCCGTCCCGTCGCCTGGTCACCAGCGTCTCCCTGCTGGTCATGGCCCTGCTGCTGCTGGCGGTCTGGAGCCTGCAAAGCGGCGCCGTCACGCTCGATTTCGCGCAGGTCCTTCACGCCCTCACCGGCAGCGCGCCGCGCAATATCACCCTGGTGGTGACGGAGTGGCGACTGCCGCGCGTGGCGATGGCCATTCTGGTGGGCGCGGCACTCGGCGTCAGCGGCGCGATTTTCCAGTCGCTGATGCGCAACCCGCTCGGCAGCCCGGACGTGATGGGCCTCAATACCGGAGCCTGGAGCGGCGTGCTGGTGGCGATGGTGCTGTTTGGCCAGCACCTGACGGCCATCACCTTTACGGCGATGGCCGGCGGCATTGTCACGTCGCTGGCTATCTGGCTGCTTGCCTGGCGCAACGGCATCGACACCTTCCGCCTGATCATTATCGGTATCGGCGTGCGCGCGATGCTGATGGCCTTTAACACCTGGCTTTTACTGCAGGCCTCGCTGGAAACCGCGCTCTCGGCCGGGCTGTGGTATGCCGGTTCCCTCAACGGCCTGACGTGGGGCAAAACCTGGCCCGCCGCGCCGCTGATTTTGCTGATGTTTATAGCCGCGCTGCTGCTGGTGCGGCGCATGCGGCTGCTGGAGATGGGCGACGACACCGCCTGCGCGCTGGGCGTGGGGGTAGAGCGTTCGCGCCTGATGCTGATGCTGGTGGCCGTGCTGCTCACCGCGGCCTCCACCGCGATTGCCGGACCGATCTCGTTTATCGCCCTGGTCGCCCCGCACATTGCGCGGCGTCTTAGCGGTACGGCGCGCTGGGGGTTAACCCAGGCCGCGCTGTGCGGGGCGACGTTACTGCTGGCTGCCGATCTCTGCGCCCAGCGGCTGTTTATGCCTTATCAACTTCCGGTAGGCGTGGTGACCGTCAGCCTCGGCGGAATTTACCTTATCGTTTTGCTCGTTCAGGAGTCACGCAAGAAATGACAGACTCAACCACCCGCTTGCGCGGCGAAAACCTCACCCTCGCCTACGGCAAAAAAATCATTGCCCGTGATTTGACCGTCTCCGTACCTGACGGCCACTTTACGGCGATCATCGGCCCGAACGGCTGCGGTAAATCGACGCTGCTGCGCACCCTGAGCCGCCTGATGGCCCCGGCTGAGGGCAGCGTATTTCTCGACGGCGAGCAGATCCAGCGCTTCGCCAACAAAGAGGTGGCGCGGCGCATCGGGCTGCTGGCGCAGAACGCCACCACGCCGGGGGATATCACGGTGCAGGAGCTGGTTTCGCGCGGACGCTATCCGCACCAGCCGCTGTTTACCCGCTGGCGCAGGGAAGATGACGAGGCGGTGAACCGCGCGATGCGGGCGACGGGGATTACCGATCTCGCCCTGCAAAGCGTGGACACCCTCTCCGGCGGACAGCGGCAGCGGGCGTGGATCGCGATGGTGCTGGCGCAGGAAACCTCCATCATGCTGCTGGACGAGCCGACGACCTGGCTGGACATCAGCCATCAGATTGACCTGCTGGAGCTGCTGAGCGAGCTGAACCGCACGCAGGGCTATACCCTGGCGGCGGTGCTGCATGATTTGAATCAGGCGTGCCGCTACGCCACGCATCTGATTGCCTTGCGCGACGGCGAGATTGTGGCGCAGGGCGCGCCGAAGGAGATTGTGACGCCAGAGCTGATCGAGCGGATCTACGGCATGCGCTGCATGATTATTGACGATCCGGTGGCGGGCACGCCGCTGGTGGTGCCGCTTGGAAAGCGTGCGGTCTGATGGCCCCTCACCCTGACCCTCTCCCCAAAGGGGCGAGGGGACGATTACACCCTCTCCCCTTTGGGGAGAGGGCTGGGGTGAGGGGAACAATTATCCCAAAATCTCCTTCAACACCGGTCCTATCTTCTCAAACGCCTGCGGTGAAATGATATCCACGTGGGCGCAGTCCTGGCTGTACACCTCCAGTTCACCCACCCACGGCGCCCACGCGACCTGCGGATCCATCGTTCGCGTGCGTTCGGCAACGAACAGCGTCGCTTTTCCGTCAAAGCGTGAGCTGCGTGCCGTGGTGAGCAGCCGCACCGCGTCGGCGTAGTTGCCCTCAATGGCGTTAAACAGCGCGCTGGAGCCCTGCCCCTGCTGGGCGGCAATAAACGCCTGACGCTCGCGCTCGATCTCTGCCAGCACCTCCGGGTCGAGGCCGTTGGCCTCTTTCTCCGCCCAGTTCTGGGTTTCCGGCGGCCAGGTGTCCAGCAGGCCGAGGAACGCTACGGTTTCGCCCTGCTCGCGCAGACGCGCCGCAATCCCCTGCGCCAGCGTGCCGCCGAGGGAATAGCCGAACAGGTAGTACGGCCCCTGCGGCTGCTGCTTACGCAACGTGCTCAGATGATGTTCGATCACCCCATCCAGATCCGCGCACTGCTGCATCGGCCCGTCCGGGCGCGGCGACTGAATGCCGGTAACAGACCAGCGCGGGCTGAGATAGCGCGCCAGCACGCTGAACTGCCAGGCAAAGCCGGACGCCGGATGGAAGCAAAACAGCGTCGGGCCGTCGCTCTCGCGCAGCGGGAGCAGGGTTTCATACCCCAGACGCTGCGCCTGCTCGTCGCTCATCTGCGAGTCCAGCAGGGCGCTGAGCTTGCTGACCGTGGAGGCGACCATAACCTGCCCCGGCGTGACCTTACGGCTAAACGCGCGGCTGAGCTGTGCCGCCAGGCGCATCGCCAGCAGCGAGTGGCCGCCGAGGGCAAAGAAGTCGGCTTCGATATCGTTTACCTCGCAGCCCAGCAGCGCCGAGAACGCCTGCGCCACGGTAACTTCGGTTTCGCCTTCCGGCGCGCGGCCGGAGGTTTTGCTGGTCAGCTCCGGCAGCGGCAGCGCCTTGCGGTCGAGCTTGCCGTTCGCGCTTAACGGCAGCGCGCTGATTTGCAGCAGCACCACCGGCACCATGTGCGGCGGCAGCTGTGCCTTCAGCGATTCCAGCAGCGCGTCGCGATCCAGCGGCAGACCCGATTCGGAGACGACATACCCCACCAGCTGGCGCGCATCGCCGCCCGTTGCCGCCGCCTGGTTGAACACGCAGGCGTGCGCCACGGCCTGAGCCACGTCCGGCAGCGACAGCATCGCCCGGTCGATTTCGCCAAGCTCGATGCGCTGGCCGCGAATTTTCAGCTGATCGTCGCTGCGGCCTAGGTATTCCACCGCGCCATTGTCCAGCCAGCGGGCAACGTCGCCGGTGCGGTACATGCGCTCGCCGGGGGCAAACGGATCGGCGATAAAGCGGCTGGCGGTGAGGTCGGGACGGCCCAGATACCCCTGCGCCAGCTGGATGCCGGTGAGATACAGATCCCCCGCCACCCCAAACGGCACCGGGCGCATCATCGCGTCCAGAATGCGCAGCCCCGTGTTCCACACCGGGAAGCCGATCGGCACGCTGTTGCCTGAAACTGCCGCCAGCTCTGGTCCAAATGCCGGATACCAGCTGACGTCCACCGCCGCTTCGGTCGGGCCGTAGAGGTTGTGCAGCGGCACATGGGTGAGCAATTCCCACTCGCGGCACAGCCCGGCAGGCAGCGCTTCGCCGCTGCAGAACACCTGCTTAAGCGACGCGCAGCACGCCACGTTTTCCGGCGTCAGCGAGGCGACAAACGCCGCCAGCATCGACGGCACGAAGTGGGTCGTCGTCACGCCGTACTGTTCAAAGAAGCTCTGCATCGCCTGCGGATCGCGGTGCGCGTCCGGCTCGGCCATCACCAGCTTCGCCCCGGCGATAAACGGCCACCAGAACTCCCAGACCGACACGTCAAAGCTGCACGGCGTTTTCTGCGCCACTACGTCATTCGCCGCCAGCGGGTAGCTGTCCTGCATCCACTTCAGGCGGTTAACGATGGCGGTATGGCCGACCATCACCCCTTTCGGACGCCCCGTCGAACCGGAGGTAAAGATGATGTACGCGGTCTGCTCCGGCTTCGCCAGCCGCAGCGGTTCAGCACCTGCGGTCGGTAACAGTGTGTTGTAACTAAACGTCGTAATCAGCAAATCGCTAAAGCGCGGTAGCTGCTCGTCGGTGGTAATCAGCAGCGAGGGCCTGGCGTCCTCCAGCATCATCCGCAGGCGATCGTCCGGGTAGCCGGTGTCCAGCGGCAGCCACGCGGCGCCTGCCTCGACGATGCCGTGCAGCGCCAGGGTCAGAAATACCGAGCGCGGCAGGGCCACCGCCACGCTGTCGCCGGGCTTCACGCCGCGTTCGCGAAGCAGGTTCGCCAGCGCGACGACCTGCTCGCGCATCTGGCGGTAGCTCAGCTCAACGTTTGCATCCGCCAGCGCGGGGGCGTCCGGGGTTTTGCTCGCCTGCTCCGCCACCAGATCCGCAAGCGTGGTGGACGGCAGCGCCAGCCCGGTATCATTGATGCGCGCAAGCTGGGCGTATTCCTGCTCAGAAACGGTTTCCACTTCACCGCAGCGCAGGTCCGGGTTGGCGGCAAACTGCGCCAGCATCGCGTTCAGGCGCGAAACGTGGCGGGCAAGCGTCGCCTCGTCGTAACGCTCTTTACTGGCGAGGAGCTCGATGCTCAATCCGCCCTGCTCGTCGGGGAATAATGCCAGCTCCAGATCGTTCACCGGGCCGGTGGCCAGCGTGTGGGTGGTGGCCTCCACGCCGTCGATATCCAGCTGATAATCGAATACCTTGACGTTCAGCACCGGGCCAAACAGGGCTTCATCGCCTGCGGCACGCCCGCTGTCGCGCACGATCTGCTCGGCGTCATAGCGCTGATGGCGGCGCATTTTTTTCAGCTGGTTCGCCAGGCGAAGCGCCAGCTCCGGCAGGCTCTCCTGCGGATTGATATTGACCGCCAGCGGCAGCACGTTGAGCACCGGGCCGGTCGCGGTCAGCGCGGCGGAGCCCATGCGGCGCATAAAGATAAACCCGGCGGCGTAGTCCGGCCGTCCGGTCAGGCGGCCCAGCCACAGCGCCACCAGCGCAAGCGCCAGGTCGGTGCGCTGCGCCTGTCCTGCCGCCTGCGCAAGCTGGCTGAAGGCGCGGCCGTCCATTGCAATTTTCAGGCGCAGAATGTCGGTGGTGGCGGAGCGTCCCGGCAGCGGCGCGGAGGAGAGCGAGACCGGAGGAGGAAGCTGCCTGCGCTGCCCGGCCCAGAAGGTACCGTCGCGCTGATAAGCCTCGCTGTCGCGATAGCGCTGATACTCGTCAACCACCTCAGCGAACGGCGTAAACGGCGAGGCAGGCGCGGGTTCGCCCCGTTTCCAGGCGGCGTAAATCGCGGCAATCTGGCGGGTAATGGCCGGGAAGCTGAAGCCATCCACCACCAGATGGTGATAGCGCTGATACCAGTACCACTGGCGCTCGCCGACCTGAATCAGCTGGTGAAACGCCAGCGGCTGACCGCCGTCCACGCGCAGGTTCTGATTAAGATCGCTTTCCATCAGCGCCACGGCGGCCTCGTGAGAGTCAACGCGAACGATGGACGGCTCGGGCAGCGTTATGGCTTCATCAACCCACTGCCACACCTCGCCGTTATCCTCGGCAAAACGCATCCGCAGGGTATCGGCCTGCATCATGCCTTCAGCAATCGCTTTTGCCAGCAATGGCGCGTCAATGTCGCCCTTAAGCTCGGTATAGTGCGCCACGCTCCAGGCATTCGGCAGGGTGGAAAGCTGTTCCGCCATCCAGATGCCCGGCTGGGCGGCGACGAGAGGAAGACGGTTCATGCGCTCTCCCCCGCAAAATGGGACGGGACAAGCGTTTGCCAGCGCTCAGCCAGCCACTGCCGGCACGCCTCCTGGGACTGCGGCTCGCATACCACGCGCCAGCCTGCGGGCAATTCGCACTGCTGCGGCCACAGGCTGTACTGCCCCTGGTCATTTTGCAAAATGGCGAACTGCCCCTGCGGATTATCGAAAGGATTGCTGAATTCCATACAGACTCCGTTATTGAATAAGCGGCTGCCAGAGGGTCATCAGCCCCTGCGTCAGCCCACCGCGCCAGCAAAGCGCATCGTGTCCGCCGTCAACCTGACGCCAGACAACCGGCTGCTGTGGGTGTAGTTCGGCGTAAATGGCCTGATTCGCGCGCAAAATGAGCGGCTCGTTGCGCCCGGCTTCAAGAACGATGCGCAGGCCGCGTGCGGCTTTCTCACCCGCTTTGAGTTGGGCGATAAGCAGCCCTTCCTGCTGCCCGCCGCGGTGCGGCCACCAGTAAGAGCCGGACTGGCTCAGCACGCAGCCAAAGCGCTGCGGCCAGTTGAGTGCGGCATAGAGAGAGGAGAGACCGCCGAAGCTCTGACCTGCGACTACCGTACGGTCGGCGCGGTCGCTGAAGGGCGTTATGCTTTTTACCTGCGGGAGGAGCTCTTCCTGCACCGCCAGCCAGAAATCGGCGTTGCACGGCAGCTCGCGGCTGCGGTGTGCGGTATCAATCATGTCGATCAGGACGTAGACCGCGGGCGGCAGCCTGCCGTCAACGGTCAGCGCCGTCAGCGCAGGCCAGACGGGCATGCTTTCCGCCCAGAACTGCCCGTCAAGCAGCACCGCCAGCGGGCGCTCGGGGCTGACGTCTCCGGTGGTAAAGATCCACACGCGGCGGCGGTTCTTCAGGCGCTCGCTGTTCCACTCAATGCAGAGCGGCGCCTGATACGGCGTATCGGGACGATCCCAGCCGGGCTGAAGGGGCGCGTCCGGCATCTCCAGCGCCGAGACGGCATGCCCGCGCCCGCCGCGCCAGCTCTCCGGATTCAGCGGGTCAGACACCGCGCGCGGCAGCAGCCTGCGCCAGCCTTCGCGCAGCGCCATGCGGTCCGGCTGCTCGCCTTCAAACACGGCACCGGCAAAATCGTTGTCGTTATCGGAGGGAATAAAACAGTAGCTGCCGCGCCATTCGGGGCTGAACTCGCCCTGCCACCGCCAGACGTCGGTATTCGGGATGCGTTCAAGGGACTGCGGGCGGGCATTTTGATGGTGATCGGTCACGCCGGTGATGTAAAGCCAGACGCGTTTCACCGTAGACGTGTCCTGCGTTCCTGCCGGGTCCCGCCACCAGAAGGTGACGCGATAGTTCTCCTTATGGCGCTCCCACTCAGGCCCGTTTTTTGACTGCCACCACGCCTCACTTCCCGTTGTTAACGCCGTCACCCTTATAACCCCATGTTTAACAGTCTTTTTTGTTTCAGAGCAAATTTTATTGATAATATTATTGATAACTATTTGCATTTGCAATAGCGTAGTGCCCGCGCTGTGGGAAGCGCGCTCAAAAGCAACCATAAAAGCGGGACATCTAATGAATAAGAAGATTCACTCTCTGGCCTTGCTGGTCAATTTAGGGATTTACGGCGTCGCGCTGCCCGCCATGGCAGACGACAGCACCGCCTCCGCGCAGCACGAAGACACCATGGTAATCACCGCCGCCGAGCAGAATTTGCAGGCGCCGGGGGTTTCCACCATTACCGCCGACGAGATCCGCAAAAACCCGCCCGCGCGCGACGTGGCGGAAATCATTCGCACTATGCCGGGCGTTAACCTGACCGGGAACTCCACCAGCGGCCAGCGCGGTAACAACCGTCAGATTGATATTCGCGGCATGGGGCCGGAAAACACCCTGATCCTGATCGACGGCAAGCCGGTAACCAGCCGTAACTCCATCCGCCTGGGCTGGCGCGGCGAGCGCGATACCCGCGGCGACACCGGCTGGGTGCCGCCAGAGATGATCGAGCGTATTGAGGTCATTCGCGGTCCGGCCGCCGCCCGCTACGGTAACGGCGCGGCAGGTGGCGTGGTGAACATCATCACCAAAAAGTTCGACGACCAGTGGCACGGCTCCTGGAACACCTATCTGAACGCGCCGGAACACAAAGACGAAGGTTCCACCAAACGCACCAACTTCAGCCTGAGCGGCCCGCTGGGCGGCGACTTCAGCTTCCGCATGTTCGGTAACCTGGACAAAACCCAGGCCGACGCGTGGGACATCAACCAGGGTCACCAGTCTGACCGCACGGGCGCTTACGCCAACACCCTGCCCGCAGGCCGTGAGGGCGTAGAGAACAAAGACATCAACGGCGTGGTGCGCTGGGACTTCGCGCCAATGCAGTCCCTGGAGTTTGAGGCGGGCTACAGCCGCCAGAACAACCTGTATGCGGGCGACACGCAGAACACCAACAACGACAATGCGCTGGTGAAGAAAAACTACGGCAAAGAGACTAACCGTATCTATCGCCAGAACTTTGCCGTCACCTGGAACGGCGGCTGGGATAACGGCATTACCACCAGCAACTGGGCGCAGTACGAACACACCCGCAACTCCCGTCTGGGCGAAGGGCTGGCGGGCGGTACTGAAGGTCTGTTCAACAGCAATAAATTCACCGACACCGATCTCTCCGACGTGATGCTGCACAGCGAAATCAACCTGCCGATTGATTTCATCGTCAACCAGAACCTGACGCTGGGCACCGAGTGGAACCAGCAGCGCATGAAGGACTCCACCTCCTTCACGCAAACCCAGCAGGGCGGCACCGTTCCGGGCATGAGCGACGACCGCAGCCCGTACACGTCAGCGGAGATTTTCTCCCTGTTCGCTGAAAACAACATGGAGCTGACCGACAGCACCATGCTGACCCCTGCCCTGCGCTTCGACCATCACACCATCGTGGGTAACAACTGGAGCCCGTCCCTGAACCTGTCGCAGGGCCTGGGGGATGACTTCACGCTGAAGATGGGCATCGCGCGCGCCTATAAGGCACCGAGCCTGTATCAGACCAACCCGAACTACCTGTTATACAGCAAGGGCCAGGGCTGCTACGCAAGCTCCGACGGCGTGGGCTGCTACATGATGGGTAACGACGATCTGAAAGCGGAAACCAGCATCAACAAAGAGATTGGCCTGGAGTGGAAGCGCGACGGCTGGCTGGCAGGCGTGACCTGGTTCCGCAACGACTACCGCGACAAGATCGAAGCGGGCTATGCGCCGATTGGCCAGACCTCCACCAGCAAAGTCACTACCGACATCTACCAGTGGGAGAACGTGCCGAAGGCGGTGGTGGAAGGACTGGAAGGTTCCCTGAACGTGCCGGTCAGCGACACCATCAGCTGGACCAACAACATCACCTATATGCTGCAAAGCAAGAACAAGGAGACCGGCGATCGTCTGTCGATCATCCCGGAGTACACGCTGAACTCGACCCTGAGCTGGCAGGTGCATCAGGACGTGTCGCTTCAGTCGACCTTCACCTGGTACGGCAAGCAGCAGCCGAAGAAATACAACTACAAAGGTCAGCCGGTGACCGGGTCTGAGAAAGACGAAGTCAGCCCGTACAGCATCGTTGGCCTGAGCGCGACCTGGGACGTGACCAAAAACGTCAGCCTGACCGGCGGCGTGGACAACGTCTTTGATAAGCGCCAGTGGCGCGCGGGGAATGCCCAGACCACGGGTAACGCTACTACCGGCGCGTATATGTACGGTGCAGGGGCATATACGTATAATGAACCGGGCCGCACGTGGTATATGAGCGTGAATACCCGATTCTAGGTAAAAGCAAAACGGCAACCTCGTTGCCGTTTTTAATTTTTGCTCCCTTTCCCCGTGGGAGAGGGCTGGGGTGAGGTCGAGGTAAAAGCAAAACGGCAACCTCGTTGCCGTTTTTAATGTTTGCTTCCTCTCCCTGTGAGAGAGGGCCGGGGTGAGGTCGAGGTAAAAGCAAAACGGCAACCCCGTTGCCGTTTTTAGTGTTTGCTCCCTCTCCCCGTGGGAGAGGGCCGGGGTGAGGGCACCAGACCGCACTATTCGTTGACAGAGGAAATCCCATGCACACCACCCACCGCACCTTCGCGCTCGCCAGCCTCACCCTCCACCACGTCACCTTCGACCCCACCACCTTCACCGACGCCGATCTCCTCTGGCTCCCGCATCACGCGCTGCTCGCTGACGCCGGACGCAAACGCAAGGCCGAGCACCTGGCGGGCCGTATTGCCGCCGCGCACGCCTTACCGGGCCACCCCATCCCCGGCATCGGCCCCAGCGGCGAACCGCTCTGGCCGCAGGGGATTTCAGGCAGCATCACCCACAGCGGCACGCGGGCCATGGCCGTCGTCGCGCTACACCCGGCCCTTATCGGCATCGATTGTGAAACGATCCTCCCCGACAACGAGGCCAGAGAGATAAAAGACGGCATCATTGATGCGCAGGAAGAAATCGTGCTGGCCCGTTCGGGATACCCGTTTGCCCTCGCCCTGACGCTGGCGTTCAGCGCCAAAGAGAGCCTGTTCAAGGCCCTCTTTCCCCGGGTGCAGGCCTGTCTGGGTTTTGACAGCGCCCGCGTCACCATGCTCGGCGATAAGACGCTTACGCTGGCGTTGACCCGTCAGCTGGCGGGCTTTAACGAAGGTGCCGCCTTCACCCTCCACTGGCAACAGCACGGCGAACAGGCGATCACCCTGCTGTCGCGCGCTCCTGCCGACGAGCCTTCAGGCTGGTCACCACAAAGGTCACGATAAACACGACCGCGAACAGCACCACAATGGTCGGCGCGGGCGCGCTGTCGAGATAGTACGACGCATACACCCCGCTTACCGACACGAGGGCTGAAACGGCAACCGCCACCAGCAGCGCCGCGTGAAAGCGCCGGGCGATCAGCACCGCAACCGCACCGGGCGCAATCAGCAGCGAAATCGACAGAATAATCCCCACCGCTTTCAGCGTCGCCACGATGGTCAGCGAGACCATGCACAGTAAGCCGTAGTGCAGCCAGCGGGCGCGCAGCCCGCTTGCCTGCGCCTGCTGAGCGTCAAAGCAGAACAGCAGGAAGTCGCGCCACTTCAGGCCAATCACCAGCGCAATCAGCCCCGCGACGAGGCCGCTTTGCAGAATGTCCATCCCGTTTATGCCCAGCATATCGCCAAACAGAATGTGGTCGAGATGCACCTCGGGTTTGACGGCGATATAGAGGATCAGCCCGGCGCCAAACATGCCGGAAAAGACAATCCCCATCACCGTATCCTGCTTGATGCGGCTGTTATCCTTCAGGTATCCGGTGGCGACCGCGCAGAACAGGCCGGCAACAAACGCGCCGAGCGCCAGCGGCAGGCCCATCATCCATGCCAGCACCACGCCGGGGAATACCGCGTGGCTCATGGCGTCACCCATCAGCGCCCAGCCTTTCAGCACCAGGAAAACCGACAGCAGCGCGCAGGGCACGGCCACCAGCAGCGATATCAGCAGCGCGTTGTTCATGAACGCAAACTGGAAGGGTTCGAGAAGCAGCGCCATCATGGTTGCGCCTCCTGGACGTGACGCGCCCGACGGCGGCTGGCGAGCAGCCCGTGCTTCGGCGCAAAGACGAACGCCAGCAGGAACAGCAGCGTCTGGGCGACCACGATAATGCCGCCGGTCGCGCCGTCCAGGTAATAGCTGGCCCACGCGCCGAGGAAGCTGGTGAGGCTGCCAATGGCAACGGCAATTATCAGCAGGCGCGGGAAGCGGTCGGTGAGCAGCCACGCGGTCGCGCCGGGCGTGACCACCAGACAGATCACCAGAAATGCCCCGACGGTTTGCAGCGCCGCTACGGTGGAGACCGCCAGCAGGGTAAAGAACAGGATCTTCAGGCGCGCCGGGCGCAGGCCGATGGCGCGGGCGTGGTTCTCATCAAAAAAGGTCACCATCAGATCTTTCCATTTGAACAGCAGGATAATCGTCGACGCCGCGCCGATGATCGCCAGCTGAACGATATCTTCCGGGGCGATAGCGAGGATATTGCCGAGGACGATAGTCTGAATATTTACCGAGGTCGGGTTGAGCGAGACCATAAACAGCCCCAGCCCGAAAAACGAGGAGAAGATCAGCCCGATGATGGCGTCTTCTTTCAGGCGGCTGCGCTGGTTCAGAAATAGCATGCTGCCCGCCGCCAGCCCGCCGGACAAGAACGCCCCCAGCGAGAACGGCAGCCCGAGCATGTAGGCGCCCGCCACGCCCGGCACGATGGAGTGCGAGAGCGCGTCGCCAATCAGCGACCAGCCCTTAAGCATCAGATAGCAGGAGAGAAACGCGCACAGCCCGCCCACCATCGCCGACACCCACATCGCGTTGAGCATGTACTCATAGTCGAAGGGTTCAAGAAGCGCGTTCATTTTGCCTCCTGCCGGTGGGTAATAAAGGGCCGCTCGTCGTCGGTAATAATGCGGTCTTCTGAGCCGCTGAGCACCACGTGGCGCAGCACGCCGCTAAAGGCGCGCTCAAGATTCCCGGCGGTGAAGGTGGTTTCCGTCGGGCCGCTCGCCAGCACGGTGCCTTTTACCATCACCGTGTAATCGCAAAACGCCGTGACCGAGCCCAGGTTATGGGTCGACACCAGCATGGTTTTGCCCTCGTCGCGCAGCTCGCGAAGCAGGCTGATGATTCTGGCTTCGGTTTTGACGTCCACGCCGGTAAACGGCTCGTCGAGCAGGATCACCTCCCCCTCCTGAGCAATAGCGCGAGCCAGAAACACGCGCTTTTTCTGCCCGCCGGACAGCTCGCCAATCTGCCGATGGCGCAGCTCAAGCATATCCACGCGCTTCAGCGCCTCGGTCACGATCCGCCGATCGTTTTCCTTTGGCCGACGCAGAAACCCCATATGCCCGTAGCGGCCCATCATCACCACGTCTTCGACCAGCACCGGAAACGACCAGTCAACCTCTTCCGACTGCGGGACGTAGGCGACCAGGTTCTGGCGCAGCGCCCGGTGAGGCGGCAGCCCCTCAATGGTGATGGAGCCGCTCGCCGCCCGCACGAAGCCCATCACCGCCTTAAACAGCGTGGACTTGCCGGAGCCGTTCACCCCCACCAGGGCGGCAATCGATCCGCCCGGCACGCTGAACGACGCGTCGCGCAGCGCCGTGTGCCCGTTGCGGTAGGTCACGGTCACGTCCGTGACGACAATCCCCTTGTGCATGGTTACTCCTTCATGCCGTCACGGATGCCCTGCACCAGCGTGCGGGTCGTGACGTTCAGCAGGTCGATATAGGTCGGCACAGGGCCGTTTTCCGCGCTCAGGGAATCGACGTACAGCACGCCGCCGTAGTGGGTATCGGTTTCACGGGCCACCTGACGCGCGGGCTTATCCGATACCGTGCTTTCGCTGAACACCGCCGGGATGCGGTGTTTTTTCACCAGATCGATAACCTTGCGCACCTGCTGGGGCGTGCCCTGCCGATCGGCGTTGATCGGCCAAAGGTAAAGCTCCTTCAGGCCCAGATCGCGCGCCAGATAGGAGAAGGCGCCTTCGCTGGTCACCATCCAGCGCTTGTCTTCGGGGATCTCCGCCACCTGCTTGCGCAGCGGCTCAAGGGTAGCGACGATCTTCTGCTTGTAGGCTTCAGCGTTGCGCTGATAGGTCTGCGCATTCGCCGGATCGTACTTCACCAGCGCGTCGCGGATGTTATCGACGTAAATCAGGGCGTTGTCGGGAGACATCCACGCGTGCGGGTTGGGCTTGCCGTTATAGGGCCCTTCGCTGATCCCCATCGGCGTAATGCCTTTGGTGACAATCACCTCCGGTACGCCGTTCAGGTGCTGATAAAAGCGCTGGAACCACAGCTCCAGGTTCATGCCGTTCGCCAGGATCAGCTGCGCCTTCTGCGCGCGTTTGATATCGCCCGGCGTGGGCTGATACTCGTGAATTTCCGCGCCCGGCTTGGTGATAGAGGTCACTTCCGCGGCGTCACCCGCCACGTTTTTCGCCATATCCGCGATGACGGTAAAGGTGGTGATAACCCGGAACTTTTCGGCCGCCAGCGCGCCGGTGGTGGTCGCGGTCATAAGCAGCGCGCCGAGTAACAGACGCTTCAATCCTTGCCGTGGGTGCATCGCAGAAGTCTCCTGATATGGTTAAATTCAAAGCAAAATTAGCCCGTGCTATAAGGTATAGCACAGGCTATATTTAAATGAAAATGGTTATCATTAAAGTTGTGTCAATGAAGGGTCAGGAGAAATACTGGACGGAAGAGGCCAAACTGCGCCTGAAGGCGCTTCGCTTATCAGGCCCGCGATAAGCTGAATTTGCAGGCCGGGTGAGGCATCGCCGCCGCCCGGCATGAGGGCGACGGCAAATGCCTCTGTACATCACTCAAACATCCGGGAACATCACGCTATTCCCCGGCGCTTCCCGGTGCAGATGGATAAAGTTCAGGTGTCGTTCATACTGGTCCAGAATGTCCGTAATCACCTGCTCCTTGCTGTAGTCCATCAAATCATTCCCCTGGCTGCCTTCCAGCAGGAAGGTCTCCAGCCGGTAGTAGGTCGATTTGCCGCTGCGCGCGCGGTAGGTAAACCCGGGCACGGAATACTGCTGCGGCCAGATCTGATAGACAAAGTTCTGCTCGTCGCCCATGTGCACCAGCAGATCCAGGTGCCCAAGGGTCTCGCCCTCTTCCGGCGGCAGGTTTTTCAGCTCGACGTAGGCACCGCGCAGGCGCAGCTCCTGGGCTACTTCCTCCATCGCCGGGAAGCAGACCGTCTCCATCATCTGGCTGGTATAGCGCGTGCCGGGATAATTCATCAGGCGCGACAGGCGTTTCTTCCAGCTCAGACGGTCCTGGGCGCCCATCGGACGCGGCGCGGTGTCGCGGCTGGCGCTTTCGCGGCGGTAATCTTCCACCTTGAGCGATTTATACAGCCCGGCCATCACGAAGAAGATGACGAAGCTGAACGGCAGCCCCATGATCACCGTGGTGTTCTGCAGCGCCGAGATCCCGTTGGTCATCAGCATGCCGAGCGTCAGCAGGCCGATGGCAACGGACCAGAAGATGCGCAGCCAGTTTGGGGCGTCGCTGTTAATATCCTTCAGCTTCGAGGTGAAGTTGCCCAGCACCAGCGCGCCGGAATCCGCCGAGGTGACGTAGAACAGTAGCCCGGTAATGGTCGCCACGGAGGCACTAAAGGTAAACGCCGGATACTGCGCCAGCAGGCTGTAGAAGCCGCGCTCCGGGTGCACCATCGCTTCCTGCGCGAAGGTCGCATTGCCGTGGATGATCTCGTGCAGCGCGCTGTTGCCGAACACCGACAGCCACAGCAGCGTAAAGGTGAACGGGATAATCAGCGTGCCCATCACGAACTGGCGAATGGTGCGCCCGCGCGAAATACGCGCCAGGAACAGGCCAACAAACGGCGACCACGCCACCCACCACGCCCAGAAGAACAGCGTCCAGTTGTTCATCCACTCCACCGGGCGGTCAAAGGCGAAGCTGTTCAGCGTCATGCCCATAAAGCGGTTCACGTAGTCCCCCACGTTCAGCACTAAGGCATTGAGCAGGAAAGAGGTGTCGCCCATAAACAGCACAAACAGGATCAGCCCAAGCGCCAGCGCCACGTTCAGCTCGGAGAGCACGCGAATGCCTTTATCCACGCCCGACGTCACTGAAATGGTGGCGATAATGACGGAGAGCGCAATCAGCGCCGCCTTTGCCGCCATCGAATCCGGGATATTAAACAGCACGCTCAGCCCGTAGTTGAGCTGCACCACGCCAATCCCGAGCGTGGTGGCGATACCGAAGATGGTGCCGATCACCGCCGCGATATCCACGCTGTGACCAATCGGGCCATTGATCTTTTTACCGAAAATCGGGTACAGGGCGGAGCGAATGGTAAGCGGCAAATTATAACGATAGCTAAAGTATCCGAGCGCCATGCCCATCAGGGCGTACATCGACCAGCCGGTTAAGCCGTAGTGGAACAGCGTCCAGACCATTGCCTGGCGCGCGGCCTCCATCGTCTGCCCTGCCCCTTCCGGCGGCTGCATATACTGCGTGACCGGCTCCGCCACGGAGAAGAACATCAGGTCGATGCCGATACCGGCGGCAAACAGCATCGCCGCCCAGCTCAGCAGGCTGAACTCGGGCTTGGACTGCTCTGGCCCGAGCTTCACCGAGCCGAAGCGCGAGCAGGCTATGCAGACCACGAAGACAATATAGAGCGTCGCCGCCAGAAGGTAGTACCAGCCGAAGGTCTTCGACACCCAGTTCAGGGTGCGGCCAATCCACTCGGCAGAAAAATCGCTAAAGAAGATCGTCGTCAGGGAAAACAACAAAATCAGCCCGGCGGAAGTGTAAAAAACAACCGGATTGATTTTGTCTTTTTCTCTGTCTTGTGAAAGGTCTGTCATCCAGTATCCCCACTGTTTTTGTAACCATTAAAATCCAAAATCGCAACAATTAAGACACATTTTATATTGAACGTCCAATCAAAAACCGCTTTAATGTATTACCAACGCTGATGAATGGAGTGGCAAAAATGCCCAAAGTGGGGATGCAGCCGATCCGGCGCAGGCAGCTAATCGACGCCACGCTGGAAGCAATTAATGAAGTGGGAATGCATGACGCAACCATCGCGCAGATCGCCCGTCGGGCGGGCGTTTCCACGGGGATCATCAGTCATTACTTCAAAGATAAAAACGGCCTGCTGGAAGCGACCATGCGCGACATCACCGGCCAGCTGCGCGATGCGGTTTTAAGCCGCTTACGCGCCCTGCCCAACGGCAGCGCAGAGCAGCGATTACAGGCGATTGTTGGCGGCAATTTTGATGAAACCCAGGTGAGCGGCGCGGCGATGAAGGCCTGGCTGGCCTTCTGGGCGAGCAGCATGCATCAGCCGATGCTCTACCGCCTGCAGCAGGTCAGCAGCCGCCGGCTGCTCTCAAATCTGGTGTACGAATTCCGCCGGGAGCTGCCGCGTGAACAGGCTGAGGAGGCGGGCTACGGGCTGGCCGCCCTCATCGACGGGCTATGGCTGCGCGCGGCGTTAAGCGGCAAACCGCTGGACAAAACCCTGGCGCAATCGCTCACCAGCCACTTTATCAGCCAGCATTTACCGACCGAATAACCGAGGAGAAATTATGTCCCGAATGGCAGAACAGCAGCTTTATATAAATGGTGGTTATGTATCCGCCACCAGCGGTCGCACCTTCGAGACCATTAACCCGGCTAACGGTGAAGTTCTGGCGACCGTGCAGGCCGCCGGGCGCGAAGACGTCGACCGCGCCGTGGAAAGCGCGACGCGCGGGCAAAAAATCTGGGCGGCGATGACCGCCATGGAGCGCTCTCGCATCCTGCGTCGCGCCGTCGATATCCTGCGCGAGCGCAACGACGAGCTGGCAAAGCTTGAAACCCTCGACACCGGTAAAGCGTATTCGGAAACCTCGACCGTTGATATCGTCACCGGCGCGGACGTGCTGGAGTACTACGCAGGGCTGATCCCGGCGCTGGAAGGCAGCCAAATCCCGCTGCGCGACACCTCGTTCGTGTACACCCGCCGCGAGCCGCTGGGCGTGGTGGCGGGCATCGGCGCGTGGAACTACCCGATCCAGATCGCCCTGTGGAAATCCGCGCCGGCGCTGGCGGCGGGCAACGCCATGATCTTCAAGCCGAGCGAGGTCACCCCGCTCACCGCGCTTAAGCTTGCCGAGATCTACACCGAAGCGGGCCTGCCGGACGGCGTGTTTAACGTCCTGCCGGGCGTGGGCGCGGAAACCGGCCAGTTCCTGACCGAACATCCGGGGATTGCCAAAGTTTCCTTCACCGGCGGCGTCGCCAGCGGCAAAAAGGTGATGGCCAACTCGGCGGCCTCGTCCCTGAAAGAGGTAACGATGGAGCTCGGCGGCAAATCCCCGCTGATTGTGTTTGACGACGCGGATCTGGATCTCGCGGCAGACATCGCCATGATGGCCAATTTCTTCAGCTCCGGCCAGGTGTGCACCAACGGCACCCGCGTGTTCGTGCCCGAGAAATATAAGGCCGCGTTTGAGCAGAAAATCGCTGAGCGCATGGGCCGCATCCGCGCGGGCGATCTGTTCGATGAAAACACCAACTTTGGCCCGATGGTCAGCTTCCATCACCGCGACAGCGTGATGCGCTACATCGCCAAAGGCAAAGAGGAAGGCGCGCGCGTGCTTTGCGGCGGCGACGTGCTGAAGGGCGACGGCTTTGACAACGGCGCGTGGGTCGCCCCGACCGTTTTCACCGACTGCACCGACGAGATGACCATCGTGCGCGAAGAGATCTTCGGCCCGGTGATGTCTATCCTCACCTACGCGTCCGATGAAGAAGCCATTCGCCGCGCCAACGACACCGACTACGGCCTGGCGGCGGGCATCGTCACTGCCGATCTGAACCGCGCGCACGGCGCCATTCATCAGCTCGAAGCGGGCATCTGCTGGATCAACACCTGGGGCGAATCCGCCGCGGAGATGCCGGTCGGCGGCTACAAGCACTCCGGCATTGGCCGCGAGAACGGCGTCATGACGCTTCAGAGCTACACCCAGGTGAAGTCCATCCAGGTTGAGATGGGTAAATTCCAGTCCATATTTTAACCGGGAGGTTTATTTGCAATTTGACTACATCATTATCGGGGCCGGCTCCGCCGGCAACGTACTGGCAACACGACTGACTGAAGATCCGAACACCACCGTTCTGCTGCTGGAGGCAGGCGGGCCGGATTATCGCTTTGACTTCCGCACCCAGATGCCCGCCGCGCTGGCGTTCCCGCTTCAGGGCAAGCGCTACAACTGGGCCTATGAAACCGAGCCTGAGCCGCATATGAACAACCGCCGCATGGAGTGCGGACGCGGAAAAGGGCTGGGCGGCTCCTCGCTGATCAACGGCATGTGCTACGTGCGCGGCAACGCGATGGATCTGGACAACTGGGCTAAAGAGCCGGGCCTGGAGCACTGGAGCTACCTCAACTGCCTGCCCTACTACCGCAAGGCAGAGACGCGCGACGTGGGCCCGAACGACTACCACGGGGGCGACGGTCCGGTGAGCGTCACTACCTCTAAACCGGGCGTAAACCCGCTGTTCGAAGCGATGGTGGAAGCGGGCGTGCAGGCGGGTTATCCGCGCACCGACGATCTGAACGGCTACCAGCAGGAAGGCTTCGGCCCGATGGACCGCACGGTCACGCCTCAGGGCCGACGCGCCAGCACCGCGCGCGGCTATCTTGACCAGGCGAAACCGCGCCCGAACCTGACCATCCGCACCCACGCCATGACCGATCGCATTCTTTTTGACGGCAAGCGCGCGGTGGGCGTCGAGTGGCTGGAGGGCGAAAGCACCATCCCGTCCAACGCGACGGCGAAAAAAGAGGTGCTGCTGTGCGCCGGCGCCATTGCCTCTCCGCAGATCCTCCAGCGTTCCGGCGTGGGTAACGCCGAACTGCTTAAGCAGTTTGATATCCCGCTGGTGCATGATTTACCCGGCGTGGGCGAAAACCTGCAGGATCACCTGGAGATGTACCTTCAGTATGAATGTAAAGAGCCGGTCTCCCTCTACCCTGCCCTGCAGTGGTGGAACCAGCCGAAGATTGGCGCGGAGTGGCTGTTTGGCGGCACCGGGGTGGGTGCGAGCAACCACTTCGAAGCGGGCGGGTTTATCCGCAGCCGCGAGGAGTTCGAGTGGCCGAACATTCAGTACCACTTCCTGCCGGTGGCGATTAACTACAACGGCTCAAACGCGGTGAAGGAGCACGGCTTCCAGTGCCACGTCGGCTCCATGCGCTCGCCGAGCCGCGGGCACGTGCGCATCACGTCGCGCGATCCGCACCAGCATCCGGCGATCCTGTTCAACTATATGTCCCACGAGCAGGACTGGCAGGAGTTCCGCGACGCGATCCGCATCACCCGCGAAATCATGCACCAGCCCGCGCTGGACAAGTTCCGCGGTCGCGAAATCAGCCCGGGCATCGACTGCCAGACGGATGAACAGCTGGACGAGTTTGTGCGTAATCACGCCGAAACCGCTTTCCACCCGTGCGGCACCTGCAGGATGGGTTACGACGAGATGGCGGTGGTCGACGGCGAAGGCCGCGTTCACGGGCTGGAGGGACTACGCGTGGTGGATGCGTCGATTATGCCGCAGATTATTACCGGCAACCTGAACGCCACTACCATCATGATTGGTGAGAAGATTGCCGACGCGATCCGCGGGCGCGAGCCGCTGGCGAAGAGTACGGCGGCGTATTATGTGGCGAACGGCGCGCCGGTAAGACGCTGAGTGGTTCACCCTCTCCCCAAAGGGTTGAGGGATCCCCATAAAATAATGCCTGCACGGAGGACCCCCTCTCCCTTGAGGGAGAGGGCTGGGGTGAGGGGGAACATATGGCTGTTGAGGTAATTCCGTTCACTTTATGTTCCTTGCTACTCTGTAACGGCATGACTTGTGAACGTGCCAGGGCGCCGCTGTAAGTTATTCATTTTCCTGAAGCAACATTCATCGCTTCCGGTAAAAAATTACTGGGAACTCCTCAGCCCCAAAGAGAGAGGGGACAGATCTTATCCTTCCGGCATTGCGGAGGAGTGGTGAGAGGAAATTTTCCACGCTTTTCCGTCCCACGCATAGGTGAAGGTATAGCGTGCCGTCACTGACGATTTATCGGCGAAGGTAAAGGTATACGTACCCGTATCAATGGCTTTATTGCAGCCCAGACGAATGGTGCGGGTATCTATTTTGCCGAACGGCTTCTTCTTCAGAAAATCCTGGAAGTAATCCACGCGCTCCTGGTCGGTCAGCCGGACCTGATTCGAAATTGTCGGCAGCAGAACCGCATCACTCAGGTAATTCTCCGCAACCTTATGGGCATCCCCCGTCTGAAGCGAGGCATTCCATTTATCAAAGAGCGCTTCAATTTGCTGATTATCAGCTTTTACGCAGTCGGGCGCGGTCGCGGCAAAAGCAGAAGACGAGGCAAGGCCGAGAAGTACAGTAAGAGAGACTAACTTTTTCATAAACCATTTTCCTTATGTGGTTTTGTTCCTGTGAAGCGCACTATCCCGATTATCCCGCTGCGTGACAATATCCATTACTTATTATTACGATTTTTACAAAATGACGATAAATGGCGGATATTTCTACTGCCGCGTTAACCCGCTTCAATAAAAACACATTAAAAACATGAAGTTAAATTGTAATGCAATATTCATGAGCGCTTACAGGCTGAATTATTTTGTTACCGTTAATTTCAACAAACAACAAATGTTGAAAATACAACTTTTTGTTTAAGCAATATCATTGCCTCCTACTCGCCAGGCGCTATTGAGAGGATCGCACTATGCTGAACAGTAAGTTATGTCTGAACGTCTCCCTTATTATCCTGAGCCTGCTACTCAGCGGCTGCGTAATCGGGGAACATCACTCAACCGAGCACCATCGTTCGGATCATCATCCCTGGCACCATGAATCCTCCCGCGCGCACGGCTGGCATGATTTTCATGGCCATCATGGCCATCACGGACGCCATTAATCCCCCCGGCAGGCACGTACGGTTTCAGGCGGTGTTTTATAATGAATGACTCCCGTACGTGGTTCGTCCTGTAATGAGAATGAAGACAACCGCATGACAACTTTTCGCGTCAGAGACATTTTTATCCTGGGTTTTCTTAACTTCGCGCTGTTTGTCGGGGCGGGTAACATCATTTTCCCCCCCTTAATCGGCTTACAGGCGGGAACCTCAATCTGGTATGCCGCAACGGGATTTTTGATTACGGGTGTCGGATTGCCGGTTCTTACCGCGATTGCCATGGCGAAAGCAGGCGGATCGCTTTCGGCCATCACCAGCCCAACGGGGCGCCTCTGCAGTCTGGCACTGACCGTTACCTGTTATCTCTGTATCGGGCCGATCTTCGCTATTCCACGTACCGCCACCGTCTCGTACGAACTGGCATTGCAGCATTATCATTTGAGTAAAAGCGGGTTGGCCCTGTGGAGCGTTCTCTTCTTCAGCCTGGTGATTCTGGTATCGCTTTCTCCAGGACGCCTTCTCGATACCGTAGGGAAGTTTTTATCCCCCCTGAAAATCATCGCCCTGCTGGTACTGACGTTCACAGCCATACTCGTCCCGGCAGGCGCTCCGATGCCGCCGCAGGGGCTATACGCCACTTCGCCCTTTTCTCAGGGCATCACCAATGGCTATCTGACGATGGATACGCTGGCAGCTCTGGTCTTTGGTTTGGTAATTGTCAGAGCCATCCAGTCCCGAGGCGTCACCTCTCCCGGCCTTATCACCCGATACGCCTTGTATTCCGGGCTGATTGCAGGCGTGGGGCTGATGGTGGTCTATGCAGGCTTGTTCCGTCTTGGGCTGAGCAGCAGCGGGCTGACTGAAGGCGCAACAAATGGAGCCCAGGTGCTCAGCGCCTATGTGCATTACAGCTATGGACCTGCCGGAGACCTGTTTCTGGGCGTGCTGATGACCCTTGCCTGCCTGGTCACGGCTATCGGGCTGACGTCTGCCTGTGGTGCCTGGTTCAGCGATCGCACCCGCTTCAGCTATCGAACCTGTATCTGGTTTTTTTCCATCGCCTCCATGCTGATATCCAATATCGGGCTGACTCAGCTAATCGCCTTATCTGTACCGATTTTGACGGCGATTTATCCGGTATTTATCGTGCTTATTCTGACCTTTTTCTTACGGGCATTATTCCGCTCTGCAAGGCTGGTGATTGTGCCTGCGGCATTTGTCACCTTTCTTTTTGGTCTGGCAGACGCGCTTAACGCCGTGGGGGGACCATTGTGGCTGAACGCGCTGTGCAGCAGGATGCCGCTTCACGGTCAGGGGCTAGCCTGGCTGCTGCCTGCCGCTGGCACACTTTCGTTAACGTTCGTTATTGACCGTATACGGCATAAACAACAAGCCTGTTAACAGGACATTGAGGAATCGAGATGTTTGAAGATAATCAAAAAAAACTCTATATCATTGTTAACCGCACGCAGGATCCGGCACTGCTTCTGAATGCCACCGCCCATCTGGCCGCCGGGATCATGCGAAAGGCGGATGACGTGCTCTTTCATGATTACCCAAACGATGAAAGTCATCTGAATGCTTACCTTAGCCATTATCCGGTTGTCATCCTACAGGCAAAAAACAGCAATCAGCTTAAGACAGCGGCGCTGAAGTGTCAGGAAGCGGGGATAATGCTTAACTTCTTTACCACCACGATGCTGGGTAAGTCCTCTGAAGCCCAGATCCAGGCAACCAAAGCCGCCTCCCTGGAAGAGCTGGAGTTTGTGGCCATTGCGCTTTATGGGGATGCAGAAACAATTGCGCCCATCACAAAAAAATTCTCCGTGTTTCGGCAGGCCTGATACCTTTTCCGCATCATATCTTCTTCCCCCCTCCCCACCGTCACGCTGTGAATCGGCATTTTGCGCACCTGACAGGGTGCGCTGGCTCACACAAAATTAAACATTGAGTTTAAATTACAACTTAATGTTGATAGAATTTTCTTACCCGATTGGATAAACCGGAGTAATGTGAAGCAGGCACCTGAATGAATAGCTACGTTTTTCTTTTATTATCAATAGTATGTGAAGTTATTGCGACAACTGCATTAAAATTATCCGACAGTTTTACTCGTTTATGGCCTTCCCTTATAACCGTGATTTTCTATATTGCGGCGTTCTGGTCGTTAACCATACCGATGAGAACAATACCCACGGGAATTATCTATGCGATATGGTCAGGAGCCGGAATCGTGCTGATTAGCCTTGCGGGATGGATTATATATGGCCAAAAGCTGGATATAGCTGCCGTGGCAGGAATGGCTCTTATTATTGCCGGCGTGGTGGTGATAAATCTGTTTTCGAAAACGGCAGGACACTGAAGAGTTGCTCTATCGCTTCAGATTTCAAGTCACCGGTACAATTTATGATCAAAAATCTTTTAATCTGTTTCGCTGTGTTTCTCGTTCTCCTGCTAACGCTTGAAATTCTTTATATCGAAAAGCGTCATGTTAATTTTTTTCGTGATGGGGTAAGAAACGTTGAGGAAGTGCTGTCTCTCTGGGATGTGCATTAGCCGCGCTACCGCACGGTATTTGAATATTTATCTTCCGACATCAACAACGTGCAGATGAATTTGTGAAAATTTCAACGTTAAGTTTTATTAATGTAAATTAGTGCCGATATATTTGACAGAAGATTTATTAGATGCATATCAGCGTTAGCCCGATGGATAGGCAATAACTATTATGTACTCTTACCGGAGGTAGCTAAACTGCTTTCAAAGAGTATATCATTTGTTAAAAAGGTAAATGAGTGGAAACAACAAAATTATGGATTTCGTTAGGGACTATTGTCAGCCCTATTACTGGAACGTTTTTCACTAAAATAGTTACACAACATAATCATAAATATCTGCTCTGGTATAAGGGCGACTATCTTATCAAACCGGGTGATAAAATTAAGGTTAGTAACAACGGTTTTGTCGTTTCCGGGCAATTGCGCTCGGTGAACATTATCCAGATTGATAAATATAGTCCGACCCTCTGGCGGGTAATGCACAATATGTCCAGCTGCCCCGGGGACAGAGAACCGGAAAATCCTTATTGTACGTCAACAACCCGATGTATTTTCAAGTCTTGCCCTCACGGCAAAACGCGCCATGCCCTGCAAAACCGTTGAAAATACGATCGCCTGAGCCTCTTCCACCAGAGGCTTTATTATAAAATGAATGCTCATCTGCTGACGCAGGGTGCAATTACCCGGCCAAGCTCTTCATTGGTCTGCTTTGACCCCGAGATAAGCGTAATATCCAGAAAGTTGGCCCCTGTGGTATGCGTCATATCAACCTGGGCAATCAGCCGGTTCCCCTCAGAGATATCAAAAAAGTTAGGCGTGTCCCGCTCGGGGAAGATGTACTCCACCTCGTAGCCTTCGGCGCCGAGCGCGCTTCGCATACAGTGATATCGTCCGTCCAGACCGGGATGCGATGAAACGGTAAAAGGTTTATAGGTGGTCGCATCGCCAAAAGGACGCACCAGCTGGCATGCCGTGAGGAGCGTTACGGCCACAATCACAGTTAAAAATTTCATTTTATCCTTTGAGCATTAAGCAGTTACGGTCAATTCAACCGGTTGGTTCGGCATAAAATGTACCCGCACACGCCACCTTTATCAACTTTTTGTTGATAATTAAACACTATCGATATACTTTAACGCTACCAGGACTCTCGCTTGCGGCAAAAGGCCGGGTAAGGAAAGTAGCGAGGATTTAAACAGGACATCTGACCATGCAGAACATACAGGAACAACGATGAAATCAGATTACGCAAAACAGATTGAACTGATTTCCGGGCCGCTGGAAGCGGCAATGGAAGCTCTTGCAGGTACGCTGTCGGCGAACCAGGAGATAGTCCTGCACAACCTCACCACGCCCGATCGGTCCGTAATAAAGATTGTCAACGGGCACGTCAGCGGCAGAAAAGCGGGTGACAATCTTTTATCCGGTCCTGAAAAAGACAAAGGATTTGCCCTGTTGCTTAAAAAAAGCGAGGACAGCACCCCGGTAACGGTAAAAAATTATAAAACCGTCACGGCGTCCGGACGGACCCTCAACAGCGCCTCGACAATTTACTATAGTGAGGAAGGGGTACCGCTGATGGCCTTTTGCATCAATATCGATACCTCGCCTTACGATCAAATGCGCAAGTGCCTCGACGCTATAACGGGCGGCCCACTTCCCGATTCAGACCCGCAGGATATGAACCTGGGGGGCATCATCGAGCAGTCAATCCAGGAAATCATCGATAAACATTCGGTCCCGGGCAAAAAGGTACAGAAAGCGCAGCGGCTTAAAATAGTCGCTGAAATGCACGCTAAAGGCATTTTCAAAATGCGGGGTGGCGTCCAGCACGCGGCGCAGGCCCTGGGCGTGACCCGCTATACGGTTTATAACGATCTTGAGGTGATGGGTGAAAAATAACAGTCCCCGGCGCATCCCGTTTTACCAGGTAGACGCCTTCTCTGACGGCCCCTTTACGGGGAATCCCGCGGCCGTCTGCCTGCTGGACGCCTGGCCGGAGGAGCTTGTTCTCCAGCGCATCGCTACCGAAAACAACCTTTCCGAGACCGCGTTTGTGGTTCCACAGGATGACGGCTTCGCGCTTCGCTGGTTCACCCCCGCGGTAGAGGTGGATCTCTGCGGCCATGCGACGCTTGCCGCCGCGAGCGTTCTCTTTAGCCGTGACGACGCCTGCAACAGCGTGCGTTTCTTCACCCGCAGCGGCGAGCTGACCGTGACCTCGCACGATGGGCAATACACGCTCGATTTCCCCCAGGCGATCCCGTCCCGGATTACCGCCCCGGAAGGGTTGTTTAAGGCGCTTGGGCTGGAGGAAAACGCCGGTGAAACCTGGCTGGCGTCCGATCTTATTGTCGTTATCGACGATGAGGACAGGCTGGATGCCCTGAAGCCGGATTTTTCCGCACTGGAAAAGTTTAACGCGCGCGGTGTGGTGGTCACTGCCGCCTCACGCACCTTCGATTTTCGCTCACGCTGGTTCGGCCCTCAGGTGGGGGTAAATGAAGATCCGGTGACGGGTTCGGCTCACACCTTTCTGGCACCGCTGTGGAGTGAAAAACTCTCGAAGAAGAGGTTACGCGCGCAACAGGGCGGAAGCCGTAAAGGCGAACTGATTTGCCACGTTAAGGATAACGGGCGTATCGAACTCTCGGGCAAAGCGTGCCTGATGATTGAAGGAACCTTTATTCTGTAAGCACACGGATGTGAAGCCTAAACGCGGGTGAAACAGTTCAGTCGAGCGGCTGTTCCGCATTTTTACACCAGTAAACACGCTTATATTTTATTTAACAGTGTGAGATTTATTTAATGACGTTAACGAAAAGCGCTGCTGCCCTGCTGGCTGCAGTATCCATTGAAGTTATCGCCACAACCATATTATCGTTATCAAACAGTTTTCAGCGCCCCGTAGTGGGGTTATCTGCGGTAATAAGCTACGGCGTAAGTTATTATTTTTTATCGATTGCATTACGCCGGATTCATATCGGCGTGGCCTATGCCATCTGGTCAGCGGTCGGTTTATTCAGCATTACCGCTATACAATACCGCTGCTTTGACTATGCGGTGTCCCAGAGGGCATGGGTGGGCCTGGGGATGGTCATCGCGGGAACCATTATTCTGAACCTGGCGATCAAGCAAAACAAATAACACTGCAATTAAAAATGTATATTATTCTGAACTGCCTTTTCTGGCTGATTATTTCCGTCACGATGGAAGTCACCGGCACGCTATTACT
Source organism: Enterobacter cloacae complex sp. 2022EL-00788 (assembly GCF_026627565.1). Classification (NCBI taxonomy): domain Bacteria; kingdom Pseudomonadati; phylum Pseudomonadota; class Gammaproteobacteria; order Enterobacterales; family Enterobacteriaceae; genus Enterobacter; species Enterobacter cloacae complex sp. 2022EL-00788. The sequence goes on along the minus strand of NZ_JAPNMC010000002.1, from coordinate 267,241 downwards.
CCCGGAGACCAGACATTTTAAAAATATTCCATTAACCATTCACTGCATGGCTTGCTACGCTATTTCTTTTTATTCTCTGTCAATGCTTATGGGATATATTTCACCTGTCGTCGCCTATTCCGTCTGGGCGGGGCTGGGGATTGTGATGATAACCGTGATGAGCGGCATTTTTTATCAATTAAAAAGCAGCATTCTGGAAAAGATCGGGATTGGCTGCATCGTGACCGGGCTGGCGATCGTCGCCTTTTAACAGGAGAAACGGCATGACGACGGAGATGCTTTCACTGCGCGTGGTTCAGCTTCGTGACGCCTACCTTCAGGCAAAACCTTTCGTCTCGGCGCATCGGGCCGTGAGCGTAACCCGGGTTTATAAAGACAATCCGGGAATGAACAACAGCCTGCTCAGGGCGCTGGCCTTTCAGCGTGCCTGTGAGACTGCGCCGCTGCATGTGGCGCAGAATGAGCTTATCGTCAGCCATCCTGCTGGCGGCGCACGCGGGGGAGAAGTTTCGCCAGAAATCAGCTGGCGCTGGCTGGCGGAAGAGCTGGAGACCCTTCCCACGCGGGCGCAGGATCCCTATCAGATTGATGAGGAAACAAAGCGTCTGCTTCGCGAAGAGGTATTCCCCTACTGGCAGGGGCGCTCCCTTGATGAAATGGCGCAAACGCGGCTCAAGACCCACGGGCTGTGGGAGTGGTGTCATGACGACGGCATCTGCGACGTCACGATCAAAACCCAAAACGGCGGCGGCGATTCCTGTCCGGGTTATGACACTATCTTGCTGACCAGAGGGATAAAGGGGATCCGCGAGGAGGCGGCATCGCGGCTTCTCGCGCTCGATCCCGCTACGCCCGAGGGCTGTGATGCCTTCAATTTTTACACCGCCATTCTGCACACCTGCGACGGCGTGGTGACCTATGCCCGGCGTTATGCGCACTTTCTGAATGCGCTTGCGGAAAAGGAAGGCGATCCGCTGCGTCGCGATGAGCTGCTGCATCTGGCCGGGATATGCCGCCGGGTGCCGGAGCAGCCGCCGCAGCATTTCCACGATGCGCTGCAGGCTATCTGGTTCGTACACTCCCTGTTTATGCTGGAAGAGAACCAGACCGGCATATCCCTCGGCCGCGTCGATCAGTACCTCTGGCCGCTGCTGGCGCGCGATCTGAACGACGGCACGCTCAATCTTCAGCAGGCTGAGGAACTCCTCTGCTGCTGGCTGATAAAAATGGCCGAAACCCTGTGGATTTGCAGCGAATCGACGGCAATGTATTTTGCTGGCTACCAGCCGTTTATCAACCTCGTGGTTGGCGGCCAGAAGCGCGAAGGTGGCGATGCGACCAACCCGCTCACGCTGGCGATCATGGATTGTTCAGCGCGTTTAAAAATCTACCAGCCGGGTTTAGCGGTACGTATACATAACCAGTCCCCTCAGCCGTTTTTGCGCAAAGTGGTCGACGTGGTACGCAGCGGCATGGGTTTTCCGGCCTGCCATTTCGACGATGCGCATATCCGGATGATGCTGCACAAAGGGTTTAGCTATGAAGATGCCCGGGACTACTGCCTGATGGGCTGCGTCGAGCCGCAAAAATCAGGGAAAATGTACCAGTGGACGTCGGTAGGCTATACCACCTTTACCGCGGCTATCGAGCTGACTCTGCATAACGGCCAAAACCAAAACGGGAAGCCGTGCGGCCCCGCCACGGGCGACGTGTCCCGGTTCAGTCGTTATGAGGACGTTGAATCCGCGGTTCGGGCCCAGCTCTCCGCTATCGTCAGAAACGCCGCGCAGGCGACGCTTATCGTCCAGAAGCTGCATGCAGAGCATGCCAGAAAACCGCTGATGTCATGCTTTATTGAAGGGTGTATCGCCACAGCAAAGGACGTCACTCAGGGAGGCGCACGCCTCAACGCAGGGCCAGGCCTCATCTGGACCGGGCTTGCCGACTGCGTAAATTCGCTAATGGCCATCAAAACGCTGGTTTTCGACACCGCCCGCTTCACGCTGCGGCAGCTCGTGGAGGCGCTCGACCACAATTTTGTCGGCTATGACGACATACTGACCGCCTGCCAGCGAGCGCCGAAATATGGCAACGATATTCGTGAGGTGGATGAAATCGCCCGCGAGCTGGTGCGTTTTCTCGAGCAGGAGCACCGCCGCTACCGGATGCTGTATGCGCCGTTTGCGTTTGGCACGCTCTCTATTTCAAACAACACCCCGTTCGGGCTTATCACCGGCGCGCTGCCCTCTGGCCGGCTGGCGGGTAAACCACTGGCCGATGGCATCAGCCCGGCCCAGCAAACGGATTACCTCGGCCCGACTGCCATCATCAACTCCGTGAGCCGGATCAACGTCGAGGAGATGGATATTGGCATGGTGCATAACATCAAGCTCATGTACGGGATGCTGGAGACGCCCGAAGGCCAGAACAGCCTGATCCACCTGCTGCGCACGGCGAGCATTCTGGGCAATGCCCAGCTCCAGTTCAGCTACGTGGACGACGAGACGTTGAGAAAGGCGCAAAAGCACCCCGCAGACTATCGCAACCTGATGATCCGGGTGGCGGGCTATAGCGCCTTTTTCGTTGAATTAAGTAAAGAGGTCCAGGATGAGATCATCAGCAGAACCACGCAGCGGCACTTCTGAACAGACGTACGGCTGGATCTCAAACATTCAGCGGTTTTCGTTACATGACGGGCCGGGCATCCGCAGCATTATCTTCTTAAAAGGCTGCCGGATGCGCTGCGCCTGGTGCGCTAACCCGGAAGGGCAAACCACCGGCCGGGATGTTTTCTTCCATGCCGACCGCTGCTTGCATTGTGGCAAATGTGCCGACCTGTGCCCAACGAGGCTGCACGGCATGGACCACAACGTGCATGTTCTTGAACGCGACCGCAGATGCGCGGGCTGTCGGTTATGCGAAGCGCGCTGTCCTGCCGCCGCGCTCAATATTGTCGGCGAGCATGTTAGCGCGGATACCGCCTTTGAAAGGGTCATGGCTGATGAAGTCTGGTTCCGCCAGTCCGGAGGCGGCGTCACGCTCAGCGGCGGCGAGGTGGCGATGCAGCCTGAATTTGCGCGCGTTTTAGTTGAGCGGCTCAAAGCGGAGGACATTCACACCGCAATTGAAACCGCGGGCTACGCTTCCTGGCACGCTATTCATCAGGCAACGTCGGGCTGCGATCTGATCCTGTACGATTTAAAAAGCGCGGAGGATGCGCTGCACGTCCGTTATACCGGCGTCAGCAATAAGACGATTGTGCGCAATCTTGCGCGGCTATTACAGGGCGGGCAACAGATTATTATCCGTATTCCCGTGATCCCCTATTTTAACGATGCCCCGGATCGGGCCGATAAATTACTGTCGCTGATCTCCGCGCTAACTAAGGGAAGAGAAAACTTTCAGGGGGTGGAATTACTCCCCTATCACCGTTTCGGTACGGGTAAATATAAATTACTCAACAGGGAGTACGGCTGGAACACAGGTACGGCTAATGTCGATAATTTCTTATCGATTGCACATCACTATCGCCTGCCGGTAAAGGTGTCGGGTACGCTCGCAGGTTAATGGAGAGAAAATCATGTCTACGAAACCAGATGAAGTCTCTGAAGCGGGCGTTACGCCCCTCGAACGTCGCGTTGTTATCGTGACGCTCCTGTTTATGTTTTTGATATATGCAGCGTTACTGATATCTCCCTGGTTGTGAAGTGAATTTCAGTAACCTTATTCGGCCATTGTGGTCTTTTTAATTACAGGCATTAAGATGAAAAAAGTAGTAGCAGTAATAAGTCTCGCATTTATGACCCTGACGGTTGGAGGGTGCTCCAGCGACTATGTTTTACAAAAGAAAAATGGTGAAATGATTATCACCCACGGAAAACCGGAAGTGGATGAAGACAACGGCTTAATTACTTACGAAGATATCGCGGGCAATGAACATGCCATCAACCGCGATCAAATTAGTCAGATGATCGAGAAATAACGTACAGGGGCAGAGAGGCTACAGTGCCCTCTGCCCTATACCTCTTTCCGCTGACGAAATGCCTCAATCCGCCGGACCTGCCGCCCTTCCCCGTCGAAATTATCCGCCGCCAGCCAGGCACGCAGTTCCGCATCCCTTTGCGGCCACTCGCCGTCGATAATGGAGAGCATATCGCTGTCGCGATTGCGTCCTTTACGCACCAGCTTCTGGCACAGGCGCCCTTCCCAGACAAACCCCAGCCGCTCCGCCGCCCTGCGCGAGGCGACGTTCATCGAATCGCACTTCCACTCCAGCCGACGATATTTATGCTCAAAGGCATTTTTCAGCAGCAGCCATACCGCTTCGGTGCCGATGCGGGAGCCTTTCATCCTGCGCGACCAGGTGACGTGACCGATTTCCACCGAGCCCTGAAAGCGCTCTATCGCCATATAGCAGACCAGCCCTACCGCCTTTTCGGTACGTAAATCCATCACGGCAAAGGGCACCAGATCGTCATCCATCACCTTACCAAGTACCCAGTGCGCGGTGGCTTCTACGCTTTCAGGCCGGGAGCTGGCAAGCCACGTCCAGTCGCTGTCGTCCCCCAGCGCGTAGGCTTCGTATAAATCAGCCGAATGGCGATCCGCATCCAGCGGCTCCAGACGGCAATACTGACCGGCGAGCGGGGTGCGGGTTAAGGCCCTGGCGCATTTCCAGTCCGGGACGATATCGTTAACGGTTTGACCATGTTGATTGATTTCGGGCACGACGGAGACTCCCTGATCCCTGAAAGGTAAGGAGTGAGTTATAGCAGGTTAAAAAGCGGACGAAAAGGAAGAACGTGCGGGCCGGGTAAGGCGTCGTCGCTACCCGGCACAAGGTTACTTCAGCAGTTTTACCGTAGCGTCGATGTCGATTTCATCTTCGGTAAAGATCATCGTCGTGTTCTGGAAGGTGGTGATTGCCAGCTTCTTCACCGTGCGCATTTCGCCCGGTTTTTTCTCGGTTTTCGGCTTGATGCTGTTCATCAGCAGCCCCACCGACAGCACCGCGTTCTCTTTGTCGATTTTGGTATCCACGGGCTCTTCTTCGCTGAACACCACGAAGGATTTGATCGAGGTGAGCTTCACGCGCTCGCCCGCAATATAGAGGTGCTTACTCTCCGGGATCACCTTCACCGCATAGGCGGAAAGGCCTTTGCTGTTGGTGGTGGGCTCGAAGGTCACCGCGGCATCTTTCTTAATCAGCTCGGGGTTGGCGACCTTAATCACATGAAAATAGCGGTTGTCGCCGTTTTCATCTTTGATAAATCCAAAGCCTTTATCCTTAAACCACGTTGTGATTGTACCGTTCATCGCTGTTACCGCCTGTCAGATCTCAAGACTAAAGTTTTGCAGCGCGCAGTGTAATCCACAATGGCTGACGAGACAAAAAAAAGCCCCTGCACGGGGGCAGGGGAAAGTTCATGTCAGAGCTTATCGTTATTTTTTAGTTAAATACCATCCCGCCGTCAATCAGCAGAGACTGGCCGGTCATGTAGTCAGAGTCTGGCCCGGCAAGGTAAGAGACGCAGGCAGCCACGTCTTCCGGTTCTGACAGGCGGCCAAGGGTAATACGTTTGGCAAAGGTTTCGGTCCCGTAGCCGAGCGGTTTACCCGCCGCTTCGGAGACCTGACGGTCGATCTCTGCCCACATCGGCGTTTTAACGATGCCGGGGCAGTAGGCGTTAACGGTGATCCCCAGCGGCGCGAGGTCGCGCGCGGCGGTCTGGGTTAAGCCGCGCACCGCGAACTTGCTGGAGCTGTACACCGCCAGCTCAGGGTTACCGGTGTGGCCCGCCTGGGAGCAGGCGTTGATGATCTTGCCGCCGTGCCCCTCTTTGCGGAACGCGTCGATCGCGGCCTGAATGCCCCAGATCACCCCCTTCACGTTGATGTTGTAGACCTTGTCGACAATTTCCGGGGTGATGGATTCGATCGGCGTAGACGGCGCCACCCCGGCGTTATTGACGATAACGTTGAAGCCGCCCAGCGCGGTGCGGGCTTTCTCGACCGCCGCAAACACCTGGTCGCGGTCAGACACGTCCACCTTCACGGCGACGGCCTTGCCGCCGTTGCGGGTGATTTCATCCGCGACCGCTTTCGCCGTCTCTTCGTTATAATCCGCGATGGCGACTGCAAAGCCGTCCTTCACCAGACGAAGCGCGATCGCTTTCCCAATCCCCTGGCCGGAGCCGGTTACGAGAGCCACTTTTTGCATTTCTCTGTCCTTATATTGATTCACAAAATCTGGCTGAGATGGAGCTGGCCCATCAGCAGCGGGTTATCGCTGTAGTCGACGGGAATGGCCACCACGGCCGGGCCATCGACATCCATTGCCGCGCGCAGCGTCGGCTCGAGCGCAGCCGCGCTCTCCACGGCAAAGCCCTTCGCGCCGAACGCGTCGGCATAGGCCTTGAAGTCAACCGGGCCAAACTCCACGCCGGAAAGACGCTGGTATTTCTTCTCTTCCTGGATTGCCACCATGTTGTAGGCGTTGTCCACCCAGATGATGTGCAGGATATTGGCGTTGAGGCGCACGGCGGTTTCCAGCTCCATGCTTGACTGTAAAAAGCCGCCGTCCCCGGACACCGAGACCACCTTGCGCCCGGGATTTACCAGCCACGCGCCAATGGCCCACGGCAGCGCCACGCCCATGGTCTGCTGGCCGTTGGAGATCATCACCTGACGCGCGCGGAAGCTGTAGAGGTAGCGGGCGATCCAGATGTGGAAGCTGCCCATATCGACGGTGAGCGTTACGTCGTTATTCACGATGTCCTGCATGGCGCGCACGATGCGCAGCGGATGCAGGGCAAACTGGTTGAGCGACGCGCCGCGGCGGTCGAGCAGATCCCGCTGATGCTGGCGATCGACCAGAATTTCCGAGGCGCGCTGGCTCAGCTCAAGCTTGCGATCGATGCGGCTGGCGAGCAGGTTCAGCGTGGCGGCAATATCCCCTACCAGCTCCAGGTCAGGAACATAGTTGCGCTCCTCATAGGCGGGCAGCACGTCAATATGCACCAGGGTGGCATCGCCGCTGTTCCACATGGACGGCTCGTACTCCACCGGGCTGTAGCCGATGCAGATAATCAGATCCGCCAGATGCAGCAGCCGGTCGCCCGCCTGGTTGTTAAAGAGACCGACGCGCCCGGCGAAGCGGGTGAAGTGCTCCTGATTCACCGCCCCGGCAGCCTGATAGGTGCTGGTGACGGGAATACGGCTTTTCTCCAGCAGCGTGTGCAGCGCGGCGCTGTTGGCGGGCTGGCTGGCCATCAGGCCAAGCAAAATGACCGGATTTTTGGCCTTTTCGATAAGCTTCGCCACGTCGTTAATGGCCGACTCCGGTGCCGGGCCCATCAGCGCCGCGGTGCTGGCGGGCAAAATCGCCCCCGTGGTGGGCTGGTCGACAATGTCCTGCGGCAGGCTGACGAACGCCCCGCCCGGTCTGCCCTGCTCGGCGGCGCGAAACGCGTTGGACACCACCTCGGCAATCGCGTCCGGAGAGTTAACCTCCACGGCATACTTCGTCACCGGGCTGAACATGGCGACGGTGTCCATGCTCTGGTGCACCAGCTTCGCCTTATCCGCCCGCTTCACCGCCCCGCCCAGCGCCACCACCGGGTCGCCTTCGCTGTTGGCGGTGGCAATGCCGGTGATCAGGTTTGAACAGCCCGGCCCGGAGGTGACCAGCGCGACCCCGGCCTTGCCGGTTAGCCGCCCTACCGCTGCCGCCATAAACGCCGCGTTCGCCTCGTGGCGCACCGGGATGATTTCAATGGACGAGTCCAGCAGGGAGTCGAAGACCTTGTCGATTTTCGCACCCGGGATCCCGAACACCTGCTTCACGCCCTGCGCTTCCAGCTGGCCGACAACCATATCGGCGCCGTGCGCCCACTGACGTGACTGTTTATCACTGTTCACGGTAGTTCTCCTGTTAGTTTTCGACGGAACGGATCGCTGCATCAAGATTGCTGGGGTGAAGGTTGGCCTGTAAAAACGCGCTGTCGGCGGGCAGGTCAATCATCAGCTTGTGTATTTCACCGAAGGTGAGCACCCCGCTCTCCAGCTGGTAGTCGAGCAGATGTCCCCCGCCCTGGCGGTCGTCGGTAATGAAGTGTTCGTGGTAGCCCGCCACGTTAATGCCCTGCATATGCTGCGGGGTGCGGAACCCGACCAGCACCCCTTCGCGCTGGTTAAAGCGGAACACCGGCTGGTCGTCCAGAACGTCGGTCATCGCGCGGTACGGCGGCGTCTGGCGCGGTACGGTGCGGGTATGGGCGTGGCGGAAGTTGCCGTCGATGCGCAGCGCGCAGAACAGGTTATCGGAGGGGATCTGCTTGTCGATCGCGTCGTGGATCTGCTGGCGGCTGACCGGCGCACTGAAGGTGATACGATACTGCGGCTGGAACCAGGTCATCACCGCGAACGGCGTTTTCTGCTCCGGCTTCGCGGCCCGGGCGCTGCCGTCGGCGCGCAGCTGGTACACCTGGCTGCTGAAGGCAATCATTTCGCCGTCCAGCTCGTTAAACGTGCCGAGCCCAAAATCACCGTGTGCCAGCAGATCGGCGATGGTGGTCTCCCCTTCGTACACGCCGCTTAGCAGGGCGCTCATTAGCGATGTCTGATAGATCACGCTGTCAGGATGCCGGGCAGAGAACCCACGCAGGGTCTCACATAAGCTCGCCTCACAGTCGCATGCGGATGAATGCATCATCATGCTCGTCCTCTTCAACTTTATTTATAAAGGTTAAATAAATGTTGACCCGATTCAGCAGAGAGTTCCAATATAGAATCCATGCTGGTTTGAGACGTTTTAGATATGGAACTTCGTTATCTGCGCTATTTTGTCGCGGTTGCACGCGAGCGACACTTCACCAGGGCGGCCAAAGCGCTGGGTATTTCACAGCCTCCACTGAGCCAGCAGATCAAACGGCTTGAGGAGGAAGTGGGCACGCCGCTGTTCAGACGCCTGACGCGGGGCGTTGAGCTGACCGAGGCGGGAGAAGCCTTCTACGAGGACGCCTGCAAGATCCTGGCGCTGAGCGACGCCGCGCTGGAGAAAGCCCGCGGCATCGCGCGCGGGCTGAACGGCAGCCTGTCGATTGGCATCACCAGCTCCGACGCTTTTCATCCCAAAATTTTCGCGCTGATCCGCCAGTATCAGGTGCAGAACATGGCGGTGCAGGTTCACCAGGTGGAAGCCAATATGTCCTCGCTGACGACGATGCTGGCGGAGGGTGAGCTGGATATCGCCTTCGTGCGCCTGCCGTGCGAGAGCAGCAAGGTGTTCGAGCTAAAAATCCTTGACCGGGAGCCGATGGTGGTGGCGCTGCATCGCGACCATCCGCTGGCGGCGCGCGGCGATCTGGCGCTGGATGAGCTTAAGGATACGCCGGTAGTGCTGTTCCCGCAGGAGGTCGCGCCCGGGCTGTACGACCGCGTTTACGGCAGCTGCGAGCGGGCCGGAATCGATATGCAACATACGCTGCAATCCTCACAGCTCTCCTCTTCCCTGAGCATGGTTTCCGCCGGCGGCGGCTTCGCGCTGGTGCCACAGTCGATGGCGGCCATTTCTCCGCCGAACGTGACCTACCACGCGCTGAGCTCACCGGAGCTTTATACCGATATCGCGCTCTGCTGGCGGCGCTTTGAACGCTCGCGGACGGTGAAGCGGTTTCTTGCGATGATGAGCGAGGGGTGACGGCCGGTTTGGCTGGTGGTTTTTGTAGGCCGGGTAAGGCGTAGCCGCCTCCCGGCAATGCCCTTCTGGAAGCCGCCTCGCAAACCTGCAAGCAACCTTATGTAATTCATGGGCATCGCTTTTCATCCTTTCTTCATGGTCGTAAAGTGCCTGCGTTGCGGCACATCCGTAACCGGGCGTAGGAACCCGTTAGCATAACATGACATTTTTTTGCACAACGAGGATGCTAAATGGCTACTACACCTAACTTTTCTTATGCGCTCTCTGAAGAAAGCGCTGTTCATCACCTCATAAACACTTCAATTTCCGATTTTGCGGATCTTTTCGAGCTGGCTGATACCTGCGCCGCGTATGTCAACGTACTGGTGGAAACTGACGACACAGTGACGTTTACCACGCTCTGTGAGCGATTGCTGGCTGCGCTGAAGCGGCTGCGTGAGTGCTGCGATGATGAACTGCCTTCGTATCTGGTTGAACAGTTGATTGCGGGAGAAAAGATTGCCTCCTGCGTGCCGGACTGCTGGCAGGAGACGACGTTGCAGGTGGATTATGCCGTAGCGTTAACGCTGGCGGTGATGGGTGGGAAACTGCCTGCGAGCGTGGCGAAAGAACTCACCGGACTGCTGCATGATATGGTCTGGCTGTTAGCGGAGTTTGTGAAGGAGCCGTATATTACGGCGCACTGAGGCGGGTGATGTTAGGCCGGGGTTCTGCTGGGTAAAAAGCAGGATTTCGGCCTTACGCAAAATGCAATGTTGTTTGTTGAATGACTGTTGCTGCTAAAAGCGAAAAGCGGAGCATATTTGCGCAGCCAAGGCGCCAGAACGATTTCTTTATAGCCGAGATATGTTGTCATTAATGCCGCCAGCAGACTTTATTAGGGCATTATTTATGTTAATTTCAATTGTCTCTACTACTGCTTAGGTTAAAATATGCATTCAAACTATGAAGTGATTAACACAGTTCCTCTTCCAGAAGATTTTTGCCGTTTACGCATCATCGCCGGGTTAACTCCTCGACCTCTTGAATCGGCAAAACGCGCGCTTCCTGCAAGCTGTTACGGAGTACACATTGTGTGTGCCGGAAATGTTGTAGGGATGGGGCGCATTGTTGGCGATGGTGCCCTGAACTTCGAGATCGTTGATATTGCTGTTGACCCGGAGCATCAGGGAAAAGGCTTGGGACGAGAAATAATGCAAAACTTAATGTTATGGTTTAAACAGCATGTGTCAGCTGGTGCCTATATTACCCTGATAGCCGATGTTCCCGCGCTATATGAAAAATTTGGCTTTAAGAACGTTCGGCCTGAAAGCGAAGGCATGGCTCTGATCTGGGGATTATAGAAGTAATCCCGTTCTCTTTATTATACGCACGGCACTTAATAGCTATGTCCGCACATGGCACAAGGCGGACATATCTTTCACAGTCACCTAATAAAGTGTTCGCACTCATTAAATGAGCACCGTCATCACGATCATATGAAAACTGCATTCTATCAATGTTTCGATACTGTCAACTCATCCGTCGCGTCAAGATTACGAGGATGCTCTGGGGTTGGTGGCGTATCTGATTGAGCATGACCCAGATAACCCGCTGGTAGAGATGCTCACTGCGAAAATCGATGAATACGAAAACGAGTTTTCGGAGTTTGCAGAATTTAACGCGCGAGTAGCCAGCATTCCGTCAGGCGTTGCGTTATTGCGAACGCTGATGGATCAGTACCAACTCACACAGAGCGATTTCTAAAATGAGATAGGCAAGAAGTCTCTGGTGAGTCGAATGCTCAACGGACAGCGCACGTTAACGCTGGATCATATGCGCGCGCTGGCGAAGCGTTTTGGCGTGTCGGTGAGTGCATTTGTGGGGAATTTATTAGGATGTAATTTTCTGTGCAGCATCATTTTAAGGATAAATTGATCTTATCTGGGATCGGTATATTCATGCTTTGTTTATGCGTCTATTCACTATGTCATTCACATAATGTTCAATCGAAATATTGTGCTCCCGATTAATCTGAGTAATGAATGCGCTAAGATGCTCTTGCGATGCAAAAAGGGTAGTGGCAATGAGGTTATCAAAATCGTTCTGAGAAAATCGTTTATATCCCTTCAACGTCGAGCGTTGGAGCAAAGTGTGTGCGGTCACTTCCAGAATGGCTCGTCGGTAATGATCGGACAGCAGGACATCAAGATCTGTCTGACGAATATAAAACTCGAAATGAAAGCTGACAAATCCCGATTCGACAGGTAGTGAATAAATTAGTTTATCACCTAATTGCTCGACGTAAGGTTCATATCCTTCTCCCATTACTCGCGTAGTCTGCATATAACCTCTCTACTTTCATGTATTAGATTCATTCCACTTGAATAAATATACAGCATTACTCTTTAAAATCTTGCTTAAAATAACTGTAAGAATCACAGAGCACATCACCTAGCTAAAAATAACATTTTCGCCGTACTGGTTTACTTTGAAAGAAAATAATTACCCATAAAAATAATTATAAAACGCATTGAAATTTTCATTACCGATAAGTGGTACAATCCTTTCCCGCAGCTCATCAATGAAATTACCTTTTACTTCGTCATTATCATCTGCTATGTCAAAGATATCGTAGTGACCATATACCAAATCAATAAGCTCCGCTAAAGAAAATATGAATTCAGAGAGACTATCAGCTATCTTAAATGGCTCAATAACATCATAACTTGCATAAACATAGGAACTCCCTTCAACGATAACCGCAATTATAGGTTTACCTCCGCCTAAATCATTACCAATAACAAGATAATTATCTGGTAAGTATTCGTAACCACTTTGAGCCTTCAAGAGTTCACTGACTGAGTGAAGTTTAATTGGCGTGAAGCCTGTTTCAATCTTTAACTTTTCAGGATTATAATTTTCATATAAAAATCCCAACTCTGTCGAACGAGGTAAGTTGGACGGGAAGGTTTTATCCAAGTCATTGACTGCATTGAAACTCCCGGGCAGCGAGTATTTATTACATATAGCAATGAGTTTTTTTAATGCTTTTTCAATCTCATTCACCATTGTCTCATACGCATCCATAAAAATAGCCTTCAGTCATAACCCATTAACTTAGCATAATATTTCCAGAATGCATTATCTTCTGACAAGCTAAGTAAATCAATTTTTAATTAATCTCTCGCTCTTAAAAACAAAGCTCTATGAAGTTATCGTTCTCAAGATAAAAATTTAAACCTGATATGAAATCTTCTACAGATGGTTTTTCTCTTTGGATAGAGATATTATGTAATACATCTATAAATTGTTCTCCATAGAAAAAAGCTCTAGCGAATTTCCGACAACAAAATCAGGGTATACTTCCTCATCGTCATCACTAATGACAGGATAGCTTTCCAAATAACAAACAAGATCTACTTTTGCAGATAACTCATATTCTTTTGTATACACACAAAAATTATCTAATGTATTCCCACCCATAATTTTATATATTAAGTCATCTAAACCATACGCTTTTCTGTATTCTAACCGACTCATACGCACAATCCTTGAGGCTTATCTTTCATACTTTGCAAAGCAAGTAGTTAATGATAAGTTCATATATTCCACTGAACTGTAATTTAAATGATTTTTATAATCCGGGAAATTATCCCCCGGACCATTTTGACTAATTGAAATCTTACTCCTATTAATAAATAGGATCAGCAAAGTCTATTCCTTTTACGTCATTCTTAGAAAGGAACTCTTTAAATTCATTTGAAATAATTATGCAAGATTTATACTCACTACATCTTGCCATACTAAAATCTTCAATAACATTTTCTTTGAAGACTACTTTACTAAACTTCCTTGGACCATTAGGTAAATAACTTAATATAGGTTGGCTTTCAGAAGCCTCCATATCGATGCATGAAACCTCTCTTAGTATATTAATTATTTTATACCCTTGATATTTTTTTTCATTTACAGATACAGTTGCATCAATAAGTTGAACATCAGTCCGAAAAACATCGTGACAAGAAATTAGCGATGCTAGTCTGGGTGATATGAATATAGGCCCATCACTATAATAGAAATCATATGTAAGCAGTGCCTTCTCACTCACCTTAGATTTTAATGTAAATAAATACCCCTCGTTAGTCTCAATTGATTTACATTGGGAAAAAGCACTTCCAGATATATCAGAGTGCTGGTATTCAAACCAATAACTATTGGGGTAATCAGAAGCAATTCGTAGCTCATACATACTTAGCACCTCGCTTTTCTAACCGAGTTTTTGTTAAGAATAGTTTTACCACCGCGTAAATCGGCACGTTCATTTTTTATGATTTCACTAACAGCCTGTTTATACTCTGATTGTTTCCAGCCGTTTTCCTTCCCGTATTCATATATAGCATCCATCTGGTCACCTATATTTTTTGTATAAACAGGGTGAGACCCACTATGGATTGTTCTTGTCGGATGGTAATCAGCTGACTTAGGTAAATAAATAACATTTTTAATATCATGGATATTAAAATCAGCCGCTTTTATTAATTCATGACCTTTTAACTGTTGTGGAATAATATGATGCTTTTGGAAACCAGTAATACTCGGCATCGTGTTATAGGTCAGCAATCCAAGCGGATCAATCCACCCCAACGGATTCGGCGCATACTGATAAAGATTCCACCCGCCGTTCAACCCAATCGGATCCTGCACAATAAACCGCCCGACCTGCGGGTCGTAATAGCGGAACAGGTTATAGTGCAGTCCCGTTTCCCCGTCAGCGTACTGCCCGGCATAGCGAAGCGGCTGGTGCGCCATTGCCGTGCGGTTCACAAGCCGTGAGAACCCTTCGCTCTGATGGCGCACCTCGCCAAAGCTGCCGTACTGGCCGCTCCAGCGCACCGCGCCGCGCTCGTCGGTCACCTCCAGCGGCGCGCCGTTCAGGTCGGTACTGAACCAGTAAATCTCACCGCTGCTCTGGTCACGAAGGTGATCCACACGCGCCAGCGGGCTCCAGGCCTCATTCGGGTCGTAGATATAGGTGCTGCACGTCCCGGTATCCTGCTGCTCCTGCAGCAGGCGATAGCCCTGCCACAGGAAGCGGGTGTTGGTGGTGCCGTGCGCGGTGGTGACGGTTTTGCGCGTGCGGCGGCCCAGCGCGTCGTAGTGGTAGCGCGCCTCAAAGCGCCCTTCCGGCCCGGTTCCCCGGGCGGATACCAGCCGGTTCTCGGCGTCATACGCATAATGCTGCTCGTACAGCCCGATGCGGCGGCTGACCAGGTTGCCCCAGGAGTCGTATTTCATGAACAGCGCCTGCCAGTGCTGCAGGCGGTTATCCGTGACCGGCGCGGCATCGTCACTGGCGGCGAGGTTATCCGCCGCGTCATAGCTGAACTGCGCGCGGCTGTAGCCCTGTCGCGCCTCGTAATGCTTCAGCAGACGACCTTCCGCGTCGTAGCCGTAGTCCACCTCTCCGCGCAGGGTGTCGCTGACCCCGGAAAGCTCGCCGCGTGCGGTGTAGCGGTACAGGCGTTCCAGTAGCGCCTGCTCCGGCAGGGTCACGTCCGTGCTCAGTTCGCTGCGCTGCAGGGTGCGTCTGCCGAGGCTGTCATACTGACGAAGCTGCTCGCGCGCGCCCTGGGTGCGGCGCACCTCGCGATGCAGGCGATCCCGGGTGAACTCGGTCACCAGCTGCTGCCCGAAGCGGATGGCGCTGACGTGGCCGGAGCCGTAATGCAGCCAGGCCAGCTTTTGCCCGCCGGGCAGCGTCAGGCCGGTCAGGTTGCTCAGGGCATCCCATTCGTAGCCCACCGCGCCGTTAATGCCGGACTCGCTCAGCACGCGCCCGGCGTCGTCGTGGCGGTAAGCGATCTCATCGCTTTCAATACCCAGGGCAACGCCTTCGGCCGTCGGCGTGCGGCGGATGCGGGTGATCTGGCCGCTCGGGTCGCGGAAATAATGGTACTCCGCGTGGCGCTGGGTACGCCCAATCAGCAGCCCGCTGTCGTCATAGCGGAACTGCTGGACGCGACGGGCAATGCCGCCGTCGGCGGCAGGCCGGCCGTTTTCTTCGAGCGCGCAGAGGAACCCTCGCGCGTCCCACTGCATATGGCGCACGGTCTCGTCCGGGCGCGTTTCGCTGAGCGGGCGGCCCACGGCGTCGTAGGTGAAGCGGTATTCCGCCCCGTTGCCGTTATCGAGCCGCAGCAGGTTGCCGCGCGGGTCGTAGCGCCACTGGCGCACGCGGCCGATACGGTCGGTGAGGCTGACAGGGAGGCCGAGCGCGTTATAGGCCCAGCTCACCTCGCTTTCCAGCGGGTCGCGCCAGCCCGTGAGCTGGCCGCGTTCGTTCCACACCAGCGACTCGCGGCTGCCGTCCGGGTGGATCACGGCGCTGAGCAGCCCGGCACGGCTCCACTCCCGGCGCGTGATATTCCCTTCCGCATCCTCGCTTTCAACCAGCTGCCCGAAGCGGTCGTAGGTGAAGCGGGTCACGCTGCCGGAGCAGTCGGTGCGCTGCGTCAGCAGGCCCTGGTGGTTCCAGACCAGACGCACCACGCCGCCGGTGGCGTCGGTGATGCTCTCCGGCAGGTTTTCTTCATCGTCGGGATAGCCATACGCGGTGGTGCTACCGACCGGATCCGTTTCCGACAGCAGGCGACCACGAAGGTCGTACATGGCCTGCGATGAGGTGCCGTCCGGGTACACCGTGCGGGTGATGCGGTCGGTCAGGCGATGCCAGTGATACTCCGTGCGGCGGCCCGCCGGGTCCGTCTCGCTGGTCATGCGGCCGTACTTGTCCCACGAGCTGCGGCGCATCGCGCCGCCCGGCAGAATAACGTCGCAGAGCTCGCCGTCGCGGTAGACAAACGTCGTCTGGCGTCCGTCGTAATCCGTGAAGCGCGCGACGTTATCGTCGTCGTCCACCAGCCAGTGCGCCTGCGCGCCGTCTTCCCGGGTCGCGCGGCGGGTGCCGTTATCAAAATCGTATTCGAACGCCAGCCGTTCGCCGCCGCTGTGGCGGAAGCCGACCACGCGCGGCAGGCCGTCTATCTCCTGCCAGCGGTATTCGCTCAGCAGGCCGTTGGCGTCCTCGTGGGCGCTCATCAGCCCGTCCTGCCAGCTGAAGCGTCGGCGCACGCTACCGCCCCGGCCGGTCACGGAGACCAGCTGGCGCTGTTCATCATAAGCGTAACTGACCAGGCAGATCTCGTCATCCAGCCAGGCACCGGCGAGCCTGTCACGGTCGTAGCGGCAGACCACGCGCTGGCCCGCGCTGTCGGTCAGGGCATGCAGGGTATTATCCGCATTCCACTCGAAGAGAATATCGTTGCCGCAGGGTTCGGAGATGCGCTGGAGCAGCGACGGGGCATCATCCCGCAGCGGCGCATAGTGCCAGCGCTCGCCGCTGACGTCATACACCGACCAGCTGTCGTCCTGGTGATGTTCAAGCCAGTTTTTTTCGCTCTCGCAGTAGGTGCGCGTCCCTTTCGGCACCCTCGGGAAGGCAACGTAATCGCCGGACGGCGCGCGCCACACCAGACCGTCCTGATAAGGCTCCAGGCGGCTTTCCCAGAACAGGCTCCAGCCGCGGCCCAGCACGCTGTCGCCGGGGTTGCCGCTGCGCCAGTAGCGCTGCCAGCGCACCGGCAGGCGCGAAGGCAGGACGAAGTCCAGCTCATCATCCCCGCTGAGAAACTTCTGTCCGCTGACGATATCCACCGGGCGGGCGATGATACCCGCGGCCGCCACGCCGGTCATCAGCGTACCGGCGCGGCAGGCGATGCGGGCCAGCTTATTGATGCCGGGGATTTTGCCCAGCAGCTTAGAGAGCGCCCCGACTTTGCCGGCCGCTCCGCCCCAGCCGCCGAGCAGGCCGGCGAATAGCAGGGTAAGATCGGAGACCTTATACAGCCACTCGGGCACTTCAGACTGAATGGGAAGGGTTTGCTGCGGATCGCCGCCGATAATGACGTTGTCCGAACCGGTCATCACCTTCGCGTCGCAGGTGGTGCGATCCCCGATGCGGGACGCAGGCTGGCTGTTAATGGATACTCGCTTAGAGCCTTCGGCCATCTGCTGCGAGCCGTCGTCAGAACAGTCGACGGTGCTGTCAGTGGCAAGCGCGGCGGGTTTACCGTTGATAAACACGTTGGGCGAGCCGGAGGTGATGACGCCTTTCTTCGTCATGCTGGACGCCCCGGCGTCGGCTATGCTGTCCCGGGCGGCGGTCGCCAGCTCCCCGGTGTAATAGCCCACGGCGAGGCTCGCGCCAACGAGCAGGACGCCCACGCCAAGACAGGAGGCGCCGAGACCCGCAATAAACATGGCCCCCGCCAGAATGCCCCCGGCGGCGGCAATCAGGCCACCGACAATCGTTCCGGCAATCATCCCGGCCAGCGCACCGGAGTGCCCGATATCATCATCAACGCGTGCAGCTTCAAACATAACGACTATCCCTGATGTTAATCGTGGAGGCGAAAGCTCCTGAGAAGATCGCCCAGCAGCGCGCCGTCAGCATCGCTCAGCGCACGTGCGCAGGTCATGGTGAAAACCAGAACGTTATCGCCATCGACGTTAAAAACGGCCTGCTGCTGCCAGATGCGCTTCGCGTCGCGCAGGTAGCTGGCGTGGACGATTTCGCCCTGTGAAAGGCCGTCGCCGAGCATTGCAGCACTGCGTTCACCCTGCTTCCAGCCCTTGAGATGTTTTCCCATCAGGGCGAGCTGGCGATCGATATACGCGGCAAGCGCTTCGCCGGGGTTGAGGGTATCGCGGGAAATGTTGAACGCGGGCGCATCCCCGGCAGGCAGCGCGAAAACGTTGACGGTACGATCCTGATAGCCATCAGGGAGGCTGATAAGCCCTTCATTTATATGGTACTTCGGAGATGATTCTGACATTGAGCGGGTCCCACCACATTTTTCAGAAGCAGCAAGTTTCTCATATGTGTTTGATACTGACTATCCCCCTGAAAAGAGAGAGCCGCGTCCGTTGTCTATACTCAACACACAACAGACAATGGAGTGCGCCATGCCCTTACCTGATTTCAAATCCTCTGAACCCTACACGCTCGGCATCGAGCTTGAGCTTCAGGTCGTCAACCCGCCGGGCTACGACCTGAGTCAGGACTCCTCCGCGCTGATCGCCGCCGTCAAAGACGACATTAAAGGCGGCGAGGTCAAACACGACATCACCGAAAGCATGCTCGAAATCGCCACCGGCGTGTGCCAGAACATCGACCAGGCGGCGGCGCAGCTCTCGGGGATGCAGCAGAGCATCCTGCGCGCGGCGTCCGAGCAGCATATTCAGATCTGCGGCGGCGGAACCCACCCGTTCCAGAAGTGGCAGCGTCAGGAGGTGTGTGACGATGAGCGCTATAACGTCACGCTGGAGCGCTTTGGCTATCTGATTTTACAGGCGACGGTGTTCGGCCAGCACGTGCACGTGGGGTGCCGAAACGGGGACGACGCCATTTATCTGCTGCACGGCCTGTCGCGCTTCGTGCCGCACTTTATCGCCCTCGCCGCGTCCTCCCCCTACATGCAGGGCACGGACACGAAGTTCTCCTCGTCGCGTCTTAACATCTTCTCCGGGTTCCCGGACAACGGCCAGATGCCGTGGGTCAACAGCTGGCAGGAGTTCGAGGGACTTTTCCGCCGCCTCAGCTCCACCAGCATGATCGACAGCATTAAGGATCTGCACTGGGACATCCGCCCCAGCCCGCACTTCGGCACCGTGGAGGTGCGGGTGATGGATACTCCGCTGACGCTCGGTCACGCCATTAATATCGCCGGGCTGATCCAGGCCACCTCGCACTGGCTGCTGACCGCGCGGCCGTATAAGCATCAGGAGCGGGATTTTCTGCTGTACCGCTTTAACCGTTTTCAGGCGTGCCGCTACGGGCTGGAGGGGATCCTGACGGACGTGCATACCGGCGAGCATAAAACCGTCGCGGAAGACATTGCGTGGCTGCTGGAGCAGGTTGCGCCGTCGGCCGAGAAGCTCGGCGCAACGAGCGCGATTAAGGAAATTGCCCTGCTGTTAAAGCAGGGCAAGAGCGAGGCGCAGCGCATGCGCGACTTTATCGCCGACGGCGGCTCGCTTATTTCTCTGGTTCAGAAGCACAGCGAGCTATGGGCGACGAGTCCGTAAGGGCGTGCCCCCACTCGCGCAGGCGCTGGAACAGCACGAACAGCGCGGGGATGAAGAGGATCCCCACCACGGTCGCCACCAGCATGCCGCTGAACACCGTGGTGCCGATGATGCGGCGGCTCTGGGCACCGGCTCCGGTTGCCAGCATCATCGGCAGGACGCCGATAATGAACGACACGGCGGTCATCATCACCGCGCGAAAGCGGCGCGACGCCCCTTCCCGCGCGGCATCAACGATCGCCATCCCGTCCATTCGCCGCGCGCGGGCAAACTCCACGATAAGGATCGCGTTCTTGGCGGCAAGGGCTATCAGCAGCACCAGGCCAATCTGCACGTACACGTCATTGGCGTAGCCGGCGATCCACAGCCAGACCAGCGCCCCGCCGATGGCGAACAGCACCGAGAGCATCACGCTCGCCGGGAGCGTCCAGCTCTCGTACTGGGCGACGAGGAACAGCCACGCCATCACCACCGCCGCCAGCACGATCCATATCGCCTGATTGCCGGTCTGCTGCTCCTGATATGACATGCCGCTCCAGGCATAGTCATAACCCGCGGGCAGGCTCTGCGCCAGAATCTCGCCCATCGCCGCCATCGCGGTGCTGCTGCTCACCCCTTGTACTGCCGAGCCGCTCACCGATACCGACGGGAACTGGTTGTACTGCTGGATAAAGGGCGCGCCAACGGTCGGCGTGATGGTGACGAGGTTGCTCAGGCGCACCCGCTCGCCGCTGTTGCCGCGCACGAACAGCTCGCTGATTTGCTCCGCGCGCTCGCGCCACTGCATCTCGTTTTGCATCACCACGTGGTAGACGCGGTTGTTGACGCTGAAATCCCCGGCGCGCGTGCCGCCAAAGGCGGTTTGCAGGCTGCTGAAGATGCGGGACACCGGCACGTCGAGGCGGGCCGCGCGCTCGCGGTCAACGGTCAGCGTCAGCTGCGGCACGTTGCTGCTCCAGGTGGTGAAGACGCGGCTCAGCTGCGGGTGCTGGTTGGCTTTCGCTAGCACCTCACGCGTCACGCGCTCCAGCTCCGCCGGGCTCTGCCCCGCCTGCGCCTGTATGCGCAGGTCGAAGCCGGAGGCGTTGCCCAGCCCCGGCAGCGTCGGCGGCGCAAAGGTCATGATGGTCGCTTCCGGCAGGGCCAGCAGCTGGCGCTGAAGGGTGCCCATCACCTCGTCCAGCGGCGGACGCTCGCTCCAGTCCTTCAGCATGATGGAGATAAACCCGCCGTTGGAGGCGCTGGTGCCGTTGAGGATGTTAAACCCGGACACCTGAATCACGTCTTCAACCGCCGGATTTTTGGCGATCAGCTCGCGCGCGGTGGTCATCACCGCCTCGGTACGCTCCAGCGACGCCGCTTCCGGCAGCTGGACGCTGGCGAAGAAGTAGCCCTGGTCCTCCTGCGGCAGGAAGCCTTTTGGCATCGACGTAAAGCTGAACGCCACCACGGCCGCCGCGCCTGCGGTGGCCAGCAGCGCCAGCCACGGGCGCTGGTTGAACATCGTTACGATGCGGGTGTAGGCGCCGCGCGTCGCGTCCAGCCCCCGGTTGAACCCGCGGAAAATCGCCGCAGGCTTCGCCGGGCGCGGGCGCAGCAGCATGGCGCACAGGGCTGGCGTCAGGGTCAGCGCCACGAGGCTTGAAAGCGTCACGGCGGTGGAGAGCGTTACCGCAAACTGGCGGTACAGCTCGCCGACGATCCCCGGCAGCAGCGCCACCGGCACAAACACCGCCAGCAGCACCAGCGTCGTGGCAATCACCGGCCCGGCAATCTGGCGCAGCGCCAGGGCGGTGGCCGCCGTGCGGCTCTGCCCTTCCGCCATCAGCGTTTCGACGCTCTCCACCACCACGATGGCATCATCCACCACCATGGTCAGCGCCAGAATAATGGCAAACAGGCTGAGGGTGTTGGCGGAGTAGCCCAGCGTGTAAAGCACCGCAAAGGTGCCCACCAGCGACACCGGAATGGCGAGGGCGACAATCAGCGTTGCCCGCCAGCTCTGCAGGAACAGAGACACCACAACGACCACTGCCAGCATCGTCAGCGCCAGGGAGACGCCGATCTCTTTGATGGTGGCGGCGACAAAGGTGGTGGTGTCGAACTTCACCTCATACGCCAGGTCGTCCGGGAAGCGCGTCGAGAGGCGCTCCAGCTCCGCGCGCACCGCGTCGGCGACGCGCAGGGCGTTGGCGGACGGGGTCGGATAGATGCCGAGGTAGGCGGAGTCATTCCCGTTCAGCTGCGCGCCGGAGCTGTAGCTTCGCGAGCCGAGCTCGATGGTGGCGATATCCTTCAGGCGCACCAGCTGGCCCATCTCCCCCGCACGGATAATGATGTCGGCAAACTCTTCGGCCTGGTTCAGTCGCCCCAGCCCGTTGATGGTCAGGGTCTGCTGCTGGCCGTTGAACACCGGCGGCGTGCCGACCTGGCCCGCCGCGCCCTGCACGTTCTGCTCGCGCAGCGCCTGCGCCACGTCATCGGTCGTGACGTTCAGGGCGTTCATGCGGTCCGGGCGCAGCCAGATGCGCATGCTGTAGTCGCGCGCGCCAAACATCTGTACCTGCCCGACGCCCGGCAGACGCGACAGCGCCTCGCGCACCTGGGTGCTGGCGTAGTTGCTGACGAACAGCGGCGTGTGGGTGTTGTTCGGTGAGTAAAGACTTACCCCCATCATCAGGTTGGTGGCACGCTTGCGTACCTGCACGCCGTTTTGCTGCGCCTCGGCGGGCAGCTGCGCCAGGGCCTGCGCCACGCGGTTTTGTACGTCGATGGCGGCGAGATCCGGATCGGTACCCGCCGCGAAGGTGATGTTCAGGCTGTAAGTGCCTTCATCAGCGCTGGTGGACTCCATGTAAAGCATGTGGTCCACGCCGTTAAGCTGGGTCTCCAGCGGCGTAGCGATGGCCTCCGCCACGTCAGCCGAGCTGGCCCCCGGCCAGCTGGCAGAGACGTTGACCACCGGCGGCGTGATCTGCGGGTACTGCTCCACCGGAATAATTTTCAGCGCGATGGCCCCCAGCAGGGTGATGACCAGCGCAATCACCATCGCGAAGCGCGGGCGTTTGATGAAAAACGTCAGCATGATGGCTCCTTAATTCAGTATCTGGACGGCAGCGCCGGGCTGCACGCGCTGCGCGCCGTCAGCAATCGCTCGCTCACCGGGCTTCACGCCGGAGGCGATCTGAACCTGCTGGCCAATCTGCCCGGCAATTTTCAGCGGACGCATTTCGGCTTTGCCGTCGGCGTTAACCACCCAGGCAAAGAACCCGTCGCCGTTCTGCTGGACCGCGGCGGCTGGCAGGGTCAGCACGGGCTGTTTGCTGACGGGTCGCAGAAACACATTCGCATTGCCGCCGGGCAGCAGCTGATGGCGCGGGTTGGCGAACTCGGCGCGCAGCATCACGCTGGCGGTGCGCGGGTCGATGCGGTTATCCACCGACGTCAGCTCGCCGCTGATGCGCTCGCCGTTGCTGTCAATAATGGCCTGCCAGGCCTGTTTCATGGCGCCGATATCCGCATGCTGTCCGGCTTTGGTGGCAAACGCGCCCTCTTCCAGCGCAAAGGCGATGCGGATGGGATCGAGCTGAACTACCTCCACCAGCACGCCGCTTGCGGGGTTGACCAGGCTACCGACGTGGAAGCTGCTGTGCCCCACGCGGCCGTCAATCGGTGAGGTGATGCGCGTGTAGTTAAGGGTGACGTTGCGGGTCTCCAGCCGGGCTTTCGCCTGCTCGAGGGCGGCGCTGGCAACGTCGCGCTGCATGCGGGCGTTGTCCACGTCGTGGCGGCTGATGGCGTTGCTGCTGCCCAGGCTTTCAAAGCGGGAAAGCTGCTGCTGCGCCTGACGCAGCGTGGCTTCGGCGCTTCTTACCTCAGCCTGCGCCAGACGCACGGCGGCGCGCGGCTCGGCGTCGTCCAGCTCAAACAGCACGTCGCCTTTTTTGACGTACTGCCCGTCGCGGAAGTTGATTTTGGTTATCACGCCTTCCGTTCGCGCGCGCAGCTCAACGGTGTGGATGGCTTCGATGCGCCCTGGGATCTGGCGCCCGGCGGCGTGTTCGATCTGCTCCACGGTGGCAACGCGAACGGGGATGGCGGCGGCAAAGGCGGGCTGCAGGGTAGCGGCGAGGAGTGCGAACAGGAGCGGGAGTTTCATGGGAGTACCTCAGTATTTTCCCCTCACCCTAACCCTCTCCCCAAAGGGGAGAGGGGACGTAAACACCCTCTCCCCTTTGGGGAGAGGGCAGGGTGAGGGGGTAAGGTTTTAGTTATGCAGCCTTACGGAACCTGCGGGTGAGTCGCTTCTCGATTTCGACGACGAAGAACATCACGCCCGCTACCGCAAGCGTCACGAACCAGTAGCGCAGCGGCAGCGCTTCGGTGCCGAACAGCATCTGCATAAACGGCAGGTAGATAATGGCCGCCTGGAGCAGGAACAGTACGCCCGTTACCAGCCAGATCCCTTTGTTCGCCAGCAGGCCGCGGTTCAGGGAGAACCCTTCGGTGTTGCGGCAGTTAATCATGTACACCCACTGGGCGCAGACCAGCATCTGCAGCAGCACGGTGCGGATGAACTCCGCGCTGTGGCCGCGCGGGGCCAGCCAGGCTTCGAGCGCAAAGGCGGCGATGGCGATCATGGTGCCGACGAAGGCCACGCGCCAGACGGCGTAGGCGTCCATCACGTGCTGCCCGGTCTGGCGCGGCGGGCGGCGCATAATGTTGCGCTCGGCGGCTTCAAACGCCAGGCCGAAGGAGAGCGTGGCGGAGGTCGCCATGTTCATCCACAGGATCAGCACCGGCGTCAGCGGAATGATGTTCCCCGCCAGCAGCGCAATCACAATCAGCAGCCCCTGCGCCAGGTTGGTCGGCATGATGAACAGAATGGTTTTCTTCAGGTTGTCGTAAACGCGACGCCCCTCTTTCACCGCGCTGGCGATGGTGGCGAAGTTATCGTCCGTCAGGACCATGTCCGCCGCCTCTTTGGTCACTTCGGTGCCTTTGATGCCCATCGCGATGCCCACGTCGGCCTGACGCAGCGCCGGGGCATCGTTCACGCCGTCGCCGGTCATGCCGACGATTTCACCTTTCTCCTGCAGCGCTTTCACCAGGCGCAGCTTATGCTCCGGGCTGGTTCGGGCGAAGATGTCATACTTCACCGCCGCGTCCGCCAGCTCGGCGTCGTCCATTTTTTCCAGCTGATAGCCGGTCACCGCCTGCTCGCTGTTGGTGATCCCCAGCATCTGGCCGATGCTCATCGCCGTCTGCGGGTGATCCCCGGTGATCATCTTCACGCGGATCCCCGCCTGCTGGCAGGCGCCGATTGCGTCAATCGCTTCCGGGCGCGGCGGATCCATCATCCCGGCGATGCCGAGGAAGATCAGGCCGTGGCTCAGGTCGTCGTGCGTCAGCGCCTGCTCGCCGTTTGCCGGCCTGAACGCTGCCGCCACCATGCGCAGCCCCTGACGCGCGTAGCGCTCCATCTCGGCTTCCCAGTAGCCCAGGCTGAAGGCTTCCGCACCGTTACGGGTCAGCTGCTGCGCGCACAGGGCGAAAATCACGTCCGGCGCGCCGGTGATTAAAATCTGCTCCTCACCGCCAATCTGGTAGTGGGTGCTCATGTACTTGTACTGCGAGTCGAACGGGATCTTGTTAACCAGCGTGGTCATGACCGGCGCCAGGCGGGCTTTCGCCGCCAGCACCTTCAGCGCGCCCTCGGTAGGCCCACCGGTGATGCCCCACAGACCGCGCTCGTCCTGAATCAGCTGGCTGTCGTTACACAGGTCAACGGTGCGCAGGTACTGCTCCAGCACGGTGCCCGGCTGGATCTGCACCGGCTCGTCGCTGCCTTCCAGGTAGATATTGCCCACCGGCTCGTAGCTGTTGCCGTCCACGCGGTAGCAGGCGTCAGCGGTGATGATGGCTTTGACCGTCATCTCGTTCATGGTCAGGGTGCCGGTTTTGTCCGAGCAGACCACGGTCATCGCGCCCAGGGTCTCGACCGTCGGCAGCTTGCGGATGATGGCCCGCTTGCGCGCCATCGCCTGTACGCCCAGGGAGAGGATGATGGAGATGATCGCCGGCAGACCTTCCGGTACGGAGGCCACCGCCAGGCTGATCAGAGAGAGCAGCAGCTCGCCCATCGGGATCTCGCGGAACGCCAGGCTGAAGATAAACAGCGCGGCCATCATCGCCAGAATAATGGCGAAGATCGCCTTGCCCAGCTTGTCCATCTGCACCAGCAGCGGCGTGCGGTGTTTTTCAATGCCCGCCATCATCTGGTTGATGTGGCCGAGTTCCGTCTCCTGCCCGGTGGCAATCACCACGCCGACGCCACCGCCCGCGCTTACCGTCGTGCCGGAGAAAACCAGGTTCGTGCGGTCGCCCAGCGGTAATTCGCCGCTCAGCGGATTGGTGTGTTTGTCCACGACCGTGGATTCACCGGTCAGAATCGCCTCTTCAACGCGTAAATTATGCGCTTCAATTAAACGCATATCCGCCGGAATACGATCCCCCGCGCGTAAAACAATAATATCGCCCGGGACGATTTCCGTCGTCGGTATCGTTTCATGGTTGCCGTTGCGAATAACGCGCGCTTCGCTGGAGAGCATATTGCGAATACTCTTCAGTGATTTTTCCGCGTTGCTTTCCTGAATGTGGCCAATTAAGGCATTGATGACCGCCACGCCAAGAATGACCAGCGTATCGACCCAGTGCCCCATTACCGCCGTTAAAACGGCAGCCGCCAGCAGAACATAAATCAGCACGTCGTTAAAATGCGCGAGAAAACGCAGCCAGCCCGGCTTGCCTTTTTTCTCCGGCAGCGCGTTAGGGCCATGTTTTTGCAAACGCGCCTGCGCGTCTGCCCGGTCCAGGCCGCTGGCCTGGCTACGGGTGTGAGCAAGTACCTGCTCGACGGACTGCTGGTACGCCTGCCCGCCTGCGGGTGGCATATTCTGTGAGAGATTTTTTTTGGTCATGGTATTTTTCCTTCAATATCCGGTGGACGGAAGCCGGAATTCCTTTCTGGCTTTAATTAATTCATTTTTAAGTCTTGCGGGTTAAATTGATCTACCGCAATATAATGACTACCAGGTTATTCAAAACTGATTAAAATTATTTCGACGCGCTGATTTTTACAAAATATTTCTAAACCAACATTAAACGAGGAGGAAGCATGTTTGGTATTTATCGCGGACGGCGCCTGGCGTTATACATTGTCGCAGCCATTGTTATTGCCACGTTAATTGGCTATAGCACCTATAGCTTTGTAAAATTATTTTCGTAAGGAAGACGTTTATTTACATAACGCGATATTAATTTAATCGCCCCGGGAATAATATTCTTTTCTGGTTATTTATTCGCAGAATAACGGTGGCCTTTGACTCAATTTTGCCCGCCGGGATTATATTGCTTTACGTTTCAGGATGCCGGACAATGACATTTTTAACTGACGATTAACATTACGATGAAACATCCGTTAGAATCGCTGCTTACCGCGGGAGGCATCTTATTGCTGGCCCTGCTCTCCTGCCTGCTGTTACCTGCCCCTTCGCTTGGGCTGGTGCTGGCACAAAAGCTGGTTCAGACCTTTCACATGGTCGATCTGAATCAGCTTTACACCATCCTGTTTTGCCTGTGGTTTTTAGCGCTCGGCGCCATCGAGTTCTTTATCCTGCGTTTCGTCTGGCGCCGCTGGTTTTCACTGGCGTCGTAAGCCGGTGAAATCGCGCATCCCGTGGATCAGCGCTTCACACCAGGCCGCATAGTCGTGCCCGCTGGACCACGGATGGAAGCTGACGCGGTAGCCTTTCTCCCGCAGAATCTGTTCAAAATCCAGGGTGGTACGATAAATGCCGCCGCCCGGCCCCGCGGTTTCAAACTTCCCGGCCTGAAGCCAGAAGCGTACCGGATAGTGCGGCGACTGCTGGTACTGACGCGTAAGCCAGCCGGGCGCTTCGCCCTTCGGCGCCCACCAGTAAGAGCCGGAAAGGCTCAGCACGTTGCCAAACAGGCGCGGGTAGCGCAGCGCCACCCATGACGACGCAATGCCCCCGTAGCTTGACCCCGCCAGCACCGTTTTCTGCCGCTGCATCGCAATGCCCTGCCCGCGTAGCCACGGCAGCAGCTCGTGCGCCATAAAATCAGCGAAATCCGGGTTCGGCGGCAGCTCCTTGCCGCGTCGGGCATGATCGAGGCTGTCGATAAACACCACGTTAATCGCCGGCAGGCGATGGCGGGCAATCAGACCATCCAGCACGTTGGCAAAATGATACTCGTCCTGATAAATCTGTCCGTCGAAGAGGATTAACGTCCAGCGTGCGGGCTGTGCGCCGCGCGGTTTGTAGATCGTCACTTCGCGAGAATTGCCGAGGATGGTGCTGCTCAGCATCTGGCGGCTCAGCGTCCCGTGCACCAGCGGCTGTGCCGTAGCCTGGACGGAGCAATAGCGCGCCGGGCTGAGATCGAGCAGGGATGAGCGATTCCAGCGATCGGACTTCTGTTCCCCAAAGGCGTTCGGATTAAGCGGATCGGCCTGCGCGCTCACCAGGATCGCGCGGCGCTGGTCGCGAGGGGAGCCCTCAACGATAGGCACATCGGGCGCAAGCTTGTACTGCATCACCGTGTCGGCGGGCACCACGTAGCTGCGGAACCAGACGTCGCTGTTGCCCAGTCTGAACAGCGGATCGTGATCCCCCGCCGGAGAGCCGAGAATAAAGACGTTATTCCGCGCGCCGCGCCACAGGAAGGTCACACGCCTGTGGCTCGCGTCCACCGGCTCCACCATCGGCGTTCCCTCCCGGACTTGCGTCTGCCAGAACGCGTCGGTACTGCCACCGGCAGCTACCGTTTTTGCCAGCGCCCGAAGCGTCGGGCTGTCCGGCTCCAGCATCTGCACGCGCGGTAACGCGGAGGTCTCTTTCATGCGCCACTGAAAACGCCACGGCTTGCCCGCTTCGCCGCGCAGCAGCAGTGAGGTGCTCTGCTTCACCGGCAGGGCAAAAAGCAGCGTGTGTTCACCATCGGCAGGACCGCTTTCGACCAGCGTACGGATGCGGCGGTTTTGCTCGTCCAGCAGGCGTGCATCCGTCACGCCGTTCAGCGTGGCGGAAACGTAATTTTCACCCAGCTCGGGCAGCAAAAAGCAGACTTCTCCGCTGGCGTCAAACCTTCCCTGAACGTCTCCCAGCAGGGACGACTGTTCGCACGTTGCCGCCACGGCGGGCAGCGCGCCGATCCCCATCAGCAACCCACTCCATACCCTTTTCATTAATGCTTGTTCCAGAACGAAATTTGGCACTAACGCTAATGCAAATGTTAATGATTTGCAATATCACCAAATTATTGCAGTCGTAGGACGTTTAGGAGAGAGACGGTGAATTATCGCTGCCAGGAAGGGTTTGTCCCCTCACCCTAACCCTCTCCCCTTTGGAGAGAGGGCCGGGGTGAGGGGGAAGGTCTTTCAGTGCGCCCGACTATGATTCTCTTTGCGGTACGCGCCGGGCGGCTGGTGGAAGGTGCGGGTGAAGATGCGCGTAAACGTCTGCTGCGAGTCAAAGCCGTAGCGCAGGCAGATGTCGTATACGCGTTCGTCTGATTCACGCAGATCGCGCGCCGCCAGCAGCAGCTTGCGTTCGCGGATGTAGCGCCCCAGACTTTCGCCTTTGTACTGCATAAACAGCCGCTGCAAATGCCATTTTGAGTAACCCGCGTGGCGGGCAATCTCCTCGATGCGTAACGGCTGGTGTAGATTGTCATCGATCCATTCGACAATGGTTTCAATGACCTGAGCGGAAATCGTCATACTGCTCTCCCCCTCTGCTTCTCGCTTGAACATTATTCCCACCACTCGCGAAATTCTTGCGTGGTATCACTCACCCGAACGGGCTCGCCCAGCTCCGGCGTCAGCAGCCGGTAGTTTTTATCCTTACTGGCTTTCGCCAGCTGGATCAGCGGATCGTTCCAGGTGTGCTTCGCCAGCACGAAACGTCCGTTATGCCCTGGCACGACCGCTTTGGCATTCAGATCCGCCGAGGCCTGCGCGGTTTCTTCCGGATGCATGTGGATGTACTTCCAGTCCTGGTCGTACTGGCCGTTTTCCATGATGGCAAGGTCCACCCCGCCGAACAGCTCGCCGATGGCTTTGAAGTGCGGGCCATAGCCCGAGTCACCGCTGTAGTAGATCTTCTGCGTCGGGGTGACAAACATAAAGCTGCCCCACAGGGTCTGGTCACGCTTAATGCCGCGCCCGGAGAAGTGGCGCGCCGGCAGCACGTGCACCGTCAGGTCATCGGTAATGTGCACCGACTGGTTCCAGTCGCGCTCGCTGACGATCGCCGGATCCATACCCCAGTAGCGCAGATGCGATCCCACGCCCAGCGGCATTACCGCGCGCTTTACCTTCGGCAGTAACGCCCGGATGGTGGCGTAATCCAGATGGTCGTAGTGATCGTGAGAGATAATCAGCAGGTCAATTTCGGGCATGCTCTGCGCGCTCCACGGATACTCCCCCGCAAAGGCTTTATTGAGGAAGGAAAACGGCGCGGCGTAGTTACCCAGAACCGGATCGATCAGGATGCGTTGCCCCGCCAGCTGCATATACCAGGACGAGTGGCCGAGCCACACCAGCGTGTCCTGCTCAGGCGGCAGGCTCGCGAGATCGGTTTTCACCAGCGGCAGCGGCTGCGCGGGACGGGCGTTTTCGGTTTTACGGGTCAGGAACTGCCACCACGCCACCAGCATATTTTGTTGCCCGGTAAAGCCCGGCGTAGGGAGCGTGTTGTGGAATTTCCCGTCGCGATACTGCGGGGAGGCTTCCACTTCGGTAAGCTGCGCACCCTGCGGTGGCTGGCCAAATCCGGCATTCAGAACAAACGGTAAACTGGCAGCTGAAGCAATAATCATGACTAACACCACGCAGATGAATAGAGGCTTTTTCATGTCCTGACCCGCCAACGCGCCCCGTCCGGTGGATTGCGCAGGTGACACTTGATTATGAGTGAGTAAGCACTCATTATAGATAGGATGCTTACGTCGTCAAGAAGGTTTTCGATCTTTGACATTCCGCGTTGCAGCATGGCAAAGCACGTGTTTCAATCAGGGTTTTTACAATTGACGGGAGGAAAAATTTAGTGGCACGTCCGAAGAGTGAAGATAAAAAACAGGCCTTACTGGAAGCAGCAACCGCTGCATTTGCGCAGTCAGGTATTGCCGCCTCAACGGCGTTAATCGCCCGTAACGCGGGCGTCGCTGAAGGTACGCTGTTTCGCTACTTTGCTACCAAAGACGATCTGCTGAATGCCCTCTACCTGCACCTGAAGCAGGATCTTTGCCAGACCATGCTGGCGAATCTCGATCGCACCATCACCCTGCCGAAAGAGCACACCCGTAACATCTGGAACAGCTACGTGGACTGGGGCATTCGTAACCCCGTGGCGCATGCGGCCATCCGCCAGATCGGCGTCAGTGAAAAGCTGAATGCCGAAACGGAGCAGGCGGTGAAAGACATGTTCCCGGAGCTACACGAGCTGTGTCGTCGTTCGGTCCGCCCGGTGTTTATGTCTGACGAGTTCCGCACCTTTGGTGATGCCATTTTCTTATCGCTGGCGGAAACCACCATGGAGTTTGCCACCCGCGATCCGTCCCGTGCCCTTGATTTTAAAGCGCTGGGCTTTGAGGCCATGTGGCGCGGGCTTGCCCAGGAAGATAACGATGGACGGTAAATCCCTGCAGGAGCACGCAAAACGCGTGGCGCTGGAGATGCCTTTTACCGAACACTGCTGGCCGTTTGGCCCCGAGTACGACGTGTTTAAGGTTGGCGGCAAGATTTTTATGCTGATGGCTACCGTCCGCGGACGGCCTCACGTCAGCCTCAAATCAGATCCGGAAAAATCACTGTTAAATCAGCAGATCTACCGCGGCGTTGAGCCCGGTTACCATCTGAATAAAAAGCACTGGATCTCCGTTTTCGGCACCGACGACATCACCCCCGAACTGGTCACCGACCTGATTGCGGACTCGTGGAATCTGGTCGTCGACAAACTGCCGAAAAAAGACCAGAAGTGGCTACGCCCGGCCTGATTGTTCGTCTGAAACGAACAGGTTAAGCGCTCGAATCGCACTTATCTTTTCCCGCTTCGCGCGGTAATCTGCATGCCTTTCACGCCCGCCAGCGGGCGAATGTTAATACCAGGAGTTGTTATGGATATCATTTCTGTCGCCCTGAAACGCCACTCTACCAAGGCGTTCGATCCGGCTAAAAAACTGACAGCTGAAGAAGCGGAAAACATCAAAACGCTGCTGCAATACAGCCCATCCAGCACGAATTCCCAGCCGTGGCACTTTATTGTTGCCAGCACTGAGGAAGGTAAAGCGCGCGTGGCAAAATCTGCGGCGGGAACCTATGTGTTTAACGAACGCAAAATCATGGATGCCTCTCACGTGGTGGTGTTCTGCGCGAAAACCGCGATGGACGACGCCTGGCTTGAGCGCGTGGTCGATCAGGAAGAGGCCGACGGTCGTTTTAACACCCCAGAAGCGAAAGCCGCGAACCATAAAGGCCGCTGCTATTTTGCCGACATGCACCGCGTCGATCTGAAAGATGACGACCAGTGGATGGCGAAGCAGGTTTACCTGAACGTCGGTAACTTCCTGCTGGGCGTGGCCGCGATGGGCCTGGACGCGGTGCCGATTGAAGGCTTCGATGCCGCAATCCTCGACGAAGAGTTCGGCCTGAAGGAGAAAGGCTTCACCAGCCTGGTGGTGGTGCCGGTTGGGCATCACAGCGTGGAGGATTTCAACGCCACGCTGCCGAAGTCTCGCCTGCCGCTGAGCACGATTGTGACGGAGTGCTGATTCTGACGGGCCGCTGCGTGCGGCCCGTTACGTTTTACTGATGACCAGCCTGCGATGCGGATGCACATCGCGATCGCTACCCCAGGCAAAGGCAATCCAGCGCTCTTCCAGCTCCGCGTAAGAATTCACGGGCGTTAACCTCCACTCTTCTCCCACCGTACCGTCTGCTACGCTAATGCTATAGTTCATGGTGAACGCCCAGTCGATCATGCGCAGCCAGAACCGCTGCCCGTCTCCCGTTTGCTCGCTATCCGAAACAACAATGTCGTATTCGCTTAACAGCCACTGGAAAAATAATTGCGGTAATCCGCTTATCACGCGTTGGTGGACGGCGCGTGGCGTACGCCACACCATCACCTGCGTAGCAGCACCGTGGGGAAAGGTAATTTCTTCATGAAACTCAAGCTTGACGGCATAGGCCGTATACGGCTTACCGTCGTCGGTAGTCACGAGACGGTATTCATCCCCATAACGGGATTTTAAGAGCCGGTAGCCGACAGGCAGCAAAAACCCCGGCAGATGAAAATCCACCGTGCCCCGCGCCAGAAACGCTTCGGTATGTTCGACGTTTCGGGAGATAAGGCCGAGTTTTTGGCTGAAGTCAGCGGAATCAATCATCAGTGGCGACATGGGTTGTTTCTCATCGCGTGAGTATAGACGACTTAACACCTCATCGAAATGATGTTGATTCAGTCGGTTGGTTTAATTTAAACCTTACCTTACATCAGGCTCATCGGCTTAGCCGAATCCGCGTCATTTCCCTGAAAGCGTCTCGCAAAAAATTATTTCGCCCGCGCCTCCAGCCACGCCATCGCCCTCTCCCCCGCCTCGTCCACCGGTAAATAGACCAGCAGCCGCGAGCCGTTTCGCGGCGCGGAGTACCAGTACATCTGCTGCAGCGTAAAATCTCCCAGCTCGGGATGGGTAAACAGCTTGAGCTGGTTCTCCACGCCGCGCACGTCGTTGCGCTGGTGCCACAGGGCTTTAAACTCCTCAGACACCGCAAAGAAGCGCGCCAGCTTCGTTTCCCAGAGCGGGTCGCCACGGTGCTCGGCCATCGCCGCGCGGAAGTAGGAGACAAAAACCGGCAGCACGTCGTCGCGCTTGCCGAGCCGCGCGCGCCATGCCGGATGGGTGAGGAACAGGTAAATACAGTTGCGGTCTTCCGGGGGGATGTCATTGAAATCAACGCCCATCAGGTGCCCGAAGCTGTCGTTCCACGCCACGATATCGAAATTCGGTTTCTGGATGCTGGCAGGCTTCGGCATCAGGGTATCGAGCAGGCGGCGCGTGCCTTCGCTGATGCCCTCGCAGCAGACCGCCTGCGGGGCCTCGCCCGGCGGCAAACCGGCAAGCACGAAAAGATGTCGGGCTTCTGTTGGGGTGCATTGCAGCGCTTTCGCCACGGCGGCCATCACCGCGCCCGACGGGTTGACGTCACGGCCCTGCTCCAGCCAGGTGTACCAGGTCACGCCGACGTCAGCGAGCATCGCCACCTCCTCACGGCGCAGCCCCGGCGTACGGCGGCGTCCGCTGCGCGGCAGGCCGAGGCGCTGGGGATCGAGGCTCTCGCGCCGGGCGCGCAGAAAAGCGCCCAGCTGCTTGCGGGTGTCATCCTGGAGAGAGACGACGGGTTCAGACATCAGCGCCATAAATGCTCCTGCATGGTAGTGGCAATACCAGTATAAGCAAGAACTGGTACCCGTTTATCAGATGGTTGATGCTACGACTCTACGCTGTTTGACGCAATGGAGTCACCATGAATACGTCAGTTGTTTCACCGGGTCGCGCAGGCCTGATATTGCTTTTAACCGGCCAGATGCTGCCGCTGATTGATACCTCGATAACGAACGTCGCGCTGGACGCCATCACGCGCTCCTTACGCGCCACCGCCACCGAGCTGGAGCTGATTGTCGCGCTTTACGGGGTGGCCTTTGCCGTCTGTCTGGCGCCCGGCAGCAGGCTGGGGGATAACCTTGGCCGCCGTCGCCTGTTTATGTGGGGCGTGGCGAGCTTTGGCCTGGCCTCGCTGCTGTGCGGCATGGCGGGCAACATTGAACAGCTGCTGGCCGCGCGCATTGTTCAGGGCGCTGGCGCGGCGCTGATAATGCCGCAAATTCTGGCCACGCTGCACGTGACGCTCAAAGGCACCGCGCATGCCAAAGCCATCAGCCTCTTCGGCGGCATCGGCGGGATTGCGTTTATAGTTGGCCAGATGGGCGGCGGCTGGCTGGTATCGGCGGATATCGCCGGGCTGGGCTGGCGCAACGCCTTCTTTATAAACGTACCGATTTGCCTGGCGGTGCTGGCGCTGAGCCGTCGCTACGTGCCGGAAACCCGTCGCGAAACGCCGTCGCGCATCGACTGGACCGGCACCGTCCTGCTGGCGCTTATTCTCTGCTGCCTGCTGTTCCCGATGGCGCTCGGCCCGCAGCAGCACTGGTCGTGGCCGCTGAAGGCCGCGCTGACAGCGATTATCCCGCTGGGATACCTGATGGTGCTGAACGCGCGTAAAAAAGAGCGTGATGACCAACATCCGCTGATCCCGCCGCGCCTGCTTCAGCTTCCCAGCATTCGTTTTGGCGTATTAATTGCGATGCTCTTTTTCAGCGTCTGGTCCGGGTTTATGTTCTGCATGGCGCTGACCATGCAGAGCGGCCTGGAGATGGCGCCGTGGCAGTCCGGGAACAGCTTTATCGCGCTGGGGGTGACCTATTTTATTTCCGCCTGGTTCGCCCCACGCCTGATTATCCGCTACAGCACCAGCGCCATCCTGCTGAGCGGGTTGGCCGTTCAGATAGTCGGACTGCTGGCGCTGATGGCCACGTTCCGCTACTGGGGAATGCAAAATACCGCGCTGACGCTGGCTCCCGCCACCGGGCTGGTGGGTTACGGGCAGGCGCTGATCGTGAACAGCTTCTACCGCATCGGGATGCGCGATATCCAGCCTGACGACGCGGGGGCCGCGAGCGCGATTTTAAGCACGCTGCAGCAGGCCGCGCTGGGGCTTGGCCCGGCCATTTTCGGCGCGATTTTGCTGCACGGGCTGCATAATCATCACGGCGATTATACCCAGGCCATTAACGTCTTTCTTATGGCGGAGACCGGCCTGATGGCGATGCTGGCGCTGGTGACGCTGTGCATGCGCCATCGCCTGCGCCTGCCGGCAGTGAAGGCCTGCCAGGCGGCCAAATAAGCCGTCGAATTTGCATAATAGATCCGCAGCCGCCATTATGGGGCTGCATCAATACAGGAGACGTTATGCAGGAATTAATTGCTCAGGTTGAAGAGTTAGGGATTGAAATTAATCACACCACCTCTTTAGTGATTATCTTTGGTATTATTTTTCTTACTGCCCTTATCGTTCATTTTATTCTGCACAAAGTGGTGCTTCGCGCCTTCGAGAAACGCGCGCGGGCCAGCAGCCATTTATGGCTGCAGATCATTACCCAGAACAAGCTATTTCACCGTCTGGCGTTTACCCTTCAGGGGATAATCGTCAACGTTCAGGCGGTTCTGTGGCTGCAAAAAGGCAGCGAAGCGGCGGAAATGCTCACCACCTGCGCGAAACTGTGGGTGATGGTATATGCCCTGCTCTCCTTCTTCTCGCTGCTGGACGTGATTTTTAACCTGTCGCAGAAAATGGCCACCGCGTCACAGCTGCCGCTGAAGGGGATATTCCAGGGCATCAAGCTGGTGAGCGCCATTCTGGTGGGGATCTTAATTATCTCCCTGCTGATCGGCCAGTCTCCCGCCATTCTGATAAGCGGCCTGGGCGCCATGGCAGCCGTTCTGATGCTGGTCTTTAAGGATCCGATTCTCGGTCTGGTTGCCGGGATCCAGCTCTCCGCCAACGACATGCTCAAGCTCGGCGACTGGCTGGAGATGCCGAAATACGGTGCCAACGGCACGGTGACGGACATCGGCCTGACCACCGTGAAGGTGCGCAACTTCGATAACACCATCACCACCATCCCGACGTGGGCGCTGGTCTCCGACGCGTTCATCAACTGGAGCGGCATGTCCGCCTCCGGCGGCCGCCGCATCAAGCGCAGCCTGAATATCGACACCACCAGCATTCACTTCCTCGACGAGCAGGAGCAGCAGAAGCTGATTCAGGCGAAGCTGCTGAAGCCCTATCTGGCCGCGCGCCATGAGGAAATTAACCTGTGGAATCAGCAGAACGGCGAAGGGAAATCGGTATTAAACCTGCGCAAGATGACTAATATCGGCACCTTCCGCGCCTACCTGAACGAATATCTGCGTAACCATCCGCGCATTCGCAAAGATATGACGCTGATGGTGCGCCAGCTGGCGCCGGATGCCAACGGCCTGCCGATTGAAATATATGCCTTCACCAACACGGTCATCTGGGCGGAATATGAAGATATTCAGGCCGACATTTTCGACCATATATTCGCGGTGGTGGATGAGTTTGGCCTGCGCATTCACCAGTCGCCAACCGGGAACGATATTCGCTCCCTGGCGGGGGTCATCGCTAAATAATCAGGCGCTGGCGCGGGAAATAAAGTGCCAGCCCATCATCACCCTTTCCGTGGGCGCATCCGGGTTGTCGATCTTATTCAAGAGCAGATTGACCGCCTTGCGCCCGATATCCCGCGAGGGCTGCTCGATGGTGGTGAGTGAAATCATCTCCGCCAGCTCGGTGCCGTCAAAACCAACAACTGCGATATCCTCGGGCACCCGCAGACCTGCCTGCTGAATGGCGCGCAGCGCGCCCGCCGCCAGCGTATCGGAAACGGCAAATACCGCATCCGGTGGATTTTCCTTCAGCAGATTTTGCATTGCCGCCATGCCCGCGCCGGAGCTGAGCTCGCTGGCGTACTCCACCGCCTGATAGTCGAGATCCCGCAGGTGAATGACGCTTTTATAGCCGCGCTCGCGCAGGCGCGCATACT
This sequence comes from Enterobacter cloacae complex sp. 2022EL-00788, assembly GCF_026627565.1. Classification (NCBI taxonomy): domain Bacteria; kingdom Pseudomonadati; phylum Pseudomonadota; class Gammaproteobacteria; order Enterobacterales; family Enterobacteriaceae; genus Enterobacter; species Enterobacter cloacae complex sp. 2022EL-00788. The sequence continues at coordinate 229,639 of NZ_JAPNMC010000002.1, read as the reverse complement.
TATAGCTGAGGTCGTGGTTGATCAGGGCGATACGTTTGCGCCCGCCGTCGGCAAGCTGGCTCACGACGTGCTGGGAGGCATCGACGTCGTTAATCCCCACGCAGGAAACCGCCCCCGCATCCGCGTATTCCGCGCACTGCACCCACGGCGCGCTGCCGATGAGGGCCGCCAGTTCAGGCAGCTTCGAGAAGGCGTCCATGGTGATAATGCCGTCGACGATTTTGCCGGACAGCAGGCTCAGGCCCGAGCGGGAGCGCTCAATATCCGAGCCGGAGTTGCAGAGCAGGATCCGGTAGCCGTTCTTCTCCGCCTCGGCTTCGATCCCCTTAACCACCTCGGCACAGAACGGGTTGGCAATGTTCGAGACCATCACCAGGATCATATAGCTGCGGGCGGTGCGCAGCTGACGCGCCAGCAGATTGGGCTGGTAGTTACTCTCCCTGATCGCCTGCATAACGCGCTCGCGGTTTTTCGCCTTCACCGTATCGCTGTTATTCAGCACGCGGGAGACCGTCGCCACGGATACCCCGGCCAGCTGAGCGATTTTCTGAATTGACATAGCGACGATACACCCTGCGGTTAGCGTTTAGTGCAGGCTATCATAAATTTGTTGCCCGGCGAACCGGGCAACGCGTCATTGTTCAACGCGCACCCAGCGCTGCTGCTGATGGCTTTTCACAATGGCATCAATGATATACATCACGTTTGCGCCGTCATGGAAGGTTGCGAACTGCGGCGCCTCCGGCATCGCGCCCGCCTGTACCGCCCGGTAGAACTGCGCCATCATATTTTTGAAGGCATCCGGCCAGCCTTCAATGTGCCCGCCGGGGAAGTGGGCGCTGTCGGCCACATCGCGGTTCATCAGCCCCGGATCGTCGCTCAGCGCCTGGTTGGCCTGCGCGCGATGGCCGATCCACAGCCGCTGGGGGATTTCCTGATCCCACGCGACGGACCGCTCGCTGCCGTTTACCTCAAACGTCAGGCGGTTTTTCCGCCCGGCGCTCACCTGCGAGACGCTAAAGCTGCCCTTGCTGCCGTCGTCAAAGCGGAACAGCACCGAACCAAAATCTTCGGTGGTAACCGGTTTGTCTTCATACTCCGCCCGCTCGTCGTGGGAGAAGGTCTGGTTTCCCCCCACGCTGGCCTTACGCGTCGGCCAGACGATGGAGAGATCGGCCATTACCTCTGTAATACGCCTGCCGGTCACGAACTGCACCGTATCGCACCAGTGGGAGCCGATATCCGCCACCGCCCGCGAGGTGCCGCCGAGGGCAGCATCCACCCGCCAGTTGTAGTCGGTTTCCAGCAGCATCCAGTCCTGCAAATAGCTGCCGTGCGAGGCAAACAGCCGCCCGACGCTGCCCGCGCGCATCATGCTCGCCGCCTGGCGCACCATCGCAAACTGGCGATAGACGAAGCTCACGCCGTGCACCACGCCCGCCTGCTCCGCCAGGGCCACCAGCTCGCGCGCCTCTTCCGGGGTCATGCACAGCGGTTTTTCGGAAAATACGTGCTTGCCCGCGCGCAGGATCTTACGGTTGATCTCCGCGTGCAGGTGGTTCGGCGTGCAGTTGTGCACCACGTGCAGATCGGGGTACGCGAGCAGCTCCTCCACGCTGCCGCAGGCGTGCGGCACGTTAAGCTGGCGCGCTTTCTCCTGCGCCCGGGCAAACGATCCGTCGCAGAGCGCCACCACCTGCACAAACCCGAGGCGCCTGAGCGCCTCGATATGCGCCGGGCCGATAAACCCGCTGCCGATAATGCCGACGTTAATCATCGTTGCCCCCTGCGGCAAAATCATCAAACGCGCGTCCGGAAACGGGAATAATGTGGCGGCGGATAAACTCGCTGCCCTCCCTCGCGCCGGTATCGCCATCCTTCAGGCAGCACTCCCACTCCAGCACCGCCCAGCCGTCGTAGTCGTACTGGGTCAGCTTGCTGAAGATGCCCCGGAAGTCGATCTGCCCGTCGCCGAGCGACCGGAAGCGCCCGGCGCGGCCGATCCACGGCTGATAGCCGCCGTAAGCGCCGCTGCGCCCGCTGGGGCGAAACTCGGCGTCCTTAACGTGAAACGCTTTAATACGCTTATGGTAGATGTCGATGAAGGTCAGATAATCCATCTGCTGCAGCAGCATATGGCTCGGGTCGTAGATGATGTTGCAGCGCGGATGGTTATCCACCAGGGCAAGAAAACGCTCGAAGGTCACGCCGTCGTGCAGATCTTCCCCCGGATGCAGCTCAAAGCAGACGTCAACGCCCTGCTCGTCGAAGGCGTCCAGAATCGGCCGCCAGCGGTTAGCCAGTTCCTGAAACGCTTCCTGAAAACGCTGCTCGTTATGCGGCGGCCAGGGGTAGAAAAACGGCCACGCCAGCGAGCCGGAGAAGGTCGCATGGGCCTTCAGGCCTAGCCGGGCGGACGCCACCGCCGCCTGCATCAGCTTTTCCGTTGCCCACGCCCGGCGCGCCGCATCGTCACCGCGCACGGACGCGGGGGCGAAGTGGTCAAACGCGTCGCTGTAAACCGGGTTCACCGCCACGAGCTGCCCCTCCAGATGGGTCGACAGCTCGCTGATGACCAGCCCGTGAGCGGCCAGCCTGGCGGTAACTTCGTCGCAGTAGGCCTGGCTCTCTGCGGCTTTCTCGACATCAAAAATGTGCGGATGATTGCAGGGGATCTGCACCGCCCGGTAGCCCTTCGCCGCGGCCCATCCGGCCAGCCCGTCGAGCGTGTTGAACGGCGCTTTCTCACCAATAAACTGCGACAGAAAAATACCCGGTCCCTTAATCGTTTTCATACCACCTCCAGAACGTTACGCCTTGTCATCGTCATACCTAAACGTGAGAAGGAAAATCAGCGCGATCGCCGCGGCAGCCACCGCCGGGATCCACCAGAATGTCACCCACGCCTGCGGCACGGCCTGCCCGGCCACCAGGCGGTTATAGAGCGCGCCGGAAATCTGCGAGCCGAGCAGCATGCCGATGCCGTAGGTAAACATTACGATCATGCTCTGGGCCTGACCTTTAACCTTTTCACCGGCGACCCGGTCGGTATAGATAAAGCCGACGACAAAGAAGAAATCGTAGCAGACGCCGTGCAGCAGAATGCCGAGATAGAGCAGGATGCGCCCCTCCTCGCTGACGCCCAGCGCGAACATGGCATAACGCACGAACCACGCCAGCATGCCAATCAGCAGCATCACCTTCACGCCCAGGCGGCGGAACAGCAGCGGGATAACCAGCATGAAGAAGATTTCGGACATCTGCCCGAAGGACATGGCGGTGCTGACGTCGGCAATACCCGCATCCGCCAGATACGAGGCGGTATAGGCGTAGTAGGTTCCCAGCGGGACGGAGATCAGCATCGCGCACACGGAGAAGACGAAAAAGTGGCGGGTTTTGAGCAGCGCGAAGGCATCCGCGCAGAAGAGATCCCGCACCCTGACCGGCAGGCCTTTCGCCGGAGCCGGCGTGTGCGGCAGCGTCAGGCTGTAGAGAGCCAGCAGCACGGAGCTTGCCGCCGCCACCTGGAAGATGGTGACGCTGGACGCCACGCCGGTGACGCCGATAAAAATGCCCGCCACGATCCAGCCGATGGTGCCGAACACGCGCACCACCGGGAAGGTTTTATCCACGTTCGCCAGGCTGTGGAAGGCGATATTGTTGGTCAGCGCCAGCGTCGGCATGTAGCAGAGCGTGTAGCCAAACAGCAGGCCAATCAGCAGGGCGCCGTTTTCGGCAATCAGCGCTCCCGGCACGAACCACAGGATTGCCGCGCCCGCCAGGTGCATCACCGCCATGACCTTCTGCGAGGCGAAGAAGCGATCCACCAGCATCCCGAGCACGAACGGCGAAAGAATGGAGGCGATTGGCCCGGCGGAGAACGCATCGCCAATCAGCAAAGACATATTGTGCCGGGTCATTACCAGGCCGAGCGTGACCGACCAGCTACCCCAGATGAAGAATTGCAGAAACATCATCAGCGACAGACGCGGCACCAGCAGCCGGTGTTGCGTTATCGCCTTTTCACCCCTTTCAGTTGACACCATGATGAGCCCCACCCTCAAAAAGTAATCGATTACAAAACGGTTCACGTAAAAAGTAATCGATTACAAAATAAAGATCCTGCGGATCGTCGAAGATTTGGGAGGGGGGTCACGATAAAGGTGGAGCGGTACATTAAGGGCCCGGCAGGCGCAGTGCCGGCGGGCGTGAAGGCAGGTGCGGCCGGGGTGCGGTCTGGTGCCCTCACCCCGACCCTCTCCCACAGGGAGAGGGGGCAAACATTAAAAACGGCAACCAGGTTGCCGTTTTGCTTTTACCTTCGAGAGAGCTTAAACGCGATAAACAGGAACGCTACCCACACCGGCAGCAGCATCGCTGACAGACGCATCTCATCCATGGTGCACATCAGCACCAGAATCAGCGCCAGGAACGCGATACAGATATAGTTCCCCGCCGGATAGAGCAGCGCTTTAAACTGCGTCACGCGGCCCTTGCGGCGCATGGCGGCACGAAAGCGCAGGTGCGCCAGGCAGATCATGATCCAGTTCAGCAGCAGCGTGGCGACAACCAGCGCCATCAGCAGACCAAAGGCCTGTTTCGGCAGCAGGTAGTTGATCAGCACCACCAGCGAGGTGATAGCGCCGGAAAGGAACAGCGAATTGACCGGCACGCCGCGACGGCTGACGCGGGTGAGGAATTTCGGCGCATTCCCCTGCACCGAAAGGCCAAACAGCATGCGGCTGTTGGAGTACACCCCGCTGTTATACACCGACAGCGACGCCACCAGGATAACGAAGTTTAGCGCCGACGCCACCACGTTGCTGTTCAGATCGTGGAAAATCATCACGAACGGGCTGCTGGCGGATTTCACCTCCACCCACGGGTAGAGCGCCAGCAGAACGACCAGCGAGCCGATGTAGAACAGCAGAATACGGTACACCACCTGGTTGACCGCTTTAGGTATGCTTTTGTGCGGGTCGCGCGCTTCCGCCGCGGTGATGCCAATCAGCTCCAGCCCGCCGAAGGAGAACATGATCACCGCCAGCGAGAGGATCAGCCCCTTCCAGCCGGTCGCCAGGAAGCCGCCGTGCTGCCACAGGTTGTCGATGGTCGCCCGCTCGCCGCCGTGGCCGGAGAACAGCAGCCACAGGCCGAAGCCGATCATGCCGATAATCGCCAGCACCTTGATCAGCGCGAACCAGAACTCGGTTTCGCCGTACAGGCGCACGTTTACCAGGTTAACGGCGTTAATAATGATGAAGAAGGCCGCGGCCCAAATCCACGTCGGCACGTCCGGCAGCCAGTACTGCATATAGATGCCTGCGGCGGTCAGCTCGGCCATTCCCACCAGCACAAACATTACCCAGTAGTTCCAGCCGGAAAGGAAGCCTGCGAACGGGCCCCAGTATTTATAGGCAAAGTGTGCGAAGGAGCCTGACACCGGCTCTTCGACGACCATCTCGCCGAGCTGGCGCATGATCAGGAAGGCGATAATTCCCGCGATAGCATAACCCAGCAGAACCGCCGGACCGGCCATCTGAATGGCGGGGCCGATACCGAGAAACAGCCCGGTACCGATCGCGCCGCCAAGGGCAATTAACTGAATATGTCGATTTTGCAAACCACGTTGCAGCGTCGGATTCTGATCCGACGAGGCTTCAGCGCTACCACGGCCTGAAGCGGATGACGCGTCTTTCACGCCCTACCCCTGTCTCTTTTTTAGAAGGGGCACGTTTTAACACTTCATGCTGGTGGTAGCAAGCTTAACGCCGGGCCACCGTCTGCACCCGGCGGATAAACGTTACGACCCGATGATCCCGCCGTCCGCTTTGGTAATCACCACCGTTGACGATCGCGGGCGGCCGTTCGGGCTGGCGTCAGGCCAGTTAGAGACGGCGCGCGGATTAGCCGGATCGGTAATATCATCCCCGCCCTCTCCCGGATGCTGAATATTAATAAACAGCGTGCGGTTGTCCGGCGTAAACGCAATGCCGGTGATTTCGCACCCGCGCGGGCCGGTCAGGAAGCGGCGATACTCATTGGTGCCCGGAATGGTTGCCACCATCTGGTTATTGCCCATCCCCTCGTACGCTTTCTTATTGATGGTGCTGGAGGAGACGTCGGTCTGGATCCACAGGACGCCCTGGTGATCGAACGACAGCCCATCCGGGCTGCCGAACGCCGCGCCCTGCATGGAGCCTTTAGACTTAGGATCGTCGCCGTCGGTGCGTCCTGCCATGACCAGAATATCCCACTTAAAGCGGGCGGCAGCAGGGTCTGCTCCCTCTTCGTGCCAGTGCATAATATGACCAAACACGTTGTTGGCGCGCGGGTTGGCGGCATCGACCGGCGCCTTACCCTCTTTACCGCGATCGCTGTTGTTGGTGAGCGTACAGTAGACGCTGCCGCTGGCGTGCGGATCGACCGCTATCCACTCGGGGCGATCCATTTTCGTCGCCCCCACCACGTCGGCCGCGAGGCGGGTTTTAATCAGCAGATCGCCCTGGCTTTCGAAACCGTTGCTTTTATCCAGCCCATTTTGCCCGAAGATCAGCGGCAGCCAGTCGCCGCTCCCCTCCTCGTTGAACCGGGCAACGTACAGCGTGCCGGACGTCAGCAGGTTCATATTGGCTTCACGGTTCGCGGGATCGTATTTTTTGTCCGAGACGAATTTATAGATGTACTCAAACTTCTGATCGTCCCCCATGTAGACCACCACGCGGTTATCGGCGGCGAGCGTGACGGCAGCGCCCTCATGCTTGAAGCGACCGAGCGCGGTGTGCTTGCGCGGCGTGGAGGTTGGGTCGTAGGGATCAATCTCTACCACCCAGCCGAAACGGTTGGGCTCGTTAGGGGTTTTATCGACGCTGAAGCGGTCATCCACCTCGTTCCAGCGGTACGATTCATCGCTGTCGCTGATGCCGTAGCGTTTTTCCAGCGGGTTGAGGTCGGCTTTTTTCACAAAAATGTCCGACCAGTTCTCCTCGCAGGTGAGGTAGGTGCCCCACGGCGTATGGCCGTTGGCGCAGTTTTGCATGGTGCCCAGCACGCGCTCCCCCTGCGGGTCGGCGGCGGTTTTCATTAGGTCCTGATGCCGCGCCGGGCCGGTGAGCTGCATTGGCGTATTGACGGTAATACGGCGCGCGAACGAAGACGGACGAACCACCTCCCAGCCGCTGCCCGCTTTTTTCACCTCCACCACCGACACGCCCATCGCGTTCTGCCCCTTGCGGGCCTTGTCGAGGCTCCAGTTCGCCGTACCGTCGGTAAACAGCATCCCGTTGTCGATGTATTCATGGTTCAGCGCCAGCAGGCCATGCTCCGGGCTTTGCCCCCCCTGCGGCAGGCTGAACCACGCCATGCCGTCGTGGTGCATGCCCGCCTGCACGGCCTGTTCGTCCGTGGTGTTGCTGGCGTCCGGCTTAAACGCCGGCATGCTGTTTTTGATCCCCGTCGGGTCACCCCAGCGATAGAACGGGCGGGCAATATAGCCTTCCGGCACTCTTACCGTGTCTTCCGTTGAGACAGCGATACTGGTGAACCCAAGGGAAACCGCTTTTGCCAGCGCGGATGGTTTTGAGACCGCGGCAATGGCGTTCTCAGGTTTGATCAGAAAGGGGAATGAAACGGCGGCACCCGCAACGGCGCCCATCTGGAGAAAACGGCGGCGGGAGAGGAACACCTCCGCCACCTCGGAGAATACCGGGTTAGCGCTGCGGTTAGCGATATCGTCTTGATGTTCTTTTTTAAATACGGATTTGAGGGGTCTGCCCATAGCGGCTTCCTGTCATTGGCCAAGAGGTAAGGAGTTGGCGAACAGTGTAAGAAGCTTTTATTACAATTTTATAACACGATACGGAAGGATGGGGGCATCCCTGCCCCGGATAACGAGGTGAAACGCTTAGAACTCGTAGCCCACCGAGACCTTAAAGGTACGCGGTTCGCCCTGAGTGATGTAGGTGCCGGAATCGTCCACGCTTGACCAGTAGTTTTCGTTAGTCACGTTGTCGATGCCCGCGCGCACCGTCATCTGGTTTTCATTGTGGTTCACCGCGAAGCGATAGCGCATGCCCAGATCCAGCGTGGTGTAGCTGTCCAGCTTTTTGGTGTTCGCGAGGTCGGCATACTGCGCGCCGGAGTGGTTAACGCGCGCGGTAGCGGTCAGGCCCTCAATCGGCCTGATGTCGTACTCTGCGCCCAGCACGGCGTAGAAGTTCGGAATACCGATCGCGTCGTTGCCCTGGTTCACGCCGTTTTTGGTTTTGGTCAGCTCGGCCTGCAGCCAGGTGGCGCTGGCGTTCAGACGCATCCCGAGCGTTGGTTCGCCGAAGACGTTCAGCTCCACGCCACGGTTACGCTGTTCAGCGTCCAGGCCGTAGTGGCCGCTGTCGTCGAGAATAGCCGACGGCATTTTGATCTCAAACAGCGCCAGGGAGCCGCCCACGCGGCCAAAGTCCGCCTTTACGCCCACTTCATTCTGCTTAGAGTGAACGATACCGGTGCTCTGGCCGTAGTTGTTCGCTGAGCGAGGCGCGGTTTCACCGGGCTGTAACGCTTCGGTATGGTTGGCGTAGAGCGAGATTTCCTCCCACGGTTTATAAACCACGCCATAGGTTGGCATCCAGCGGCTGCCGTCAAAACCGTCCGCGTCGTTTTCCGCACCGGTAATTTTGTTGTACCCGCGAATCACCACTTTCTGATGGCGTGCGCCTGCGGTAAACAGCAGTTTGTCGTCCAGCACGCCCAGGGTATCGCTCAACAGCCAGCCCTGCGTGCGGGTGCGCCCGCTGGTCAGCGGATCGCTGTATTTGCCGCCTGAGCCGTTGAAGTTGGAGCTGTCCGGCATCGCAACGCCGGTGTTGTGGTAAATGTTGGTGGTCGGGTTATCCGCCGTCGCCGACATTTTCCAGGCAATTTTTTCGTTTTTGGTCATCGCGGAGTACCCCACGTTGACTTTGTGCGATACGAAGCCGGTAGTGAAGTTACCGCGAATGCCCGCCATGCCGCTGACGGAATCGCTGATACGGTTGGTATCAAGACGGCTGACCACCGCATTACCGCTTTTATCCATCAGCTTCGGCGCGCTGTAGATCCCCTCTTCGTGCGCGTGCTGCGCGCCGAGGCCGGTATAGGCCGTCCAGCTATCGGTGATGTCATACTCGCTGCGCCACATCCCGAACTCGTTTTCGATATCGCTGTAGGCCCACTTCTGCGAGAAGTTGCGATCGTTCTTCGGTGGTTCAGGCACGAAGTCCACCGCCGAGATGTTGACGCTGGTCGGGCTGCCGTGGAAGGTTTTTTTCTGATAGCCCAGATCCAGGGAGGTGCGGAAACGGTCGCCTTTGTAATCCAGACCGGTAGAAAGCAGCGTGGTGCGGCGGCGGTCGTTCGGCACGCCGGTTTCGCCTTCACGATGCACAAGGTTCACCCGCGCGCCAAACTGGTCGTTATCGCCAAAGCGGCGGCCCGCATCCAGCGTGGTGCCAATCAGGGAATCCGAGGTGTAGTCCACGCCCACTTTCGCCTGCGGGGTGTCGCCCGCGTGTTTTGGCTCAAGGTTAATCATTCCGCCCACGCCGGAGCTTGCCGCGCCGTTCATCAGGGAGTTTGCCCCTTTGAAGATCTCGATGCGGTCGACCATCTGGGCATCCACCACCTGACGCGGCAGCACGCCGGACAGGCCGCCAAAGGTCATGTCATCGCCGTCAAACTTCAGGCCGCGAATGCGGAAGGTTTCGGCGCTGTTGCCGTACCCCTGAACGAACTGCACGCCCGCGTCGTTAGCGACCACGTCGGCAATGGTTTTTGCCTGCTGATCTTCCACCAGCTTCGAGGTGTAGCTGATGATGCTGAACGGCACGTCCATGGCGTTCTGCTGACCGAGCATCCCCATGCGGCCGCCGTTGGCCACCTGACCGTCGAGGAAGGCGGGTACCAGCTGGTCGCCGCCGGGCGTAAAGTCACTGGCCGGAGACGACTGAACAACAATGGTCTCCTCTTTTTTCTCATCCGCCGCGAAAGCGGAGTGTGTCACCGCGCCAACGGCAAGCGCCAGCAGCGTTTTGTGCATTGTGGTGTTGTTCATAGTGAGCTCTTAAAGTGCGCGCAAAAATGGCCCGTCGTCGGGCCTTAGAATTTAATGGATGAAATGCAAATGAGAACTATACGTATTATCTATGCGTTATCAAGCGTCGCTGCGCATTTCTGGATGAGAAAAAAGTTTAAGCGTTGAGAGGGGCCGGGAAGACGGGGAGGCGGGTAAACGTGACGCGCAATCACCCCGCGCGCGGGGTGATTGCTAAGTTATTATTTCTTCTTGTAAATATCTGCGGTGCCGTGAATTTTGTTGTTCGTGTTACCGGAAGTCAGCACCAGCACGTCTGCGCCTTCTTTATCGGCTTTCTCAATCAGCTCTTTTTTCGCGTCATCAACCGAGACTTCATTAGACGTATTCACCGTGCCAATTTTTTCATACTGTGATTCTACTTTCTCGAAGTCATTTTTTGTCATCAGTTCAGCGGCAAAAGCGTTAGTGGAGAACAGAAACGCGGTTCCCAGCAAAACAGCAGTCGTTTTTTTCATAACATTTTTCCTTGAGATTAAGCAGCAATTACGAAAAGCCCCGCCATTCAGAGCGAGGTAGTATGAGCATGGTAGAGGAACGGCAGAATTGCCATAGCCTAAGGAAAATACTGTTATAACAGACAATTGTGCTGTCAAAAATGCGCGGTAACTCGATTTTCGGGTTGGGTGTCCCAAATATGTCCCTTAGGAGAAATGAGGAGGGAGTAAAGCAGGCGAAATGCTATGAAATTTAATGGCACGCCCTGTAGGATTCGAACCTACGACCTACGGCTTAGAAGAACGTAGAATACTATTTAACGCACTGTAATATAATTGATTTTTCCGCGCTCGCACCGGAACTGTGTCATTACGTGTCGTTATATGCTCCTGCGTTTCGTTATGGCTCATCCATGCATGACACATCTGTGACACAGAGTGCATAGCCATGCCGCAAGGCATAGCTATGCCTTTTCCCATCACATCACAGGGCAATCATCAAACTCACCTGTCCGCGCATCGTTGATGATGTACGTAATCACCCCGAATATCGGGCTAGCCTCCCCTTCATCACTTCCTGGTAGTCTTTCCATTTTTCCAGTCGATACATTTTCCAGATGCGGGCGCGGCAGCGTTCGGTACCGTTTTACTTTAAAGGCGCCATCTGATTCACAAATCAGCAGTGAGCCGTCGCATGGACTGAGCGACGCATCCACTACAAGGAGAGCGTCTTTCATGATGCCGCAGCGATAGATGGTTTCAGCGGCCAGCATGAAGTAAGTGGCAGCGGGCTTTTGAATCAGGCGCTGATCTAGAGATATCCTCTGCTCTTCAAAGTCAGCGGCCGGTGAAGGAAATCCCATCAGTGAACCCTCCCCATGTTACGCAGGATCCAGTACCTATTATCGCTGTTGTCAGTTGTTTTGTCGGCGAAGTCAGGCTGGTAGCGCTCAATCCAGGAGTTAGCATCAGATCGGGTGAAGTGCCAGTTGAAATCCCGCAACTTCTCGATGAAGCTGTCTGTGTTCAAATAGCGATAGCCCTTAGGGTTGAGCTGTATGACCGCAACGAAGGCGGCGTGTATGTCTGCTGTGCGTGGCATGATCCAATCCCAATAATTACTGTTTTAATATACAGTAGTATCATGATAGGTCTGGATCAAGGGTCGAGTGACATCCTGATGGTAAGTGTCTGGGTGGAGATAAAATTTAGTTCGTAAACATAACTTTCAGGTGTCGCTTGTGAAGTAAAATGAGATAAATATTGCGTGTCATAAAAAACATATCTCATTGTTTATTATGACTTATCATTGTTCTTAACCTTTTTCTCTGATTGAATGAAAACAACAATCATCAGCAAGCTAACCATTACTGAAGTTGTATCAACCGATGTAAAACCTGATAGTGCTCTAAATAGGTACAGTGCAGAAACTGCAGCGGCGAATCTGATAAGGTATGTAACTATAGTGAACATCAAACCTCCTATACTTTTCAAGAAGTTTATCATTGGTAGAGTTTGATAACAATTATTACATTTTGGAGTTAAAAAATGCTCGACAACTTGAAAAATAAAATATTAACAAAGAAACAGAAGAAATGTTTAGAAATTGCGATCCTAAACTTCCCATTTAATTGGTGTAAGTCATGCAATGTTTCAGACACTATTATATTTGATAATCCAGACCCATGGATAGCAGGGGTTGTTGATCGCTGCAGAGTTGAAGATGTTGTTTACTACTCCAATAAAGTTAAAGCTAATTTTTGTTTTATTGTTGAGGACGATTTTGATAACTATGCAACATTTATGGTTCCAATATGTTTTGAATATAATGCAGGAAGTATCAATGTGAGCATCAACAACAAAGTAAATATGATACTTCACGAATCAACTATGTATGATATTGCCAAAGAAATAATATTATCTGCAGAGGATAACTAGTGCCTGGAGGGTGGTAACCCTCCAAGCATTCAATCAAAAAGCAGAACTCATTGGGGCACCGTTAAAGTCCTGGGCGATCACTTCAATGTCCCAATATGCAGTTTTTGAGCCACCACTAACTGCACTCCAATCTGCAGATATCGTTAGCCAATCACCCATGTCTGTTCTTCCAGAACCAAAAGCAACATCATTGGCAGTGAAAGCCATATCCCTTGTTGGCATCCCGGGACCAAACTGGTTGGCCGTGAAATTATTAGCTTGTTGTTTGGCAGTTCTTGTGAAAGAAAACACAGGATAATCCGCAGCAGTGCCCGTCTGAATAAGAATTGTAGATTGGAATGTATCAACGTTTACAGTTGATCTATAGATAAGGAATTCAATTACATGAGTACCAAATGTTCCTCCTAGAGCCTTAATAGTTACTCGCGCTGTTCCGCAGTCAAAGAAATCAACTTTGTTGTTTCTTACTCTCCCTTTTAATGCCTCAGGCATTGGAAGAACGACATTTGGAAATGTAGATGCAGCAGGAACACTGCTGTTACTACCTACTGCATCAGGTATCAACTGTCTGGTAACGCCCATACTTCCAAGCTGATACCCCCTTCTGTTAGGGTTTGCCCTTCGCAATGGAACTGGACGAAGTGTTAACATCTGAATATATGATTCAGTTGTCGTTGACCCATCAAGTGCGTTAAAGAATGTGATGGTCTTCCAGCCTCTCCCATACAATGTACCGACAAATTTCGGAGTGCCACGGGTCACCGCACCATCCTTTGCTGTCAGGGTTCCTAAGGAATAACTTGATTTAAAACCCATGGACCTTTCATTGCTAATCTGACCAGATAGGCCATAGAAAGGAAAGTTTCCTGAGTTAGTGAACCAATTCCCAGCTACGCAACTTAGCGCACCATCTTGCCACGCACCAATAATATCAAATTCCAGCGCTTCGCAATCTTGATAGAAATGGAAAGATCCGACAGCTGGCTGATTAGCTGGGAAGGATGCTGTAATGCCAGGAATGGTGTAAGCGGCCGAGCTATAAGAATAAACCATGTTATTTTGAGGGTTACAGAAACCTATATGGTTATTTATCTGCCCTGGCCACATTTGTATTTCCTGAGAAACACCCTGATAAGTTTCAAGAAGACCGCCGGAAGCACACATTGAAACCAAAGATTCTCCAAGTTTCGCGTACCCCATGGAATTAAAGTGCGTATTATCTGACTGAACTGCACCATACAATCGGTTGTATTGAACCTCATGAGCATCAAAGAATTGGCATCCATATATTTTAGCCATATTCTTTACCTGCTCAGTCCAGATTTGAAAAACAGGGTTATTTGATCCTTGAGCTCCGCAGGCATTAGTCAAAACTACAACTCCAATTCCCCACTTTATAAACCGTCTGATCAACAGTTCCATATACTGCATAAATGTCTCATGGGTCTGACCATCTCCGCCTCCAGCATCGTTGATTCCATACATTAAAAACACAAGGTCAGTGTTAGGATTTACCTGCCAAGCAGCATTAGTATAAGCTCGGTATGCGGTCCACCCTGACATCGCACGATAAACTGGCGTGACGGTAACTCCGCACTGCTCAAGCATAAAATCAACAAACCTCTTAGGGTATGTTGTGGTGGCGTGGCGCGCTGTGTCTCCGTTCTCCGGAGGGACAGTGTCTGTTGTCACGATATCATAGCCAGCAGTCATTGAGTCCCCTTGAAAGAGGACGGAAATCGGTTGCCTCATGCGAATTTTGTAGTTCACTGATGCGAGCTTAGCTATGTTTTTAGAGCGATACTCAGCGCTATCGTTGGCAATAAGGAACTCCTGAACAGTGCGAGGGTCTCCGTCAGAATCTTGAGATCCTACAAGGGTTGCGCCTGTTGGTGCTGCCAGCGCTGCGCGGAGAGAAGCATCGCCAACACCAATCCATGCACCCGGGCCTATGCCGCCAGTGCTCGCTGGGGTTGAGTTAGCTGGAACCACCTTTGGCCCAGATGCAAATGAACCAGTCCATTTGTAATATTCACCATCAGCAGTATTCAGAAGCACTTCATTAGGCTGGTTAATAGTTGCGCCAGTGGTAAATGTCTTTCCGGTTAGGATCACATAGCCAAAGGCGGCCATTGCCTGTTGGGCAAGATAGTTATTACCTTCAATCGTGTAGTGCTTTTGACCAAAGCGATCGGTATACGTCCAGCCCATAGATGTGACGTATTCATCAATTTTACCGGTGTTAAATTTCAAATCGCGCGGGGATTCGCTTGGGACTGGATTCTGAGTAGGTGTAGTAGCCATATTGATTCCATAAAAAACCCGGCACTATGGCCGGGTCTGGTTGGTCGGGGACGGTTCTTATTGGTAGATGGCGTCGCTATATTCTGCGACGGTCAGAGATACCGTGTTATCTGTATTCGGTTTGATGCTGTTGACCGTCCATAGCTGACTGTCCAGTTCTTCCACCGTCGCAATGAGGTAGCGCGACGGGAGCTGCACAGTGTCTCCGTTCCATATGTTGAGCTGAATGTTGGGTATTGCCGCGATGAATCCGTACTTCGTGTCGCTACGGGCGGTGGCCGGATAGCGCTGAGTCGGGTTGCCCAGGCTGTCTGTAACCAGCACATACATCGAGCCGGTAAACGCGATCGGCTCGCTGGTATCAAAGCTATTACCGGCGCGGCCGGTGATGTAACCCTGTTGCTGGTTGCTGTCGTAGATATCCGCTATCTGCACGACACTGCCCACCTGCATGATCCCGTCCTCAAAAACTTTTGCGTTCATCTTCACCCGGGAGTAAACCAGGCGCTTTGTTTCGCGCAACGCGCGCTCCCGCGCTTGATACTCGTTACGGAAGCCGACTATCTCGATCTTGTTGGGGTTCTCCGCTTCCTGCTCGACGATAGCGCCGTTCAGGACGCGGTAGTTGATGTACGTCTTGTTGTTGGTTGTCGGATGAACGTATGACACTTGCACGCCGTCGTAACCTCCGGGCAGAGTTGCCTCGTACGTCATTTTGTACTCGTCCGTCTTCATGTTTGCCCGGTTGAATACAGCCGCCGGGTAATCAACCTTCTGATCACGGGTAAACGTCAGCACACCGTCGTCCCAGTACGCAATCACAGAGGCTGCATTGCAGATCGCCTGCACGCGGTCGCCGAGAGAATCGTTCTCGTCGTCAAACGTGTAGTCGAAGTAACCCAGGCGCTCATCAGGCAGGCTTTCAGCGATCGAGTACAGGCCGTAAAGGTCAATGCTGCTCACCGGCTGCTCACCCATAACGAGCCAGGTATGCGCCACTGCATCAGCGAACGAACGCGACGGCCTCAGCGTGTAATCAACGTCCTGCGTAGTCAGGTTGTAGCTGATGGTATGACGGGTAACCAGGGCGTTGTATTTGCGGTCACGGCTGCCCAGGGCGTTCTCTGTCGCCCTCACCTTCACGCGCACCAGCGTATCGGTTGGATGGACGACGTTGGTTCTGACGTTAACCGAGTGGATCTCCTCAACCTTCAGGATCGAGGCGTCACTCGAGTTATCAGTGCGCTGGAAGTTAATAGCATACTTGCCAAAACCGCCGGTTGGCGTCAGCTTGTCGGTGCGGTAAAACACCTCGCTAGATGATTTGTGCGGCGTTCCCTGATGATAGGTGAACGTCTGCTGAGTACCCGGAACCTGGTTGTAGTCGTCATCAATCTTCCAGATCGTGACCTTCCAGTCTGCCGACTTTTTACCGCCCAGCTGCACCTGAGTGTGCAGCCATAACTGGGCAGATTCGACCGGTGAGAAGAACGGGCCAACCACGAGCGCTTCGTTATCGTTTAGGATGAACTTCGTCGTGTTGATTGTCGCTGTCGCCGGAACGTCAGGCGGGCCAATCAGATCCGTCATGGTGAAGGTGTACCACCGGACCGGGTTAACCACCGCGCCGTCGTTTGTTTCGACAGCCGATATCAGCGTGCCGGAGAAATCGACATCCTGCGTAACGTTTCCGGTTGGCGTGCTGTAGGTGACGTTAATCGTGAAGGTGACGGCGTGCGGCAGGACCAGGCCCATGAAGTAATCAAAATCATCCTGCTTGACGATTTTTACTGCAATCTGCCCGCCGGAGTAAGTTCCGCTAACAACCGTAGTTGAGGTGGCTGTCTCGATCGGGAAATTGTCCGATTCGTTCTGGCCGGGCACTTCCTGACCGTCAACATCGTCGAACCCGTAGCCTTCGTTGATGGTAGGGATCACTTCACCCGGCTGGTAAAACTGGAACTCTGCACCGGCCATGCTTCCGAGGCTGGACTCTGAATAACGCACAGACTCGTAATCGTATTTGCCGATCCCGATGCACATCCACTCAGTAACGTACTTCAGGCCGCCATCCGTGTCGCTCTGGCGCACGTATTCGAACAGCGACTCCTGAATCAGGTCCGGGAACGAACGGATTTTTCCGTAGATGTCCGGTTTTGCTTTGTAGACGCGTGCCGTATTCGTCTGGCCGGTTAGGCTATTGTTTGGCGAGTCAATCGTGTTGCCGCCGGTATTGGCGATCGCCGGCTTTGGTGCAAGGAAAGAGAATACCGCGCCGACAACTTTGAAAATCGGGCTGAGAATGTCGCCAATGATACCCTTCGGCTGGTCGAATATTTGGACGGTGTCCAGTTCGCATAGCTCAAACGCCAGCTCATCATCTTCGCCCAACTTTACGCCGTTGCGGACGATCAGCAGATCGCGGTGAAAGGTAGCGTCATTGGCTGCAAGCCAGTCATAAAAAAGGGTGCCGTTTGGCACCCTGCAACGCAGCTTAGGCGTTCCTGGAAAATTCGATATCTCAACCAGCGCCATAAGAAAAATACTCCACTTTAGTGAATGCTCGCTGAATGACCAGCAACGAGTCCATGCGTACGCTTCCGTTCTCGCCGCGCGAGTGCAGCGCCTGCCTGTTAACCACCAGCCCAACGTGCGCTGGTTGCGCGCCGCGGTATCCAACAAATATCCCGCCCTCGACCGGTTTATCGACCTGGCGCCAAAAGACGACGTCGCCCTGATAGCAGGTGAAGAAGTCCTCACCGGCTTCGTAGTCCGGTGTCTGGTGCAGCTCAATGCCGAGCACATGCCTGTAAAACAACACGCACAATCCCCAGCAGTCGACTTTCTCAAACGAGCAGGCCCGGTTAGCCCACGGCACACCAATGACCAGCCGAATAAATTCATCTTTAGTCATGAGCATGCCTTATAGGTACTGGAGTCCAGTGTATTCGCGGGGATCGTATAATCTTCCAATATTATTATTGAGCGGATTTGTGACAGACAGAGTGACCGATGCGGCATCAGCGTCGATATCCACCGTCTTGACGTAAAGCTGCCAGGACTTAATCGGCACAGACACGTCTCCGCTGTCGAAGATCTGCCGGGTGGCCGTGATAGCTGTTAGCCGGGCCGCCCCCTTCCACTGCTTCATCAGCGCCTTGATATCAGACGACAGCCGCCCTAATTTCACCGTCGCGTCGATCACCGGCGTGCCGCTCTGCTGGCTCTCTTCGATTTCAAAGCGCGCCGGGGTGTACGCCTGGCCCCCGAGCGTCTTCGGAAAGAACTGCTTGTCGACCATGCGGACGTAACCAAAGGATGGATGGTAGAACGTGATGGTGTCGTACAGACCGCGCGTCGGCCGCTGCTGCTTATACTCCCTGAAGCTCGGCATTACGGCACCCTCGGTAGTGATTCCGGATCGCGTCCGTCCGGATAGCCAGTGACAACGATATCCAGCCACGAATCCCACGGCGGCGGCAGTTCAACAATGATGTCGTCGAATTCGTCGTCGGCGTTGTAGAGGTGGTTCGCAATAACTGTCCCCGTCCAGGTCACCACACCGCCGTCGATACTGGTTTGCACCGGCATCTGCGTGAAGTGAAGCTCCTGCAGCTGCAGGCCACTGCCGCCCAGGTTGATATTCATCCGGAACCAGTTCAGACCCCGGTTGAGGTAGTTCGGGCTGCGCAACCATTGCTGGAAAGCGCGCTCTTGCGCCAGCGTGAAGATCCACGTCAGCGACCATGTCACCTTCAGGTCGTCGGTCTGGTTTTCAAAGATGGCCGGGCCGACCGCTGGCTGATCGGTCTGGAACCCGGTGTCGAGCGTCATGTTTTTGCTGGCCTTCTGCGCCAGTGGCAGCCAGTCGGGATAGTCGATAATTGGCATCAGCCCTGCCCCCTTGGCGTGCGTTTAACATTGAAGTTACTGGTTATACCGCTGCTGATTGGCCCGCCGTTGTTCAGGTCTGCAACAATGACATCAACGGTAAGCCCACCATTTGCATCAGTACCAGCCTGTGCATCAACGGACGATGACGTGTAGTTCTGGATGTTGATAACTACCCCTCCGCCGCCAGCAGTCATCTCCTTGTTGCTGATCACCCTGCCATTGTCGCCCGGTATCATGTACTGCTTACCGGTACTGGCCTGATAGATCTCCGGCATGCCGCCTTCGCCGACCTGATACATCCCACCAGCCGAGACAGGCCCGCCGTTCTTGCGTTTGCCTGACAGTGCCAGGATGCCGGCCATCGCGCCAAGACCAATAGCAACAGCACCACCGAATGAAGCCACGGAGGACATGATGGCTGCTGGCGTCCATGCAGCAGTCGACGCAGCGGCTGCCGTGGTGCTGGCAGCGGATTGCACACCAATACCTGCAACCTGAGCTGACGTTGTCGCTGCAATTGCAGCCTGCTGGGCTGTGGAACCCATGATTGCCGACTTAGCCCAATCGACGCCCATTTGCACAAAGGAGTTAATCAGTTGGTTAACAACAGAGTTGGCGAGTGAACGAACAGCTTCCTCACCACTTTGCGTGCCAGTGATAATTCCAGCGAAAGCGCTGGATGCATTATTGCCAAGAGCATCAAGCGATGCCGCAAGCATCTGGTTGGCTGCGCTTTGCTGAGAGAATAGAGTCCACTGTGCCGCAAGGCGTTGCTTCTCGTATTCAGTGTCGGCTGCTGCGCGCAGAGCCAGTGCGTTCTGGTGAGTGATAAGCCCCTGTTGCTCGTATGCCTGAATAAGCGCGAGTTTTCGGGCGTTTTCATTCGCCAGTTGCTGAACCGGGTCCACGCCACCTACAGCATCTTGCTGTGGTGTCACCGCCTGCTGCGCGCGGATTTTTGCGAGATTTGCCTGGTGTGTGGCCTCGAGTCTCTCAGATGTCTGATTGAACTGCTCCTGACTGATTTTCTTAGCAGCCAGAGCGGTATTCAGATCCTGAACATCCTGTTTATAGCTTGCGTTTTCACGCGCTTCTGGCAGGAGTTTCTCGGCTGCGGCTTGTGCTTTGAGTGCGTTGGCCGTATCCCATTTTGCCGCCGCATACTGCCCAGCCAGCGCGATCTGTTCTTTAGTGGCTCCTTTTCCGAGAGACTGCTGCGCATTCAGAATCGCCTGCTCGCGACTCAGATTATTGGTTGAGTCGGCAGCGAGCTCTGACTGCTGTTTGAGGTTAGCAAGTTTCTGAGCAATAGAATCAGCCTGGGAGGCTCCTTTCTTCTGTTCGGATTTTAGGGCCTTCTGCGCCTCTGTATTTTTGTAAGTGGCGGCAGCGTCATCCTCCATCTGCTTGGCATGCGGATCATCCTTCGCAAATCCGGCATCTTCGGCAGCGTATTGAGCCTGCAACCGCGCGCGGGCCTCCCCCTGGAGCTTAGAAAGTGCCAGATTACGTTCTGACTGCTTAATCAGGTTCTTCTGTCCGCTGGTTAGATTGTCTGTCTCTTGCTTGAGCGCCGCGACGTTGCCTTTGGCGATTACCGCCTCACGCGAAAGTTCTACCAGCTTACCAACGAACGCTGTGAGCGCAGTTTGCCCCTTTTCAGTAGAGCTCTGCGTGTTCTGCAACTCTGTAGCCAAACGCTGTAAAGCCTCTGGCGATGGGTTTTTGGCAATATCTGAAAGCTGCTTGCTCAGTTCGAAAGCTTTCTGCTCGGTAATGCCGAACTTATCCGCCACAGCGCCAACCGTATTGCCGATGCTGTTCGCTGTAGCCTGGAACGCCTGACCTGCCCCATAAGCCTGCTTCATCGCATCGGAATAGTTATCCGTGGTGATTTCCAGAGTAGCCAGACGATCGTTAAAACCATCGACTGAAGCATAGCCACCGGAAAATGCAGAAAGCGCCTTGTCACCGAAGGAAAGTAACGAGCTCGAAGCATCGCTAATCGCCTTCGGTATCTTGTTGATAGCCTCGTTGTATTCCAGCAACGCCTGGTTACGCATCAGCGTTGCTACTTCGGTATTCGTTTTCGCGAGAAGTGCGTACTTATCAGACAGTGCGGCCACGCCATTTTGGGAAATGGTGATCACCTTATCCATCGCTTCGGCAGCATCTTTCAGCGCGTCCATGGCGTTCTTTCCACCATTAAGCGATGTAATCAGCACGCCAGCGATGACAGAACTCAACGCGATCACTGCGCCAACAACCGCGCCGCCCGGACCAAACGCGCCAGCGAGTTGTGAGCCCTGCTGGGAGAATGCTACCAATGCAGACTGCCCACCCTGGACTTGTACGATAAAGTCCTGCACCTGGTAACCGGCCTGCTGCATGCTGCTCTTCCAGCTGCCAGTGCCTTTTGCGCCACCCTCAGCGCCAGTCTTCATGTCATACAGTCGACCGGTCAATTCGCCGATCTTCTGTTTTTCTTCGTCTGTCGCTTTCGACCCGGCGCGGAGCTGTGCAGCAAGAACAGCCGCGCTGCGCGCTCCGTTCTCCTGCGCTTCATCCAGCACAGCCAACTGGTTACCCAGCGCCTCGATGATTGATTCTGCACGGCTAAATTCACTGCTCGCACCACCGGTGCCGCTCCTGGCCTCTTCCATTGCACGGGCAATGCCACTCACGTTGGTGTTCAGCTTGCGCAGCTGGTTGTCCATGGAGTTGGCATATCCAGCCAGCTCTGTAAACGCGGCCCCGGTTTGTGAGGTACTCTCGTCGAGGTTATCCATGCCCTTTCCAGATTGCTTGGCCGCAGCATCCAGTTTATCCAGTGCATCAATGGCCTGTTTGCCACCTTGTAACAGCGGCTCAACGTCGGCGCTGATTTCATAAACGATGCTACCGGCGCTCTTCTCACCTGCCATGTCATTCTCCGGTTATTGCTTTGCTTTTGCCCTGCGCGCGGCCTGTTTAGCCAGGTATTCGTCGGCGATGCTATCGTATTCATCGCGAGTGAAGCCTTTCTGGTCCGGATATTTCGCCGCCAGCAGCATCTGAAATTTTGTCATTGTCAGCCTGACCGCCTCGGCCTCGCTCATCCGAAAATGAGTCTGCGCGGCCACGACGTAATCCAGCGCCCTAAACTCGGTTGTCTTCTCGCCTGTTTCATGTCGTTGTAGCTGCCTTACCTTGGCTTTCCCTACAACTCCGTGCTGCATGAGGTGCTGCGCCAGCACGATGATGTCGTTCTTTGGCAATCTGCCCGGTCGGTAGACGACGCAGTGCCGCCACCCCTTCCACTCGCCTATCATTGGCGTCAGGTCGTCATCGCAGCACGCCTGAAGTACCAGCATGCACGTTGATAACAGCTTCTCAGCAGCACGGTTGAATGATGGGGATAACCACGCCGGGAAGCGCCCCAGCGTGCCTGCGCACACCTCTATGAGCTGAGCGACATCATTACCGTGGATGGTGGCGTACGCCTGCACAATCTCTTCCGGAGTGCCGATCCTCGTCATAGCCTCGAATGAAGGTCGCAACAGATAATCTTTCCCGCCTTCGCGGCTGTCGCTGATAGAGAGTTCGCCAATATCGGTTAAAGCGGTCATAGGCCTTCCAGTAAACGGTCATTATCAAGGGCAGCACGCCGCCCTTTGGAATGTCCGTTAGGTAACGGTAACCGTATGCACGGCCACATAGTTGCCGTCTTCGGTGTTGATGATGATCTGCGCGCTGCCGGTGGCTACACGCGTCACGGTAACGGTATTGCCGGAGGCAGTGGCCGTTGCTTTGGTCGCGTCGGTAGTCGCCACAGTGAAGTCTTTGTTGGTTGCGCCGGTTGGTGCGATATTCACCGTGAAGGTGCTGGTACCACCCGCAGCGCCCGTGCTGGTAGCCGGGGTTACCGTAACGCCAGTCACCGCCACCGCAGTCAGCTCGTTCACTTCGATGGTTGTGGCATCACCGACTTTGAACTCGGTGGAGAATGTGACGATATCGTTGGTACCGCCGTCAGAGCTCAGTGCCGTGATGTTCATGTAGCCGACGAATTCGACCGGGCCGTAATCCATGCGCACCCAGATACCCGGCTGACGCTTGGCCTTGAGCTCGTCAGCGAAATACTTGATGAACTTGCCGACGCCGTACTGATCCAGTTTATCCTTCTTGCGAACCTCGCCTTCAAAACTCAGGGTGAAGTCGCTGTTGGTGATGATGGTCTCGACATAGCCGCCGCCGTCATCCGCATCAGAGGTAACCGAGTTCGGGTTGAAGTCGAAGCCTTTCGACGTACCAGCGGCCAGCGCCATCCACTCAGACTCAAGTGGCTTGACGTCCGGGCAGCCATCGGCGACTTCCAGCACGACCGCACCGCCGAACAGGCGCTCGTTCGAGTTCTGGCAATTAGCCATGAGAAACTCCTCTTTGATGTATAAAAGAAAACCCGCAGAAGCGGGTTATTTGGTTGGGAATGGCTATTCGCCGTAAGTGCAGGCGAACTGGAGTCGGAAGACTATTCGCCCTTCTTCTGTGAGCACCGGCGCGGGAATTGCGCCCATGTTCTGGATGTAGCCGACACACTCGTCAGTCATGGGGTTGGCCTGGACGTAATCGACGATGCGCTGCACGGCATTTAGCGCGTCTTTGCGCTTATCTTTCGCGCCGACAACGTCGACCAGGACGTGATATTCGGATCCGAGATCAGTGCGGATATTCGACCCGCCATTTGGCCTGAACACCATGATCGCCTTCGACAAGTCTCCAGGGTCGTCGTACATCAGCTGCTGCACCGTGAAACCGGCAGTTAGCCCGGCGTCGCCGAACATGTTGCGCACCCGCTCGTGCATCATGGGTGTCATAGCGAAAGCTCCTTGCGCATCACCGCATCAACGTTATCGCGCTCGTCATTCGCGCCTTTGGTCAGGAATTGCGGCTCACCATGCGGATCCCAGTAGTTGCCCTTTCCGGTGCCGCCGCCGAACTCTTTCGGTTTCTGCGGACCGAACTCAGATCGGTTGCTGGTTATACCGAAGTGCGCGCGCGGCTGACCTTTCAGTTTGCCTGACGCTTCATGCACGTACGCGGCATAGTTGGCTGAGTAACCGATGCGCCCGGTGATGAGAACCCCGCCAGCGTCGATTTCGCGGAACTGGCTATTAATCAGAGTTGAAGTGTCGATCGGGGTGTAATATGCCGCCCGGGTGCCGATAAGCATCATCGCCGACTGTAGTGCGCGGATTACCTTGCGGCCCCTAACGTCATTTATGACATCGTTCAGGTGCTTTTTCGCCTGGCTGAAGCCCTTCACTTTGATGCCCATGGTTACACCCCGGTCAAAATTGCATAGTCATCTGCCAGGCGCTCGAACGTATCGGCGTAGCGGATAACCTGCCGCACCTCGTCGGCACCGGCCACAACCGGGTCCGCTTCGGTCGATACGCCAATCAGCAGGTAATCACCGGCGGCGGCCAGCGCGAACTCCGTCCAGACGGTATTCTTCACGACGATTTCAGCGCCAAGGCTGGCTAACTTCTTACTGAGCCCGCCCTCATAATCACAGAGGATTTGCTCAGGCTCGGCATATCCTTTCGGATCGCCGTATTCGTCATTGCCTTCCAGTTTGCGCCAGATAGTCGCTCTCGCGGTATAGCTCCAGTTCGCTACCGATGACATCAGCCCTCCTTCCAGCGCAGCACCTTCGCGCCAGTCGCCCGGATGCGCGCGCAGTTGATGAACCACTCGCCGTCCGATTTCACGTAGCCGGTAGTTTCCCGCCCGGTGTCGGTCATCACCCAGACGCGGGTGAACGAGCGCGGCAGCCCGTGCTTAACTGATTTGTATGTCATCAGCATCCCCCGACCACCATGAACAGACCGACGCTGTTACCGGCGCTGATCGGCAACTCACTGGTGCAGCCGCTGGTGTCGAGCCGGGCCAGCGAGTCACGCAACCAGGTAATGCTGTCGTCGCCATATTCAAACGAGCGGGACGCGCCAGACGGCGCTCCCTGGGATTTGATGCGGCGCGCGCCGGACGACGTAGCCATAAGCGCGGCGGCATACATCAGGATCAGCTTCGCGGTGCACTCGTCATACCCCGCGCCATCAAGGCACGGAATAATCTTGTTCACCACGCAGAGGATCGGCTCCAGCAGCGCGCCCGGAATGGAGTAACCCAATTCACCGAGGAACGCCTGCACGTCTGCCGCTGTAATTGGGTCAGCCATGGTTATTTCGCCTTCTTGGTGGCTTCTGCCAGTGCTGCCTCTGCGTCATCGACGCGCTTAGTGGCAGTTTCCAGCTCAGTAGCATGTGCCTGCTTCAACTGCTCCAGCACGTCGGCGTGCTCTTTGTCTTTCACTTCAGCGTCAGAATGAGCCTGCTTCAACTGCTCCAGTGCTTCATTGAGCTTGGCCTGCAGCGATAATTGGTCAGAAGAGACCGGTGCTGATGGCGTTGCCACCTCAAACACCAACTTTTCGCCCTTCTTCTTATCAGTGTCCTTTGCTTTGCCAGACGCTTTCCAGCGCGCTGCTGTTGCATCGTCCACTTCTACGATCGCACCAACCTCCAGTTTGCGGAGGTTGGCACCGGCGAAGACGTTACCTGCTGTGATTTCTACCAGTGCCATTAAATTTCTCCTTAGCTGCTCGCGAAGAGCACGCCATGTTTGAGGTTGATATCCTGCTTGACCATCAGGCCCATAGCGCCCCAGGTGCGCCAGATGTAGTCGCTGTTATAGAACTGACGAGGGTCAGCAACAGTGCCCACAGCCTGACCAGTGATCGGAGCTATAACGCCGGCAGTCAGAGGAACCACCAAAATCTGGTTACCTGTGAGTTCGGCGTCTTCTTTCACTGCGACAATGCCTGACAGCTTCAGGATTTCCTGCAGGATGGTGCCGGACTGGTAATTGTCGCTGAAATAGCGCTCCCAGTTGGACATGATCTCGCTGGATACGTACCAGGTCTGCGGAGCGTACTGGTTATTGGTGATTTTCATGGTGTCACGCAGGGCGATCGCACCGTTTCGGTTCTGTTCTGCGGTTGTAGTGCGGCTGGAGAAGTCGATGTTCAGGCCAGATGCGCCCAAATCAACCTGGCCGACGCGCTCATCGTTCTTCAGGCCTTTCCACGTTTTGCCATCGAAGGTAACGAAGTTGCCTTCCGAGTCGCGGAAACCGTTGAACATGTAGTCCACGATTTTACGGCGCACATCATCAACAGAGCCGCGCTGCGCATCGGCAAGTGATGCCAGTGCTGACCCTTTGTTGAAGATTGGATCACGCCAGTGGAACTTGAAGCCGCTGTCGTGCACCGGAACCATGGTGCCGTCAAAGCTGTAGGCGCGAGCATCCAGCGCCGCACCGATTTGGCCGGACATGGAAGTGTGCGCCCAGCCACGACCGCCGGTGCGCGCATATTCATACACAGACTCTTCCAGGCGGACAGAACGGGAGAGTGGCATCAGGTCGTTGAACAGAGTGAACTCCGTGTTCGGCTCGAACTGAGCCAGCACAGTCTGGTCATACGCGCGGTACATGCGGCGAATATCGTCGACAGCGTTCACTGCGTCCAGATGTCCGTTTTCACCGAAACGAGCACGGGCAATGAAGTCAGCGACAGACTGCGCACTCATGTTGCGCGCCATCTCCAGCTCGCGGAACTGTGCCTGGTTGACTTCGAGGTTACCGGTGCGTTCACCGATAGAGCGAGAAAATACAAGCATTCAGGTGCTCCTTACTTGATAACGACGCGCAGCAGATCGCCTGCAGCAACGGTGTACGCCGTGTCTTCTTCGACATATGCGCGGATGGACTCTCCAGAAGCGTGGGCTTTCACCTGGCCGTTTGCGATGGATAAAGGTTGGCCTTTTTTGTACGTGCCGGCAGCGGCTCGCACGTTCAGGAACATGCCCGGCATCGGATGGATGCCAACCACCAACTCATTCACAGGGATTGAGTCGTCAACCGTCTGGCAGCGCAGATAATCAAAGTCAGCGACATAGAGGATCGCCTCTTCGTTGCCATCAACCGAGGCCGTGAACTTGGCGGCGGAGAAGAAGCCAACAGTACCTGGCTTGGTGGCGGCCGCCGCGGCACCTTCACGGTTAAGCAGCGGATTAGGGAATACGCCACCGGCGTGGATTACGTGTTTTCCGTCTTTAGCCATTTTTTACTCCGGCATTTCGCTGACTGATTGGGTGTTGGTTGCCTGGCGGAATGCACCGTTCAGGCCGAAAGAGGTCTGGCATTTGGCGTACATGGCATCGAGCGCCTTGCCGTCCAGATCTGCGACTTCTTCATCGCTCATGTTCATCGCCAGCTTCACAGCCGCGCGCTTTTCGCCTTTCTCTTTGTCGGCGTTAGCGTTCAGGCTGTTGAAAACGACGTCCACGCGATCGGCGAGTGTTTTCGCCCACGCTGGCATCTCTTCGTTATTGGTGGCCTGCTCTTTTTTCTTGGGCTTGCCGGTTTCCGGATCGATTTCTTCATCGCCTTTTTTCTTGGCGGTGGCTTCTTCGGCCTTCATCTGGTTGTATGCGTCCATCAGCTCGGTGTCGGACTTGCCTTCGGTCGGCTTACCAGCGGCTTGCAGCGCATTGATAATCAGTTCTTTCATCGGATCGTTCTCTCCGTTGGTTTTAATCTCGTACTCAGTGGGTTTGCGCACGACTTCTACAGGTTCGCCGACGAACACGGCCTTGCCGTCGTCATCGATGAGGTACTTCTGCTTCAGGTATTTGGTGTCATCGCGGTAGATGAAGCTGTCCGGCCACACCGTTTCAGGCCAAAGCCACTTATCTTCGGCGTCACCCTCGCGCAGCTTGTCGCTGATAGCCCGGGAGATGTCGTCGAAAGAGAAGTTAGAGGCGTTGGTGAAGAAGAATTTGGTCTTGTTGAGCAGGCCATCGCGGGTGCAGTCGATACCATCAGCAAGGCGGGCAACTTCGATTTTCTGCTCATCACCTTCTGAGTTAACGAAGATGCCCACGCCCTCCTCCGGCGTTCCGGCTCCAGGCTCATCAAGCAGCACCGCCACATGGTCAAACATCATGTTTGTGGCGATCTCGTTGTACTTTTTGCCCTTCGACTCGCCGTTGGCAGCGATGCCGGAATACAGCAGGCCGGTGGAGATGTGGATCGGGTCGGAGTTGGTACTGGCCAGCATCTCATCCAGACGGTTAATCAGGCGCTTGCCCTTATCGCTGGATTCGGCGTACTGGCGGTTAACGTACATGTCGCCCGTCACCTTCCCGTCGTTGTGGCTGACGTTCTGCAGCCAGGCTCCGACGTGGTACTCGTTCACCGCCCTGACATCGCGCGCCGACACATGCTTGCCGTCCACTTTCGGGTGGCCCAGCGGCATCGGATTACGCTCAAGCGTGTTGTAGGCCTTTTCGATTTCTGCTGCCGGGTACAACTTCCGGTTCATCACGATATCGTCCACGACAGGCGTGATGCCGCGAACCACGATATGTGGCTTGCCGTCGATGGTTTCAGTGGTGATATTTGAAGCGGAGTTGACGACGGTCAGCACGTTAACGCGGTTGCGTTTCATGCTGGGTCCTCATTGGTGTGATTTCGGTGTTACTCTTCGGCGATACTCGTCGCTTTTCCTGTCTACGTCCCAATCAGCTAGCATCCTGTCATGGACTATCAGACCCTGAGCAATTGCCTTGAGCCTTTCTCTTGGGCGGCATATGGTTTCTGCGAATGAGTAGTGGATGTTCAATATCTCCACTGCATTGGCGGCATCACATGGATAAATCACGCAGCCTCCTTGACTGTCCATTGCTGACGCTCTTTCTTCAGCTTATTCGCCAGCCCTTCGTTGAATATGCTGCCGTCGTCGTTGAGCAGCACAGGTATCTGGCTGCAATAGCAGTTGTACCGGTTGCCGTTCTCAGCGTAGAAGTCCCGCACTTCTTCGGTGGTGTAGACCTTGCCATGGCGGCTGGCGTGCCAGGTGCGCGTCGTCGGCTTGAGTGCTGACAGCCACACCAGGCCGGTATTTAGCCCCAGCCTGTCAGCAGCCCAGTCGGTTTCGTTCCACTGCGCCTGTCGCAGCGCGCCGACCTGCTCAGTCTGAGCGATGGTCTTGGCCTTCGACATCGACACATCGAGGCGCTTGCTGATGACGCCGGCCGTCTCGCGAGGGTTTACGCCCCGCGCCACCGCATCGGTGATGATGTTGGTCAGGTCGCCGCGAGCTGTGTCACTGATGACTTTCCAGTCACTGAACGTTGTCAGTCGGGCCGCCGCTATCTGGTTCAGATAACCGGGGCTGCTTAAAAGTTGCTGTAGCGTGGTCTGGCTGGCGTAAACCTGCGACTGCACCGACAGGTTGGTGAAGGCGTTTAGCGTTCCACGGTCATACTCCGCAATGATGTAGTCCATAGCCCAGAGGTTCTGGCTGCCACCATCAAGAAGCTCATCATCCAGAATCGACTGCACAACCTGCAGCAGGTCAGCAAGTTCAGCAGAGGTCATGTCGTAGATGAACTTACCGGCATTGACCTGATACAGCGAAGGCTCAGCGCCCTCGTTGTTGCACATCATCCAGGACTGCTGTGCGTTTGCCTCTCGCTGCTGTCCGGTAAGACGCTGATCAAACAGCGTCTTAAGCCTGCGCTTGATGTTCAGATACCGGTCTTCGATATCATTGAACATCCGGCTTACCTGCCGCGATGACTGCGTGGGGTCAGTTTTGTTGCGCGGTACGATTGGCGTCCCGATTCTGGTTTGCGCTGTCATCATCATCTGTCAGCGGATCCTTATCGGTTTGCTTCACATCAGGGTTAGGGGTCTGGACGACCTTGCGAGGCTCCAGCTCCCCGACTGCGCGGATTTCGTTTTCATCCACCGCCGGTGTGCCGTATGCCTGCTGGGTATCTTTCGCCACGGCAGCCATTGCCTGCATGTTGGCAATCTTCTCTTTTTCGCTCGGTGCGAGCAGATCAGACCATGCCAGCGTGACCTCACCGGATGAAGGCGGGTCAATGACACCAACAGTCCAGAAGCGCTCAAGCACGCTCTCTACAATCGTCGACTGGAATCCCCAGCGGCGACCGTTACAGCGCTTCGCCCAGTCTGTCTTGTCCTCATCTGAGGCAAGCCTCCCCGTCTGCTGACCAAACAGAATGGTGAACGGGCATTGAATCGAAGATGCAAACTCGTTGGCGGCCACTGTCCATGTAGGGGATGGATCTGCAGCTGCAACGGAAAGCACCGACGGCGTGCCAGCCTGCATTACCAGGGCGGCATCAGTGCCACGGTTCATCTTGGCAACTTTGTCGTTAAGCGCTTCTCCAAGGTCTTTGTAGCCAGCGTCTGTGGCTGCCTTTGTCAGGTTCGCGATATTGGTTTCTTTATCGAACGCAATCCCGAGTTGGCGACTGGCATTCTTCAGGAACCCTTCAGCACTACCACCCGACACCTTTTCAAGGTCGAGTAGCTTGTTGTATCCAGCACGCAGGAATGGCACGCCTGAGAGCATGTTTTCGTCTTCAGACCCTTCGCAAAGGATGATGATTCGCTCGGGGTGTACGGTGACGCCGCGCACCGGGCCGTACGTGCCATCATCACCAACGGGCTGCTCGTTGAAGTTGTACGAAACTGGCTGGCCGTACGTTTCTGAAAGCGTGTCAGTGTCGAAGTTGCCCGGCTTTATCTGCGATTCCCACGCGGGGATCAGCTTAACGATGGCCTTGTCTTTCAGCCGTGCCACCACCGACCTGTCTACCGGCTCACTCCATTCCCTTCCGTCCCGGAACTGGATGAGCAATGCCGAGTACCGGCCAACCAGGTTACGGCGATCCGCATCCTTAATTTTCGGCCAGTGCTTCTTCAGCAGCTTAGTAGCTGATTTCTCCCAGTCCGTTGTCTCGGTTGACTCCTTGCCGTCGTCGCCATCGATGATCGTCGGGTTATCAACCCAGCACGAATCAAGAAGCTTATGTACGGCAGCAAAAGCTACAGCGTTGCGCTCATAGGCCCGGTAGTATCGGTCGAACTCGAGACTGTTTGGATAGCCGAACTCATCCCACAACTTCGTGCGTTTGGTGTTTCCCGGCTGGCCCGCGTACAGCATGCGCTGCCGCCCGATAGCTTCAGCAAGGGCATTAACGAGGAACTGTTCCCCGGTGCTTAATTCACTCACTGATGAGCTCCTTAGAAGAATACTGCGCCGACCTGCTTCGGCGAATGCAGTACGCGATAACGTGTTCCATCCCAGTCGTGGTCTTCTTGCTGAGTATCGACGTCATCAGGGTTTTTATCGTCACGAACGAGCACCGGGATGCGGCTTATCCAGCCACGGCAGTAGTCAAAAACGTAGAATGCTGGCTTCTCAGGCATGCCTGATTCCAGCTTCACGCCTTCAATCACCGCTTCGAGCATGTCCGCAAAAAGAGATGCGCCATTGATACGGGAGCCAGGCTTCTTATTAGCTGGCAACCAGGTAACGCCCTGCGCTTCCATCTTCTGAGCTATCGATAACTCGTTATCGCCGGTGTTGAATATCGCCCCGTCAGCTGGTCCGGGGATCACTTCGCTACAGATGCCCGGCATAATGTGAAGCTGGCCCTGCGTGACACCGTCGATTTGAATCTCTTCCGGCTCGTCGGCTTCTTCGCCCACCAGCCGCTTGTCAATCCACGCCACGCCTTTCGCGACGTTGGTGGATGACATATTCAGGCCTTTGTTCAGATCGTCAGGCGGGCAGCCGTACCACTCGCCGATCAGGATTATCGAACCTGCCGGCGGGCAGAACTGTCGACCATCTGGCAGCTCGGCGGCAGTACCATCAGCCTGCGCCCACCAGAGGTTAGAGAACGGCTTCGACTCACCCCAGTCATGGGAGCGGTCGACGGTCCAGCTATCCGGTATGCGGAACGGCTTAATGACGTGCAGCGATTCATTCCAAAGGTGGTCAAATCGCCCGCCGCTGGTCACATCCCAGGAGCCCTCTACCCACGCTTTGCGTCGGTTAGGGTCTTTGATGGCCATCAGGGTAGCGATGTACTGCGGGTCGAGGTACGGGTTCTCTTTGAACGATCCGTGGATTGCCACGCGGGTCAGCGTGATTTCCTCTTCTCGCTCATTCTGAGGGTTGAATACCATTTGCCGGTCGCGCTGTACGGTTCCGCGCGGCGCTGGCTCAATGAATCGCTTCTTCACCCAGGTATGCCCGATGCCGAACGGGTTGGTCGTGCTGAACGTCTCCAGCGGGATTGGCCTCAATAACTTGCCATTCTCCAGCGGGTAGTTTTCCGGCCTGAACGATGAGCGGCGGCAGGAGAACATCATTTCGTAGAATTCCGGGGACTGCTGCTTAGTCAGCTCGTTAAAGCCAATGAACGGGAATTCCTGCCCGTGGAAATCCCAGTAGTCGTCCGCCTCTTTGCCGAAGCGGAAGAGCAGTTCCTCGCCAGTAGGCCATACCCATCGCAATTCGCTCGCAGATGACAGATAGCGCGCGCCGTCGTTGAACAGGCGAAACATACGCTTAGACTGCGTAATGATGTCGGCAAGGTTCTTATATTCGGTGTCGAAGATGACGCCGCGCCAGAACGAGCCATAGCCCACGCCGACATTGCGCCGGAACCTGGCTAACTGCGCAGCGGTTTTACCCGGTCCACGAGTGCCTTCGAACAGAATTTCGTTACACGGGCAGCTCAGCGCCAGAGACTGAGATCCAGGCAGTGGCTTCCATACAGCTTTGTAATTCATCCACCGAGCACCCCGCCCTGTTGTTTCTGCGCTGCCGCTTCCCAGTCATCCACGCTGTCACTGGTTGGGACCAGCATGACGTTATGCGTTACCTCTTTCGTTTCCGCCTTATTCTCGATGCTGTACGCCTCACGCTCGAGGCCGATCAGCGTCTTCAGGCTGTCACTCAGGTCTTTCATGGATTTAACACGGGAAGGCAGGCTGATTATTTTGTGGTACAGATCGTTGAGCTTATCCTGACCTTTATCGTCCTCACGGCGCATCAGGTCACCGAGCATCTCAAGCGCGGCCACATCGCCACACTCACCGGCCAACTCATCGAATAGCATGTTTGTCAGTTCGCGAGCCCGTCGGATGTCTCCCCTGTGCTCCATGCGTACCGTGGCAATCACCTCGGCAGTCGCCTCTATCAGTACGCGTTCGGTCAAAGTGCTTTCGTTGCGTACCTGTTTGCGTACCTCCTGTTTGCGTACCAGATCGTCAGCCTTTTGCTGAATCTTCGCATTCAGGTCACGCGACCAGTCGTCACGCTTAGCACGCTTACGGATAGCACCTTCGCTGATGCCGTGTTGTGATGCTATTTCTCGGAGGGACATCACTCCGGCCCGGTACGCCGTCTCGATGGCCTCCCAGTCCGGTTTGCTCATTCGTTACTCCGTTGTTTGTTCTTCTGGCTGTACGATCTGCTCTGCCGGTACCGGCGTGAACTCCACGCGCTTCACATCAGCAGGAGCGAAATACAGCCACTCGCCCGTCTCCGTAGCCAGCGGCACAAAGCCGTTCACCAGCTCAGGCTGACGTCGTGACATCTTGCCCGTGAAGGTTTCGCCTGTCTGGGTGGTTAGCGTAATTTGGTAGATGTCGGGCATTGAGAGCCTCTTTATCCGCTTGTGGGGATATTCGCATTATTATCCGCTATAGGGGATAACGTCATTGCGATGGGTTGCCCCATGGGGATGGCAATAAAAAACCGCCCGGAGGCGGTTAAATCAAATCTTCAGTTTATTTCTAATGTGTTCTTTCATGATTAGCATATGCTCTTCTAAATCTATTGAGGACTGGTTAATAATCCTTGAGCTTTCTTCGACATCGGTGATTAAACCCCTACGGTAATTTTCGTAGAGTTCATTGCATTTTTTCATCTCAGACTGAATCAATCCAATGCGCGGGGTAAGCTCATAAAAATAGATGTGCAACAAGGATTCTAAACGATCAAAAACTCCAGGGCCGAGCGATATAGTATTGATGTAGTCATTGAATCCATCCCACTCACGCTGGCTCTTGATATACCTTATCTGAGCCATTTGGATCAGAAACAGCATCTTCTCCCAGCGACAGCAGAGAGTGTATAACTCCTCACCTTTATCCCTGACAACTTTCGAAGATTCCTTACTCGCCTCATGTTGGACTTGTTTCTGCCATCTTTCATCGGCGAAATGATTGGCAAGAAGCGCCCCGCCAAATGCACCAACAAGCCCTACGATTGGCGTAATAATATCTCGCCATGGGAAGGATATAACTGAGGTTGATAGTGATCCGGACATTAACCCTCCTTATCAAGAGTGATAATGTTACACCATTTAACTATTCCATTTACGGTTTAAAATAGTTACCAGCCAAAAGTTCTGGTTGCGTCACCTGCATGATGTGCTCATGCTCGAGTTCCAGAACTCGCTTCTCTTTCTTCCGCTCGTTCATTAACCGGCTGCCGATCGTGCCTTTCAGCTTTGAGCGAGTTTCTTTGATGGCGTAGCGGTGCTGCATTTCTTCGCCCATCGCCATGCGTCGGCTTAGCTGCTCGGCCATCCAGTTTAAGGCATTGATGTAACACTCCTTTACTGCGGCAGCTGTTTTGCCAGTGAATCCCATTACAAGCATCATCCAGCCATCTTTCGTGATGTTGTACATCAGGCGCACTCGTAAATGCGGCTTATGATGGTCGCTTATTGGCAATAAGGTTTCCGGGATATGATGCCAACTCTGAAAGGTGCTCTTTCATTAGACAAAACCACTCCCCATGCGCTCTGAACCCGCCATACTTCTGGTGCAATTCTGTCTCCAAACATCTCTGCGCCGGTATCTTTGCGATCATCTTCAGTGACGCTCCGCTCATCCGGGCAATTTCACTCACTCGCTTGTCTACACGAGTACTGAATCCGATTTTGGTAAGTCCGCTATCTTCTGCATGCAAAACATACACATGGGGTTCACCATCCGCCCTCTGTTTATTTACAGAAATCATGTCATGCATAAATCCGTGCCTAAGTAAGGCATCAAAGAAATGGGAGTTAACACACCCCGCTGCTTTAAGCTCATCGCCCATCTTCTGAATTTCAGCTAGAACATCCATCTCACCGGCCTGAGTTCGTAAATACTCCGAATACAGACGACCAATTCTTGATGCTCTCTCAATAAATTTATTCATCGCGATTACCTTTTAGTGAATAAGCCTCGTTGCCCAGATAACCGCCCACAGAGAAGCCGCCGCTTATAACGGTTATTTCCGAAGCTGATTCCTGAAAGGCTCTGTGTTGTTTAAAGCGCCGGGCATGGCGCGTGTGGTTTTAACTGCGGACATAAAAAAGCCCCGCCGATGCGAGGCTCTGTGATTCTGCTACGGTTAAAGTCCAGAGGAGAGACTGTGTCAGAACCTCAGGGATGAGGCTCTTTATCTGTCACCTGCAGTTTTCTAATCGCTGCCCTGTCGTAATTGCACTGGCCGACGATCCCGTAAAGTGTTGCGTTCATCGATACGCTGTCACCGTATGAGGGATTGTCTGGCAGATCAGGCACATCAATTCGCGACGTCAGATCCGCCGGAAGGTTCAGGGCCGGCTGCTTTATCACCCGGTATTCCACGGGCGGCTTCTGCTGCTGCGCGCAACCGCTCAACAGCGGCATCAGGAACAGGAGCAGCAGCGCACTTATCTGCCGCCAGGTAGCGCTTAATCTCGCTCTGGAGCATTCGGTTCTGCTTGGCCGACTCAGCCCGTTGTTCTGCGACTTCAGACATGACCACGTTTTGCCTGTTAACGGCGCCAGCAAGTTCTTTAACACTCCCCGCCAGATCGTCATTTTTAGCCCTCAGGTCGTTGATCTGCACATCCTTGCTGTCGTTAAGCTGTGTCAGCCTGTCGTTCGTCGCCGTCAACTGTTGGTTGCGGGCATTAAGCCCCCACAGGCAAATGGCGACAAGGATGATGAACGCGCAAGGAATGAGAATGTGCGCATTGTTTTTGAAAATGCGGAATAAACTGATTAACCCGAACATAAAACCCCCTTAGCTTTAGTCAAGCGGGCTTTCCTGTCCTCCAGTCCGTTGGTACCACCGTTGATGATTCTGGTGATGCGGCTAACATCATCTGAGTCAGCGATAGCGTTAAGTCCGTGATTGCTCCACCAGGCGGCTGCGGATTCAGCAGCATATTGATGCTGAGTGAGTAGTTCCGGGCTCTTCACGATATCAACGCCAAGCTGCTTCACCAGCGCGGCGTAATTCGCTTTCCCCGTCACCTGAATCAGGCCGCGCCCGCGGTAACGATATCCATCACCACTGTTGCGATCGCCGTTCCCGTTCCGGTTGGCGTAGATGATGCTGCCAATCATTTTCTGGTCGGCCGGATGAGCATTCTGGCCGGAATCAACACGACCATATCTGAAAGCATCTTCCTGGCTGATTCGATTGCCGAACATTGCCAGCAATGCGCCGTAGCGGTAATTCAGGCTCTCTTCCACATGCACGAAGCCAGATGATTCATGCCCAACCTGTGCGAGGAAGTGCGCCTGCCTTAAAGGTGTGCTTATGTCGTACTTCTGCATTGCTGCCAGCACGACTGGAAACCACTTCCCGGCCAGTGCCGAACTGGTGCCCGTTGCTTGCTGGAATTTACTGAGGGTCAGCATTTGCTTTGTCTCCCGGTTCATTCAGGCCAAGGCGACGGCGCGCATAGGCGAAAAGCGAATCCACCCCCACATACCCGACGCCAGCCGAGATCGGCCAGCAAAGCTCAGGGGGGAAATTCCAGTTAAAGATTGCCCATATAGCCGTAAGTGTCGGCTGAGCGAAAAAGCAAAGGATCCCGCACATCGTTGCGCCGGCGATCCGGTCTTTCCACTTTGATTTCGCGCCGCGCGAGGTAGCGAGTATCGACATGACAAAAGCCAGTACCGAATAGCCAGCTTCGTTTTTGTGGTTTACAAGCCACGCAAGCATCACCGCCCAGGTATCTGGTCTGTCTTGCATAGTGGTTTTCTTCATGTTCGCACCTACTTGGTGCTGGTTGATAAGGTCAGGCCCTCGGGACGATTTAACAAGTAGGCGTGTCGATGATGGTTCCCGGAGCCTGAAAATAAAAAAGCCAGCGACAGGCTGGCAATGTGAGGGTAAGGCAATGTCGGCTCTCTGGCCGAAGGGTCCCAGGTAGTGGGTTCTGGTGCCGGGCAAAGGAATCGAACCTCTGACGCGCAGCTTACAAGGCTGCCGTTCTGCCACTGAACTAGACCGGCGAATTTGGCGGGACAGGAAGGATTCGAACCTTCGACCATTCGGTTAACAGCCGAACGCACAACCGCTGTGCTTCTGAACCTGAAACGAAAAAGCCCCGCACGATGGCGAGGCTTGTAATTTTTTGTCGACCTACGAAGCTATGGTGACGATATCAGATTTACATGAAATATATGCGTTTCAGTTCGGTTTTGCAAGACTTACATCTAAATATGTCGCCTTTTGTTGTGAACGTGATCGCGTTACTGAGATAAGCGCACCGCTATCGAGCCGCTTAAAGTTGTTACGCATCGCCAGCCAGTGAGGCAGATACGTTTCCGTCCAGGTGGATTTCGCCACGCCAGCCAGTTCCGCCAGCACCTGGTATTCGTATGTCTCACGGCCCGCCAACTCCGCTTTAACGTCCTGCGCCGCCAGCCAGATAAGCTTCTTCAGGCGCTCCATCGTCTTACCGGCCACCTTCTTCGCGCCGAGCTGCTCCCGGAACTCTGCCCACGCCCACTGGGTGATAGCCACCTGGTGCTCAAAGCTAACGCTATCGCTGTAGTTCCACAGCAGCCAAGCTTTCTGGTGGTCCTCCAGCGACAGGACAGCGCGGCGCCACGATGCGGTCTCGAACTCTACCGGACTGACCAGCGCGATAGATGAGCCTTTAGCGCGGGACTGGCTGCCGCTCATCGCCGGGCCGTCCGGGTTAACTTTCCGGCCGGTAACCGGGTCAGTGATTTTCTTCCGGCCCCGGCTGCGCGCCGTCGCGGTGAATTGCGCATTCTCGGCGAAAGCTACCAGCTGCCCTTTCGTCGCCCCGCTCAGATCTGCGGTAGCCACAATGAGCTGCTGACGTACGTATTCCAGTTGCTGACTGTTCATGCGGCTTCCTTCTGTGGCTGTTTGTTTTTGGTCTGGCTGTGTTTTGCTACTGGCGGCATGCTGGCGCGCTTAACGCTTTCGGCCTGGTACCGGAGGAAGTCGTTGTGGTTCATGCGGCCTCCTGTCGACGGGCGCGGCGTTTTTCCAGTGCGCGGGCTTTGCGTGTGAAAATGGATTTGATGCGCTGCAGGTATGGGATGTCGAATCGGCGTACGGAGTTATCGTTGTTTATCGCATCAACTTTTTTGGCACCGATACGCTCAATGAGGCCCTGCTCGAAAGCCTTTTGCGCGCCGTCGCGATCCCGATTGCAATAAACGCACTGGGCAGCTGTATTGTGAAGGTTGAAAGCCAGGTGCGCCGCTGCGCCGCGGGTGCGGTAGTGGCCGCAGTCCATGGTTCCGCCAAACTTCTGCTCCGGAAGCCTGCCGCAGCTGATGCATGGCTTACCAGCATCCCTCAGACGGACATACCGGTTGAAAGCCGCCTGCGCTTCAGCCCTCCATTGCGGTTTCGTTTTTAGTGCCACCTTTCTCGCTTTCAGGTCCCGGCGTTCCGCGCGCTCTTTCTCTTTGCGCTCCTTGATGCGCTTAGCCATGGCCTTCACCTTCTCCTTTTCGCGCTCTTGCATCGCTAGGATTGCGCCATGCTCCGGGCAGCACCAGCGGATCCGGATGTCGTGGAATTTCGGCACGAAGTATTCACCGCACACTTTGCACTTACGGCGGGATGGTTTACGCATGACTCCTCCGTGCCGCGAGACGCAGCCATTTCTGATCCACCAGGCGGGCGGTGTAGTCTTTCAGTGTCGGGATGTCTGACGGCTTAACCACGGGCTTACGCTGGCGGCGCGCCGGAACGCGGAAGATTTCATTTGTGATGACGCGTGCGAGAGGACTACCCACGAGAAGCCCTCCACTCTTGCGCCCAGGCAATGCGCTTACTGGATGCTTCTGAGAACTTCACGCCGCGTTCGGTACCGAACCAGTAAATCGCCTCGATGACGTCGACCATGTAGCGCTTGCTGGATTTGGATGTGCTGACACCGAAATAAACGCGTCCGCCATTAATGCCCGGCGCTGATTTCTGCTCATTCTCCGGGTCCTGCATCTGGCTAACCAGAACAGTGATCAGGTCTTTCCATTCCTTCGGCTCAAGCTTTTCGCCGTGCCAGACGACTTGGACAGAGAGATCTTTCAACAGCGGCCACATCAGGCGGTTCTGTTTGTCTGTACGCGTCTCTTCCCGGGCCTCGACCACCATCGGCGCGCGAGGGTTTACCGGCAGGGTGCGAATGTACGCTATGAGGTTGTCTTTAACGGTGTCGTTAACGATGCAGTAGTGCTGTTTCATACGCCACCCCCGAGAGGTAACGCAGAATGCAGAAAATCGCAGGTGCCGATAAGCATCTGTGACAAGGTGAGGAGTTCAGATTGTGATCGCATTTAAGTCCCCTTAAATGCGCAGAAGTCACCAACGGGTGTTCAGGCCGCCAGCACAGATAGTATGGCTGCTTGATTCCATAAAATCAACGCAAGAGAAAGGCCTCCGAAGAGGCCTGTTTGTTATGCGTCGAATGGGTTAGGCATCGATCGGTCCCCACGCAGCTTCCGGAACAGTGTCAGCAATATAACCGCCACACTTGCGGCATTTGAACGTAGTCACGCCATCCTGGGTATATGTGAATTGCCCCACCTTGAATGGCTCAACGTTTTCGTCCGGATAGAACGGGCGCTTTCTGTCGGTACGTCCGCATAGCTGTGGATCGGCGTTTAACTCGATGCTGATTGGCTCGCCGCAGCTGCATGTACCCAGGATGATTTCCATCACTTCACCTCCTGCACCGGCGCCGCTGCGAGCATGGCTTTATAGCGATCCGGGAATCTCGGTCTCTCCCACGGCATGCCCATTGCCTCGCACATCTGATAGGTCGGCTCAACCGGCACCAGCACCCAACCATCCGGAATCACCGGAGAGTTGCCATCGGCACCCTGAAGCATGGCGGCGCGGCAGGCGTTCCACCATGAGGCCGCGCAAATGCATTCGTTGATGGAATATTCATAGCCTTGAGATGCTGTAATTTCTGCGATTTTCTCAAAAGTTATTTCATCAGGCACAGATACCGGCGCTGGCGGGGCGGTGTAAACGATGCGCCCACGCACGCCAGTGCCTACAGCATTAAGCACAGCGTCGTAGGTTTCCTTTTGCGTATCGTAATAACCCTCATCCCACAGCTGGTAAATCGGCTCCGCTTCGAGCGATGCCAGCGCTATACGCGCCAGCTTCAGTTCTTCTTCAAGCTCTGCGCGTGAATCGGCAAAGGCGGTCTGTGTTACCGCAAGCTCCAGCGACTTAACCTTATCGCGCGCACGTTCGCGTAACTGCTCTTTGGTAAGAGAGCTCATGATACCTCTCCTTTACCTGCTGCGGCGCCGGTTTCAGCTTCACTGCGATGATCGCCACTGATAACAACTTTGAGGCGACCGATGTTTTCCCAGACGTTTTCCGTGTTGGCATCGTTCAGGAGCGACAATGCGCGTTCGTTGCGCCTGTCTTTGGCTTCCAGCTCATCCTTCAGACGCTTTGTTTCGCGCTGAACGTGCTCACTGATAAACCTCAATCCAAGTGCGGACGCGCAACCCTTCGGTGTCAAAAGTCCAAGCTGAGTACAGATAGTTGTTGCTGTGTAGCCGCAACGCCAACCCGCAGCGGCATCAATAACCGTTTCGGCCAGAATGTTTTTAAAGTCATCTCTGCCAAAATTTGTACCAGCAAAGGCCTTGCTGATTGCTTCGTCTGTCAGCGCCTGTTTGTCGATGTTGCTCATTGGGCGGCTCCTTCTGCTTTCTTTTCGTCAACGCTCCAGGCGTTAGCCAGTGCGCTTGTTACCTGCATAAACGAGTGCTTAACTTTCACCGAGAATGTTTCTCCTGTTGCCGATACCGTTTCGATGGTGGTCAGCTCGCCGCCGCTTTCGAAATCAGGGTAGAACTGCGTTACAAGGTTACTTTCGACAATCACCGATCCGTCCGGCGTGTGCATTTTCAGTTTCATACCCCTACCCTCCCCCAAACCATCAATACTCGCTTCATCGCCGGACTGTTCCGGCACTCCTGGCAGATCACGTTTACCGACTCCGCACGGCGGCCGGCTTTCTTTCTCGGCTTCGCGAGCGAATAAATGCGATGGCCTTTTGGCCCTTCAAACTTCAGCTCACCCGCGTTAACCATCACCGAAATTACGCTGGATATGCTCCGGTAGGTGGCGCCCATGGCCTCAGCGATTTGGGAGGCTCCCAGCTTACTGCCATCACTCAATACCGAGATGATGCGCGCCGGGTAGCTGTTCTCGCTTTGTCGGCGGGCCTCTACGCTGCGATAACCGCCTTTGATTGCCCGGTCCCTCAGGTAATTTGATCCAGCGCCTTTAAGCCATTCCTGATAAGACGTTTTGCTGGTGAAGTAGCCGAAGCCCGCCATGCTGAAAATCATCTCCAGACCGCGCAGTGCAGCGATTTCCCGATCCAACCCCTTACCACTAATGCCAATCGCCACGATAAGGTCAGCACGCTTAACAGGCTGGTTAGCGGCCACGTAATCAACGATGCGTTGCTTTAAGCTGTCCATCTCACACCATCCCGTTCGACTTGTTGCGGTTGTACTTGGCCTGCAGAAGCTGGATAGGAGTCGGTCCGTGCTCTGCAGCCGGTGCAGCAATTGCCCGGCGTACCGGCGGCACTGGTTTGCCCTCCGTGACACGTATCTCCCACATATCCAGCAGTTCACCCGCTTCCCGCGCTAGCTCACCATGCGTTAACTGGCGCTCAGTGCTGCGGTGGCGCAGTTCGACGCAGATGTGGTACATGACAGGCTGCGACCAGGGGAATTGCTCGCTGGAGGTGAATTCGAACGAGCGGTTACGCCATTCCCAGTATTCGGCGATCACCTGGTCAACGGTGATACCCAGCGCCCCGCCACTCTGTTTGCACCAGGCGACGAACTGGCCCGGCGACGGCAGGAATGGGCGCTCCTGGCGGCGGGCAATGCGCATACCGGCATCGACTTGCGCCATTGAGTGGATCCCGTTTTCCTGAAACGCCAGCAGCCACTGACGGCGGAATTCGTCCAAATCACGCTGCTCGCGGAAGTTCGCCATGCTGGCCGGGAACGCGGCGCGCAGCTCGTTGAACAGCTTGTTGAATATCTGAGCCACCTGCTCTACCGGCGCGCGCTCCTGATACTGCTCTGGCAGGTTATGGGCCATGCGGCCCATCTGCTCGCGGTCGTGGTTACGCATCTGCTCTGCAAGAGATTTCATCGAATCACCTCATAGGCCCAGTCAGTGTTGTTGAAGTCCAGATCTGGCTTGGCGGCTGGTTTGACAGAGAACTTCGGCTTAAACAGCCCCTGATATCCGTTAGCAATACTGGTGTTGATCACGTCTACCGGGTTATGTCCGTCTTCCAGGCACTCTTTCAGCAGCTTGAATGCCTTCGTGACGGTCAGCTCAGTTTTGATCGGCTTACCAGACTGTTTGCGGTAAGCAACCCATTCATGCCAGGCGGTTTGATTTAGCCACTCAGGAACGTCAACACTGAGCGGATCAAACTTGTCCTTCCCCCTTGGGGGATTAGAGGGGGTATTAGGTTTTATATTTGTCTTTGGAAGAATGTCTTTGGTGTTCCCTGTTTTCAGGGATACCTCTCCCTGTTTTTGGGGATGGTTATCCCTGTTTTCAGGGATGGTTTGTGGGGTGATTTTGCCATCCCCGATTTCAGGGATGGTAATAACATGCGTTACAACTTCAGCGACCGGGAAACTGACCGGGCACTTTGCACATTTTGGCTTTGTGTAAGCCCAGCTATCCAGGAGCGTGTTAATCCCGATGTAACGTGTCTGCCCGATTCTGCGCATCTTGATGATGTTGCGATAAGCCAGGCTGAGCACAGCTTCAGAAACGTGCTTAACGGCCAGCCTGGTTTTATCAGCAATGAGACTGTTGGTGATCCGGTCCTCTTTCTTGGACCAGCCATACGTCAGGCGAACAATAGCATTCAGCACGCGGAACTCACGCCCCGAAAGCTCTACGAAACACAAGGCATCCTGAATCTGGTTAGCAAGGCGTAAATAGCCATTTTCCAGATCGGCCATGCGATTCTCCTGCTGCGCCGGTTGCTGCGCAGGGAATTTGATTACTTTGGCGGTGTTTGCCATAATTACTCCCGTTACTTGGCGTAACACAGTGTTTGGAAGGCCTTTGAAGTGACCGCTTCAAGGGCTTTTTCTTTTCTGATGCCTCTCACATAACCCCCAGCATCGATGTAACCATCGTCATCAGAGGCCCTACCTGCTCCGGCATGAGGCGGAACAGCGACGCTATACCCTCGCTCACCTCTTTCAGCTTCTGATGCTCTGGAGCGTCCAGCAGCACGGCCTGCTTAGCTTCGGCACACTCTTTCATCGCAGTAGCGATCAGCGACATCGTGTCGTTCTGCGGCGCCAGGCGGTTGCGGTATTCCAGCGGCATCACGGACATAATTGCCGGTGCCAGCTGGCGAATGTTGTTGGCGGCGTACTCGGTGTCGCCATCGATCCAGCGAAACACTTTCTGCATCTGACGGTGCGAGTCGGTCGGGATATCCAGCCCGGTGCCGCCGGTAGCCCGCCACTCTTCAACAATCAGCGCAGCGACAAATTCACGGCTGCGGCAGTCAGCTGCCCAGGCGCGAACAGCTGCGCGGATCCCATCGATGTTTAACGCCTTGGAATCAGGTTCCCGGCGATTCTGGTAAATCATCGGCGACACCGATAATTTGGTATTTTGTTGGTACGCAAGTGAATGCATTGCTTTCCCTTTCGTGGTTAGGGCCGCCGTTAAGCGGCATGGTTCTCTGGGTGTGGAAATAGGTCGGGAAGATCAGGTCGAATTTCGTGTGCCTTAATCTCGCCGCCAGTAGCGTTTACGATGGCTGTTACTTTTTCCGGAGATACGGAACCACCGTTAAGCCACTTGTGAACCGCTGGCTGGCTGACGCCGCAAATATCTGCGAGTCGCTTCTGGCTGCCAACGATTTCTAAAGCTCGTTGAATAACTTTGTTCATGGATTTTACCTATCCGATTACTGGATTAATTAAAAGATAACCCAAGTTATGGGTGTTGTCCATAACCTTTGTTATTTTACTCTGCATAACCTGAGTTATATATTGGCGCTATGAAAACATTCGCAGATCGACTAAACGCGGCTATGAGCGCCGCAGG
Source organism: Enterobacter cloacae complex sp. 2022EL-00788 (assembly GCF_026627565.1). Classification (NCBI taxonomy): domain Bacteria; kingdom Pseudomonadati; phylum Pseudomonadota; class Gammaproteobacteria; order Enterobacterales; family Enterobacteriaceae; genus Enterobacter; species Enterobacter cloacae complex sp. 2022EL-00788. Next base: position 185,580 of record NZ_JAPNMC010000002.1, on the reverse strand, counting down.
CATATCCCAAGGGCAGCTGGCTGAGAAGGTCGGCATATCTCAACCTGCAATTCAGAAAATGACATCAGGCAAAACCACAGGCAGTCGTAAGATGGTTGAGCTTGCTCATGCATTGAATGTGCGCCCGGAATGGCTCAGTTCTGGCATAGGCTCAATGCAGGACGAAGGACGCATGGAATCCGCTATCCCACCAGAATCGGAATGGGGTAAAGTTGACGCTTGGGATAGCAAAACAGATCTGCCAGATGACGAGGTCGAAGTGCCATATCTGAAAGACATAGAACTTGCTTGTGGTGATGGTTCCTGCTTGGAAGATGACTATAACGGATTCAAACTCCGTTTTGCGAAGTCTACCCTGCGTAAGGTGGGAGCCCAGAAAGATAGTGTGCTGTGCTTCCCGGCATCAGGAAATAGCATGGAGCCTATGATCCCAGAGGGAACAACCGTCGCTATTAACACGAACGATAAAAAAATCGTCGATGGCAAAGTCTATGCAATCAGCCAGGATGGATGGAAAAGACTAAAATCCATTTATCGTGTGAGCCCTACTCGTATCGTGATTCGCAGCTTCAACAGTGAAGAGTACCCTGATGAAGAGGCTGACATTGAAAGCGTAGAGATCCTTGGGCGCATGTTCTGGACGTCTACTATCTGGTAATTCAGAGGGCATGGATGAAATTACAACTTATAGCATTATCTTTTCTGGCCTTAACAACGAACGCAATCGGGTCAACCATTCTGAGCTGCGATTACGCTAAGTCCGACATAAGCAAAGGTGCTAATGCACCTATGATTCCCGGCGGTAAAGGCACTGTAGAATTTGATGGCAAATCCTTTAAAGCCACCCGTCCAGCTGGCGGCGTGGTCATTTCCCCGATAATCAGTGAACAAAAAAACGGAATGCTTTTTCTTGATGATAAGACAAAAGTATTCGCCGCAAGCCTTTCTAAAACTGAATTCGCCATCTCAGACCGTATTGCTCGAATAACTGAGCAATGGGCTAACTGCATTGATGTAAGTCCAACACCTAACACTTCTGATAACGAGAAACCGGCAACTGTCTGGAAATATAGATCTCTCACGAAGCAGGAGATTAATGCTGTTGAGAACGCAGTAAAAGACCAATTGAAGGATCCTGAAAGCGCCAGGTTCAAGCACTCAAAGTTTGTGAGCAACGGGAAAGGGGCCTACTGCGGCCTAGTTAACTCGAAAAACTCATACGGCGGCTATGCTGGAAACACCCCATTCATGGTCATGCTTATTAATAATGGCAAACCACACGCTGGCTTTATAGGTATGGGCGGTGATGATGCCGAGACCCTATCAACGATATCAGTCTGCAAAGACAACGGTTATTTCTAACCCCCATTTGATTATGAGCCCCGCAATGCGGGGTTTTTTATTGCCCAAAATCCATCAACCCCACCTTTTTACAAAAATAAATTCTTTTAGTTATCATGCCATTATAACTTTTGTGATGATAATCATAAATTAGGTTATTGCCATCACTCATAACTAAGGTTATCTTTAATCCATCGAAACGAAACATCGACAGCTGAGCGAAGTTAGCCAGCGGCGGACAGCAAGTCGCCTGCTTTTTAACAACATGCAGATTTACAGCGTCAATGACCTGTTAAGACCCCCACACGAAAACGTGCTGTATCACCGGGTGCGATCCGGTCGGTGAGAGAGTATCCCCGCGCGAGAGCGAGAACGGCGTGAGAACGGGCAACACTGGCAGGGAGTTGGCGCTGACCAATACAGGGAATGTTTTGGGATGTGGTGAAGGGTTCATGGACGGGAATATGTCGCACGTAAAGCGGCGAGGCCCGAGGAGCTATTGCCGAAGATAAGTAGGCCGAATCGGGTCGAAATGGGTCTCCCACCTACCACATCGCCAAAACATTTCACCCGCATCAGCGGGATACGATAGAGGGTTTATGGCAGACGACGATTATACGATGGGGGAGTTTTGGCGAGACATGAAGCCAGAACTCAAAGAGCGGCGCAGAATGGCGCGCAATTCGGCACATGAAGGGATGAAGGCATTCTTTCTGCGTAATGGCGTTGAGTTCGAAGAGGGAGAGAACACCCTCATATTTCGCACGCCGCAAGGGACTGTTGCTTATTACCCGCCTAGCAAGCGTATGCAGCATAAAACCACATGGCGAACATGCAGCCCTACAGCGTGCATGAATTACGTCAACAAACTCAGAGCCGCCTAACCAGCGGCTTTTTTCATACCTCAGTCGCTTCACCGAGGCGGCTTAGTTATGACAACCGGCGGCCATCCACCGCCAATTTTTTTGTTTTGCCGCGCATGCGCAGAAGTCTTGTATTAACCGTTCCGTTAGCCGCGATAAGGCCAAGAGGAAATCATGGTAAACCAGCAGCAGATCAGAGAGGCCCAGCGACTCGCGTCGTTCGCGGTGCTCCATCGCAATGCTCCGGCATGGGAAGAAGCAAAGCGCCTTTACGCCGTCGCCATCGGGAGGACTCTTCACTGATGGAAACTTTATTCGCACTCGTCCTGACCGTGGCAATGACCAACGGTGACTATCAGGATGTCATTCTCGGCGTTTACGACAGCCAGCAGGAATGCAGCCAGGCAGCTACAGAGCAGAAAGTGTCAGCTGAATGCTGGCCAGTAGAGAGCATCCTCCGCAACGGCGAGTTCCCGGCTAAAGACATCGCGCAGCAGTAACCACCCTATTCAACCGATCGGCCTGGCTTTCTGCGGGCGGGATCTGCACATCCAAATTTCAGGAGAAACCATGAGCGAAGTAACGGACTTAACTGTCATCGAAATCAAGCCGGAGCAGGCGCCAGTGCTTTACGTATCGGGTGGCCTCGACGCTTTTCTCGAACAGATCCGCCAGGCAGTAAACGAAGTGCCGGACCTATCCACGAAGAAAGGCCGCGACCGTGTCGCTTCTCTGGCGGCGCAGGTGTCTCGCAGCAAGACGGCAATCGAAAAGCCTGGACGTGAGTACCTAAAGCGCCTGAAAGAGGCTGTGCGCCCGGCTGAGGCCGAAATTAAGCGTTTCGTTGATGCCTGCGACGAGCTGCGCGACGCGACCCGCCTCCCACTCACCGAATGGGAAGCCGAGCAGGAGCGCATCAAGGCTGAAGAAGCCATGAACGCGATGCACGCCGAAGCGCTTGAAATGAACATCAAGTTCGATCAGGAGCTGGCGGCCAAGTTTGAAGCTGACCACGAAATGGCTCTGCTGATGAATAAGGATTTTGACCGTAACCGCGAAGAGCAGCGCCGCCAGGAGGAACAAGCTCAGCGTGAACGTGACGAGCGACTGAAGCAGGAAGCAGCAGAACAGGCCAAACACGAAGCCGAAGCGAAGCACAAGGCTGAGATTGAAGCCGCAGCGCGCCGTGAAGCCGAAGAGAAAGCCCGCGCTGAACTGGCGGAACGCCAGCGCATTGAAGCGGAACAGCGTGCGGCACGCGAGAAGAAGGAAGCAGAAGACCGGGCGGAACGCGAAAAGGCCGCGGCGGTTGAAGCTGAGCGGCAGAAAGCACAACAGGCAGAAGAGAAACGCTTGGCCGAAGAGAATCGCAAAGCCGACGAGCAGGCAAAGCGCGAAGCTGATGTGAAACACCGCAAGACGGTCGGCACCAACATCGTTAACGCGCTCACCAGCAATACCAGCTTAACCCGCGAACAGGCTATCGAAGTGCTTACCGCTCTCAAAGATGACCTGATCCCCTGCGCGAAAATCCATTACTGAGGCAACCATGAACGCATTCCTCACTTACGACCGTATCGAAGACCGGAGCTGGGTCGAGCAGCAGCTCACCGACGAGAAAGAGAAGTGGATCTACGACCGGGCGAAAGAACTAATTGCCATGTTCCCTGCGAAACCTCTGGAGATGAGCAATTTGTTCCTGCCTCAGGAAGCTCAGTTTGCGCTTATCGGAGAAAAGGCCGAAGAGGCATACAACGAATACATTTCTGCCTGTGCATATGCCCGGGCCGAAGAAGAATGGCAGCGACAAGCTCCCTGCCCGTTTTAAGGATGCATGAAATGTCTGAATCTAAAACTCACTACCGAAAAGCTTTTGACTCGCCTTACCTGAGCAGTGCCGACATCGTTGAGCCAACCGTGCTGACGATCGCCCGGGCAACGTTAGAAAACGACAAAACAAAAAAATCCAAAGACGTTTTTAACACTGCTTATTTTGAAGAGCGCGAGCTGCGCCCTGGCGAAAAGCTTAAGCCGATGATACTGAATGCCACGAACAGCAAGATGCTGAAAAGCATTACCGGATCCCCCTTCCTTGAGGATTGGGTAGGCGTGAAGGTCACTGTTTATGTCGATAAAAATGTCCGGTTCGGAAAGGAATCGGTTGAAGGTCTCCGCTTAAGTCCGGCGCGCGTTACAAAGCCGGTGCTTTCGCCGGAAAAAACGCAGGCATGGAATAACGCTAAGGCCGCCTTCAAGCGCGATGGGAACCTTGATGCAGTGCTGGCGAGAATGGACATCTCTCCAGAGCATCGCCGCCAGCTTGAGCAGGAGTGTTCATCATGATCTGGCACGACGTCGAGCAAAACGGTGAAGAGTGGGACACTCTTCGCCTGGGTAAGGCCACCGCTTCAAACTTCGGCCTGATCATGGCTAACGATGGGAAGGCTTTTGGCGAACCAGCCAAGCGTTACGCCCTTCAGTTGGCGCTTGAGCAAATTAAGGGGTGCAAGTCTGAGTTTGGCTTCTCAAACGAGCACATGGAGCGCGGGCACGAACAGGAGCCAATTGCCCGCATGCTGTACGAAGAGATGAACTTCGTCGACGTGGATAACGGCGGTTTCTTTGATCACGACACGTACGGCGACAGCCCCGACGGCCTCGTTGGCCAGGACGGGCTCGTTGAGATTAAGTCGGTCATTGCCGCCACTCACTACACCACCCTCACCCGCGGCTCCTTCGATCCAGCATACAGATGGCAACTGGTCGGTCACCTTGATTGCTCTGGCAGGGATTGGGTGGACTTCATCAGCTACTGCTCAGACTTCCCGGACGGTAAACAGCTCATCGTCTATCGCCTTACAGCTGCCGAATGTGAATCTGAAATAGCCCGGCTTCGCGCGCGACGAAAAGACTTCCTCGAACTTGTTGCGGACACGAAGCGCCGCATTCTGGAGCTCGAATGAAACGCACACCCTTTTACCGCAGGCCCGGGCGAACCGGGCAATTCTCCGGCCTCCGTGAACGCGTGATCTGGATGATTCAGACGCGCGGCCGCCCGGTCACCGGCAGCGAAATCGCTGAGAAGTTTGGCGTAACGCTCATTGAGTTTAACCGGGTGGCCAACGGCATTACCCGCGGCGCCGGACAGATAGCGCAGATCGTTGAGTCTGAAAAATGGCTCAACGAGGACGGTATCTGCGACCGGACATTTAGCCTGGCCAGCAAGCCAAAGGTCGTAACGCCGCAGGGTAAATCGCGGCTGTTCACCCGGCGCGCCATAGAGCAATCGCAGGAAGGCAGACGGCAGGAATGCATTGCTCGCGCCGCCCGCCGTAGCCGCCTGATTGCTCAGGGCCTCTACATCGACGAAATGGAGTCCATCCTATGACTCACGCTCACGACGACATCAGGGTTGGCACACTGTGCCTTCCCTTCATTGGTAACGGCTGGCTAATGCCATGGGGTGAAGTGGTCAGCAATCCATTAAAGGCGCAGCGCCTCGCTGAAGAATATCGGGAAAGGCAGGAGGCGGCATGAGCAAAGTAGGCGATTATTTCTTTGAGTTCCCGGCGTCGCGCGGCATGCAGGGTAGCACGGCGACTTACATGATCACGGCGCCTGCTCGCGCGCTAACGCGCATACTTGCGTCTGACAATCACGGCAGCACGCTCGAGCGCTCTCAACGCGAAATTAACCAGGCGCGCGTGAAGAAGTTTTACCAGTACCTCGTCAATGCCTACAAAAATAAAGAACCCTTCATCATTCCACCGCTGGTAGGCAACTGCGACGCTGATATTGAGTTTGAAGAGTTCGGCAATACGAATGTAGGCGTCGCACGTTTCCCGATGGATGCGGTGATCAAGCTGTTCGACGGCCAGCACCGCGCCGCCGGATTAGCCGAGTTTTGCCGGACATACGGAGAGCCGATCAGCATCCCATTAATGCTGACCCATAACCTCCCACTGAAGGCACGCCAGCAGTTCTTCTCCGATATCAATAACAACGTCTCGAAACCTTCCGCTGCGATCAACATGGCCTATGACGGGCGTAATGATGTGGCCCAAGGGATGGTGTCGTTCCTGTCTCAGCACGACACCTTCTCAGAGATTACAGACTTCGAGCACAACGTCGTTCCGGCGAAAAGTAAGTTGTGGGTTAGCTTCAAGGCGCTTAGCGACGCGACGGCCAAGTTTGCCAGCGCGGGCAGCAAGCCGCTGGAAATGGGAGACATCGAATCCATCTGGGAGGCCTGGTTGGCCCTGACGCAGATCGAAGCGATTCGCCACGGCACCAGCCAGGCAGACTACAAGCGCGACTACATTCAGTTCCACGCAGTGATAATTAATGCCTTCGGCTACGCCGTTCAGCGGCTGATGGCTGAACACTCAATCGTCGATATCGTCCAGATGATTGAGGAACTGGCAAGCAGCGCGGGCTCCTCTGAGATGGAAGACTTCTTCCTGATTTCGCGCTGGGGCGGTATCTGCGTGAATGCCGAAAAAGAACGTCCAACGATTATTGCCTCCGTTCCGGCGCAGAAATCTGCTGCTGAGAGGCTCGTCAAAGTTATCCTGGCGAAAAGCCTTGAGGAGTAGTTATGACAATGCAGATGCACTCAATGCCCTGGCCTGAATCTCAGGCCATTTTTTTGTCGAAAACTTATCTGTACATGGATATGGATGATCTGTGCGCAACGTTACAGCGCACCAAAGCGTCTATCCAGATGAAAGCCAGCAGCATGGGCCTTTATCGTTGTGGGAAATTAACAATCGACGATCTGCAATTGATTGAAGCCCTGCTTGATGCCGGTCTTGAGCATGCGTCTATCGCCAGAAAGTTCGAACTCACCGAGCCTCAGCTAATGAGGGTTCTGGAAACAGAATCCTTTCATTGCGATATCTGCGCCACGTTCTCCGCCTCTATGCGTTCCTCTTACTGGAAATTCGACGGAGAGCCGCAAAGGACTTATAGCTGCTGTCCGGCGTGTTGCCGGGCGATGGTTGAAAGCTTTAACGCAGGACACGACGGGCCGTTGCTGGCACGCAGACGGGAGGCGGCATGACCGGCAAATACTCTCTTATCTACGCAGATCCTCCCTGGTCTTACGGCAACACCATCAGTAACGGTGCCGCTGCCGATCACTACTCCACCATGAAGTTAATCGACATCAAGCGCCTTCCGGTATGGGAACTTGCCGCCGAAAACGCGGTGCTGGCGATGTGGTACACCGGCACGCATAACCAGGAGGCGATCGAGCTGGCCGAGGCCTGGGGCTTTACCGTTCGCACAATGAAGGGATTTACCTGGGTGAAGCTGAATCAGAACGCCGAGCTGCGCATCAACAAGGCGCTGGCCGAGGGTGAAGTCACCGACTTTTACGACTTCCTCGATCTGCTTAACGCCGAGACGCGCATGAACGGAGGCAACCACACCCGGGCCAACACAGAAGATCTGCTGATTGCCACCCGCGGCGCCGGGCTGGAACGGAAGCACGCCGGGATTAAGCAGGTGGTATACAGCCCGCTCGGCGCGCACAGCGAAAAACCGTGGGAAGTACGCCACCGGCTGGAACTGCTGTACGGCGACGTGCCGCGCATTGAGCTGTTTAGCCGCAGCGCGGAGCCAGGCTGGGATCACTGGGGCAATCAGTGCGCCACAGCCGCGGTTGAATTGCTGCCCGGCTGCGCCATCGACGTAGTGAAGACGGAGGCCGCATGACGCCAGAAAAAGACAACGCAATCCGCGCCGCCTGCCGCCGCTGCACCGAGGAAATCCAGCAGGCCATGCGCAAGAAGCCAAAGCCTAACTGGAACGAAACGGTGCCTCCCATCATCAACAAGCATCACAAGAAAATTGAAGCTCTGGGAGTTAGCCTCCTGGAGTTCGTCGTCAAAACTGGCCGCCTTAACGGGCGGTTTGGAGCCGAACAATGAATATGAAAACTGAAAAAATCGTGATGATGGACAGCGATGAAGCGGCCAGCATCCAGACTGTAACTGGTTGGGTAGACCGCCAAGGGCGTTACTGGGGTAAAGACGAACACCAGGCGCGCTGGTGCGGCGCTACTCATCGCAAATGCAAAAACAAACCTGACGAGCACCCCATTCATAGCACTAATGGCTATTGCGAAGAATGCCACCGCGAAAGCCGCCAGGCTAAGTTCGCCACCTATGAGCGCGCGGTATGGGCCGGAGAGCCGCTGGTTATCTTTGATGATGAGCATTATTTTTTCGACGCTGAATCACTGGCTGACTATTGCTGTGAGCACTCCCTGCTTCCGAGCGAATTGCAGTTAATGATTTGCGAACCTAATTACCCTCCAGAGTTCGACCTAGAACAGCACTGCGAAGAGATAATGCCTGATGGTGATGACTATTACTGCTTGCCGCAAGCTGTGCGTGATGCTGCTGAGGCGCTGAATAAGGCACTGAAAGAAAGTGCTCCAGTGTCGTGGAACGCCAGCAATCGCGTGGCGATCGTCTCTGACGACATGCTCAACGACGAACAGAAGGCCGAAATAATAGCGGAGCGCGCCGCATGAAGTCACTAATAACCAGGTCGCTTAGTCGGCCTTTTTTATTGCTGGCGTTCACCTTCAACCGAATTAACCGACAGTTCCGGGAGCATTGACCATGGACATCATCGATACCGCAGCAGAGATTGAAGAGCTTCAGCGTAACGCTGCCCTTTCCGCTCACCGGATCAACCGCAACGCCGTATCAGCTGAGCGTTGTGAAGAATGCGACGAACCGATTCCCGAGCCGCGGCGCGCTGCCGTGCCCGGCTGCCAGACGTGCGCGGATTGCCAATCTGTTATCGAACTGAAGAATAAGCAGAGGGGACTGTAATGCAGCAGGCAATTTTAGACATGTGCTGCGGGTCGCGCATGTTCTGGTTCGACAAGCAGGACGAGCGCGCCGTGTTCAGTGATATCCGCGCCGAACAGCATGAGCTTTGCGATGGTCGCCAGCTGGTCATAAGCCCGGACCTTATTGCTGATTTCCGCGCCCTTCCCTTTGCCGATAATACTTTTCCTGTCGTCGTATTCGATCCGCCGCACCTCGAGCGCGTCGGTGATAACGCATGGATGGGCAAAAAGTACGGAAAACTAAACCGTGAAACGTGGCGTGATGACTTGCGCGCCGGGTTCTATGAGGCGTTTCGCGTATTGCGGCCACACGGCGTACTTATCTTCAAGTGGAACGAAACCCAGATACCGGTAAGCAACATCCTGGCGCTGACCGACGAAAAGCCGGTCATCTGGCAGCGCACTGGCAAGTCAGACAAAACCCACTGGGTGATTTTCGTCAAAGGTGGTCCAAATGTTCCAGCTAATTCAACGGGGTCAGATTTACTCTGACCATTCAGGTTGGCCCGTCATCATCGACAGCTGCACATCACAGATAGTCCGCTACTGGCGACAGGGCCGGATCAACACCGCATCAATCGACCGCTTTAATAATGACTTTGAATACCTCGATCACCGTGAGGCGGCACAGATACGCGCCGAACTGGAGACGAGTGAGCACATTAAATCGCTGCGTGCCCAGCGCGCGGCATGAGGAGGGATTATGGGAAAGATGACGTTCGTCTTTGAGTATGAGGACGGTAAAGAACCGTCGGTTAACGCTGGAATGGAATTTATGGGTGGGAAGATTGTAGCGGTTGCGTTTCGCGATGCTCTCGAAGAGCCAGAAGTATGTGATGAGATCGTTCCTGACCCTGATTATCTGAAGAACGCCCGCAGTCAACTATGACGCAACTGATAGCCAGTTATGAGCTGGCTATTGGGTGCGAAAGCACTGCTCCGTTATCCCCCATTTTACCCGGCCCCGCGCCGGGTTCTTTTTGCCTGGAGGAAATGCATGGTTGAGGCAAAAACACTGACAGCCAGACAGGCGGCTGAACTCCTAATCACCTCGCCGAGAACTGTCTACCGACTTATCGACTCCGGCCAGCTCGCCGGGAAGAAGATTGGTAACAAATACCGCACGACCGACGTCGCCTGTATTGCGTATTTACATGACCCGCGCGATCCTGTTTCCGCGAGCGCGGGTGAACATAAAGGAGAAATTTTATGTCAATCACCCTCAGAGGCGGCGTCTGGCACTGTCATTTCGTTACGCCGTCAGGGAAAAGAATTAGACGATCTCTTGGCACGGGGGACAAGAAACAAGCGCAGGAGCTGCACGACAAGCTGAAGGCTGAAGCGTGGCGGGTTGATAAAATCGGGGAACTGCCGACGAGGACGTTTGAGGAAAGTTGCATCAGGTGGATCCGCGAGAAAGAACATAAGCGGTCCCTCGATGACGATAAGACCAAAATCGAATACTTCCTGCGGCATTTCTCTGGTCGGGATATTTCGACCATCACGGCGGATCAGGTGCATGAAGCTGTTTCGAAGATGGTCAACCGTAAGCATATTCAGATCTGGGAGTCGCGCCGGGACGCGGCAATCCGCCGGGGAAAGGTACCACCTCCGTATGTTGAGAAACCGGTAAGCCAGGCTACAAAGAGCCAGCATCTTTCTTTTATGCGTTCTCTGTTTAAGGCTGCGGCTAATGACTGGGGCTGGATTAAAGCGGCCCCGGTTATTAAAACGAAAAAGCCGATCAGCAAACGCATCCGATGGCTGACCAGGGACGAGGCAGAACGGTTAATTGCCTGCATGCCGGAGTCGATAAAGCCGGTGGTGATATTTGCACTGGCAACCGGCCTGCGCCGCTCCAACATCATTGATCTGGAGTGGCAGCAGGTCGATATGCAGAGAAAGGTTGCATGGGTAAATCCGGAGAACGCGAAGGCGGGCAAGGCTATCGGCGTTGCTCTGAATGATACCGCATGCAGGGTGTTAAGAGATCAGATCGGGAAAAGCTCCAGGTGGGTATTCGTACACACGAAGCCATCGACGCGCCCGGATAAAACACTGACTCCAGCTGTCAGGAAAATGCGTGTGGACGATAACAGCGCCTGGCGCATTGGTCTGGCAAAAGCGGGTATTGAGGATTTCCGTTTTCACGACCTCCGCCATACCTGGGCGAGCTGGTTAATTCAGTCCGGCGTGCCGCTGTCCGTGCTGCAGGAGATGGGCGGCTGGGAGTCGATCGAAATGGTCCGTCGTTATGCTCACCTGGCACCGAACCATTTAAGCGAACACGCACGGAAAATAGATGCCATTTTTTGCAACCATGACACAAATACGACACAAGGAGAAAATCAGGCTGGTTTGAAACTGGCGTAAGTTACTGATATTGAATGGTACGCCCTGTAGGATTCGAACCTACGACCTACGGCTTAGAAGGCCGTTGCTCTATCCAACTGAGCTAAGGGCGCACGGAGAAGAGTGTACTTCGCGGTGATGAAACGCCTGGAATTATACGGTCAATGCGTAGTGAGTCAATGCCTTTTCCGTCTTCTCTGCCGATAATAACTAGCTGATTGTAAATACGGCTGTTTTTTCAACATTTACCCCCCTTTCTCCTGCTGCGAAAAGGCTTAGCCGCTTTTAAGTAACGCCTGCTGTTTTCCTGTTTGCTTCGCCTTCACACTGTCCTGCGGTATCCCGGCCGCCAGGAGGCCGGAATAAAACAGGACGACGGAGTGACGGCGCCAAATCAGACATGCTTCCCCTCGTGCGTGCAGCACATCTCACGCGACATTACCGGCATCAAGCTTGAACCCATTGTCGCCCTCTCCTCTTCACGCACCGTGGGGGCCGAAGTGCTCAGCGTGCTGTCAGGGCATCAGCAAAGCGAAGGATTTTTCCGCAACTGGTCCGCAGCCCGCGCGCTTATGCTGCTGGAAGCGCAGATCGCCGCGTTAAAAAACCCCTTTCCCTGTGACAACCTTTTCATAAATTTGCCGATAACAGTTCTGATCATCCCGGAAATGTTCCAGCGTTTACTGGAACTTAAAAGCCCGCCGCTGAACATTGAGCTCACAGAGCCAGCCACGTTCTTTTCGCTCTCAGAAACGACGCGTCTGAGGGTGGTTGGTGCGCTTGAGCAGCTGACCGCGCGGGGGCACCGGATCTGGCTGGACGATATTGACGAGGCGTCGGGTCGCGCATTTTTACCCTGCCGTCTACCGTTAAGCGGGATAAAAATCGATAAAATCGCTTTCTGGCGTTTACGTGCAACGCCGGCGCTGACGGAGTTGGTCACTCTTTGTTCGAAAATCGCTGCGGATGTGCTTATCGAAGGCATTGAAACGGAAAAGGATCGTGCGTGCGCGCTTCAGGCTGGCGCGCGCTTCGGTCAGGGATATTATTGGCCATCCTGGAGATGGCAGGAGGACTGAACGGTCATCGCCAAGAGGGAAGCTATGCGAATGACAGTACGCCGTTACCGGCGGCGTCGGACAGGAAGTGATTCACTGGGTTTTACGCACTCGCCTTTTGCTCTCCCATTTTTTGATCGTCTCGAATATTTGAGCCAGTCAATCAACCAGACCCGCAAAACCGATGCTCCCTTTATCATTCTGGTCACGCAGGATAATTTTTTCCGTTCCGGATTTCTGAGCGGACAGTCGCCCCTCAGCAACTGCTGTGACTATCCCACGCTGGAAGCCGCCCTCAGCGATTTAAATCACTGGCCTTCTTCACGTCTGGTGGTCGACATAGAGAGCCGCGCCTCTCCGCTAATCGATCAGCTGGACCGATTAAGACGCCACAGCCTGTTCCCGCCCTACCTGACGCCCTACCTGCTTATCCGCGCTGACGACTACGACACACGCCTGTTTTGCAAAGCGGCTGGCCCTTTCCACGTGCTTGAACGGCAGCTTACGGCCCCCGCCATGCAGCAAGTGCTTCTCGAAACGCCTGCGCCTCCCGGCCAGCGGAAAGAGTGGTTTTCGCGTGAGGAGTGGCCCATCCTCCAGGCGCTGTCGCGGGGAAATTCCCTGCGGCAGATCGCACAGTTACAAAACCGCCCCTACAGCCGCATTATTTACCGTCTCAGCTGCATTCTGGCGAAACTGGGGCTGAATCATCGGCACGAGTTGCTACATCTTCTCAACAACTTATCAGATTTCACGTATTAACGTATTCAGTAACCCTATAATTCCTAAAGGGCTTTAGGAATTTACTTAGGATATATGTTAAATTTATGTTATTTTTAACATAAGTTTCGATTTTATAACTATTCCTAATTTCTCCGTTTGAACCATGTGAAATGCTGCATTTATAAAAAACGCCAGGGCTTTAATCCATGCGTTAAGGATTTGGCGCTTGCGTTAACAGGATGATAATGGTGTAAAAACAATCGATTCAGCTGTAAAAGAAGCCCATGTGACGGTCAGAGAACAGCAGATCCTGCTGTTGAGGTTCCTCTGGCGTCCAGCCGGGATCGAGTCTAAAAAAGGGAGAAAAAGCACGCGGGACGGCGGCAGTGAAGGGTGTTAAACGTCCGAGGAGGAGGCTATCAAAGCGCCATTTCTGTTAACATTCTTGCAACACACAGGAAGATCGTTTATTTTTTGTTATTACATAAAGACGAAAGCGTGTGGTAAATGCAATATCAGGATAATTTTGCTAATTTTAAAAAATTAGCGTTTCAGATCCAGAAGATAATAATCAGCAATACAGCGATATTAATTTACAGGCTTTTCGGACAATACTTAAGCGGTATAATAAGACGTGTTTGACACACGAATAAGAAAAATCATTTTGCCCTGACCAGCCTTATGAGATAACTGCGCTGAGGCATTGATATCACACTACGTAAACAAGGATGCTTTCGCTCTTCACCGGGACATTTACCGTAGAAGGATCTGCGCAATTATCCTTCCGGCTTTTCGAGAGTTTTTACAAAACTCAGCATAACGCTTTTAACAATCTGAGGCATAAAAAATGAAACCGGCATCCGTTATCATTATGGACGAACATCCTATCGTCAGAATGTCGATAGAAGTCCTGCTACAGAAAAATAAAAATATCCAGGTAAAGCTGAAGTCAGGCGACAGCCACGAAGTGCTTGACTGTATACGTAACCACCCTATCGACCTGGTCATTCTTGACATTGAAATGACAGGCACGGACGGGTTCGTTTTACTCAAAAGAATCAGGAACTTAAATAAAGATATTAAAGTGCTTTTCCTCTCTTCAAAATCGGAAGCCTTCTATGCCGGCCGCGCCATTCGCGCCGGGGCCAACGGTTTTGTCAGCAAGCGAAAAGATTTGGGAGAAATTTATAACGCGGTGGAAATGATCCTGATGGGCTATTCTTTTTTCCCGTCAGAAACGTTGAGCTTTATAAATCATCTGGGCTCCCGAACAGGTGCCGCTGCGGATATGCCATTATCGAACCGTGAGGTGACGGTGCTGCGATACCTGGCGAACGGATTATCAAATAAGGAGATTGCGGATCAATTATTACTTAGCAACAAAACAATTAGTGCCCATAAGTCTAATATCTATTCCAAGCTGGGTGTGCAAAGTATCGTTGAATTAATTGATTACGCGAAAGCGCACGAATTACTCTAACCGGATCCTCTCCCTGCAGCGAATAACCGTTACAGGGAGAGCTAACGTGATTAATTATAATTAATCATAAAGGTTGCATCCGCGTCGGCGCGGCCCGGCTGCGGGTTATCTGCCGTGGCGATATAATTGGCATAAAACGACAGCTCAGCATTTCCCTGCGCATCGATCGCTACCGGCTGGCTGGCCTGCTGCATCGCGAGGCGCGTCTTATCCCTGTCACGGATCTCCACCGCAACGTTGCTGGCCGCGCTGGCATCATTTAACGCGAGCAGGCTGCTGTCGCGCCCGTCAACCTTACCCGTAAACGTTACCGACGCCGCCCCGGGCGGACAGCCGGTTAGCTTAAGGGTGAACGGCACGGGCTGCGTTCGGCTGCCCGTGGTGCTGAGCTGTTTCGTCGGCCAGGTGCCGAGCGTGACGGTTTTATTGCTGTCGTCCCCCTCCGCCACGCAGGTAAAATCCACAATATTGCCGTAGAGCTGAATGTTAATTTCCCCAAGCGCCGTCTCTGCCTGCGCCTGCGCGCAAAGCGTCAGGAGCGCCAGAGAGATATACCGCATCCCGTTTCGCATACCTGCTCCTTAGTCGTAATCGACGCGCAAATAGCCGCGAGAGGTGAAGCGTCCCTCGGCCGGTTTTTTACCCGTGACGCTGACGGGCCACGCGCGGATCCCCACCTTTGCCTGAGCGCTGTCGTCCAGGCGGAACGGGATTTTGCTGGTCAGGTTGTTTGGCGTCAGCGGTACGCCATTTTCATTGGCTATCACAAACCCCACGTCCGCGTTATCGGAGACCAGCGTACTGCCCGACACCTTCTCCGCTTCGACGCGCATCGTGAGCATGGCGTTCGCCTCAACGTTGGTGCATTTGATGGCGATGGTTTTGCTCTGCGCCGAGACCCCCTCCGGCTTGTTCCCGATGCCCGCCTTGCTGAACAGGGACGCGCCAATATCGCCAAAATCGAACTCCACCACGTTCCCGGCATTAATTTCACAGCTCTGCGGCACCTGAATGATGCCGCTGTAGCTGATGGTATAAACCGGCGTGGTGAGCGGATCCGACGCCGTCGTCGTGACGTAGACCCGGAACATGGTCGCATGCGGAATAACCACCATATTGATAAAGCGCCGGGTGACCTTCAGACGGAATACGAGGCTGGAATCCTGTACGCCAAATGGTCTGTTTTTGGAAACATTTGGGTGGCTACCCATCTGAATATATTTTTTTGGGGGGTAAAAGACGCCAGCGTAGCTGTCGGTAATTTTCATGGCCCCGTCCAGATAGTCGTTAAGCTTCAGATACTGGTAGCCGTCGCTGGTGCTGGTGATCGGGTAATCGGTAACGTAGCTTCGCTTGGTGGTGTTCCCTGACGTTCCCTTGGGGCAGACGGCGTTGACGCCTACCCACTGAGATTTCTCGCTAAGCGTGACGACCTGCCCCACCTGGTTATTGGAGCTATTGAATTTGTCCGTCAGGTCGTAATGCACCTCGGTTGGCACGCCTTTTTCATTGACGCAGACGGTGGCGAAGGCGTTAGTCACGGGCATTAACGCCAGAAGGGATAACCCCAGATAACGGATTTTAATCACAGCGGATCCCCTTAAGTGTGATCGCCTGTTGCAGGCTCTGTTCCGGCAAGCTGTAAGGCGCACGGCACTGGGACTGCTTCCCGTCGCCCCACTGAATCAGCAGTTCCCCTTCCAGCGGCAGCCCGCTCAGGTAAATCTGCCCGTCATCTCCCACCATGCTGGTTACGCCGCTTTGCGTCTCGCGCACCACGGCGCCAAACGGCACGGGCTGGTTATCGCGCTTCACGGTGAGCAGCGCGCGCACGCCGATGCGGGTATCGAAGCTGGCGCGCACCAGCGCCCCGTTCGTCGGCACGACGCTGGAGACGTTATTTTCAATGTCGGTATTGTTGCTCATGGTGTTGGTGTCGAGCGCCACGCGGTTGTAGCGGTACACCGTGGCGTACGGCATCACCGCATAGCCACGCCAGTCCGTTTTGACCCCGGTCTGGTTTTCGACGCTTACCCCTGAGGCGCCCGGCGCTTTGATCAGCACGTTGGTATCCCCCAGCGGCTGGCTGAACGTCACGCCGTCTGCGTGCCCCACCACGCCGCCGGAAAGCTGCCAGTTGAAATCGTGACGGTCGCGGGAGTAGTTGTAGCCCGCGCCCAGCGTGCCGTACGTTGCCTGCCAGCTGGCGCTGGCGCTGCCGCTTGCGCCGTTGTTGCTGGTGTGGCCCTGCGTGACGCTGTAGTTCAGGTTCCGGTCTTCGAGCAGGGTGCCGCTCACGCCGGTCTGCCAGCTGGTATCGCCGTCGCTGCTACGGCTGGCGGATGCGGTGGCATAGGCCCGGTCGATCGCGCTATCGCGGCGGTAGCCGTGACGGGTGAACAGGCTGAACGGTACCGAGACATTGAACGAGGCGATACGGTCGGTTCCGTCAATCCCGACGGCCTTGTTCCACGACCACGACAAGGAGTAACTGACCCCCTTCACCCCGCCCGCATAGCCGAGCTGGTACCAGACGTTAGACTCGCTGGTGCCCCAGTAGCTTTGCTGGCTGCCTGACACGTAAACCGAGCCGTAATCCCCGAGCGACTGAGAAATGTTGAGCTGGAAACGTCCTTTTTTATTCAGCGTCAGGTTATGGTAGCTCTGCACGTCCGGCACGCCGTCATCATCCCGATCGTCGCCATACTGATAGCCTTCCATAGAGCGCCAGGCCACGTCGTCGAGGGTATAGAAGCCTTTGGTAGAGTAGCGGTACCCCAGCAGCTGGAAGTTGGTGCCGAATCCGTTAAGGGATTTGGCGTACAGGAAACGCAGGGACTGCCCTTCATGGCGGCTGTCGTCTGCCAGCTGGCTGCGGGCGTGGGTAAGATCGAGCGAGACCGCGCCCCAGTCACCGAGGTTTTTCCCGGCACCAATGGCAATCGCCGTATAACGCGAGGCCAGCTGCGTCCCGCCGTACAGCGTGTAGCCGTCGGCAAGACCCGCAATCATTGTCCCCTGCGCGAAGAACGGGGTGTCCTGCTCGCTGTTACCGCTGCGATAGTCCCCCGCCACCAGATCGTACTTCCAGCGTCCTTCACGCTGGAGCAGCGGAACGGTGGAGTACGGGACGGTGTAGCGCTGCTGGCTGCCGTCCTTCTCTTCTACCGTCACCTCCAGGTCACCGCTTGAGGAGGTCGGGTTAAGATCGGTAATGGCAAAGGCCCCCGGCTGCACGTAGCTCTGGTAGATAACGTATCCGTTCTGGCGGATGACGACCTTGGCGGGGGTGCGGGCGATCCCGCGCACGGTAGGCGCGTAGCCCTGAAGGCTGTCCGGGTACATGCTGTCGGACGAGTAGAGTCGCCCGCCGCGAAAACCGACGCTGTCGAAGACGTCGTTACCGGTGTTGCTGTCGCCGAGCACCAGCTCGCTTTTCAGCGGAATAACCGTACGCTGCGCCCAGGTGCCGATATTTTGCCAGCTGCTGTGCCGCTGGCCGTTGCTTTCGGTGTAGCGCCACGCGCCGTTGTTGCGTAATCGCCACGCACCGTAGTTCAACCCGCTTTGCAGGTTCAGATAATAGCTGTCGTCGTCGCTGCCGCGGTTGCCGGTAAAGCTGTAGTTTACCAGCGCGGCAGGAATGCCTTCATCCCACTGCTCGGGCGGGATGTAGCCCCGGGCGCTGTTTTGCATCGCCACCTGCGGCAGGCTGACGTTCAAACGCTGCGACGCGAAGTTGAACGCCGTTTCGCTGCCGGGAATAGCCGTGGCAAGCGGAACGCAGGTATCGCCCTGCACGTTGCTCAGCTCCGGGAAGGCGGCGATATTGACGCCAAAGCGGTCGAGCATCGCGCGCGTAATACAGGGCGCCAGACCGCCCGCGACCGGCGGCGTGTTGTCGGCTTGCTCAAAACGCACGTCCTGGGTGCCGATAAACTCATCGTTACGCCAGATATCGACGCGATAGACGCCCGGAGCCTGCTGGTGGCCCTTTTCAAAGCGCGACAAATCCGCCACGCTCGCCGCGTCATCGGAGAGAAACGCCGGGTTAAAGTAGCTCTCGCCCCAGCCGGCATGCGGCCAGAGCGTTGCCATCAGTGCCAGTGCAACCGGGCAGTAACGCCATTGAGTGTTCATCGCCCTGTCTCTGCTCACAGGCTGACGCTACGCGCCGGCGTAATGGCGCCATAGTCGTTTACGCTCTGCCAGGAGAGCGTGCCGCTGGCCGCGGACGGCAGCACCTGCTGGGCCGAGCTTTTCGGCGCGACCATCAGGTTGTCCAGCGTCTTACCGCCAAGCTTCAGATTGACCAGCGTGACGTAATACGGCGAGGCATTGCTCACCTTCAGGTGGTTGCCGGCGCGCTCAAAACGCAGCTGCGAGAGCGCCTCTTCTGGCGGCATCGCCAGGTTAGCCGGGCGAACAAACAGCTTGATGCGTGACAGAATGGCCAGCTGCAGTACGTTGTTGCCGTCCTGATTTTTTTTGCTGACGGACGGAATCGCTTTGACGTTCATGTAAAAGAGCGATTCGCGATCGGCGGGCAGCGCCGGGCCGGCGTAAATAATGCGCAGCGTGTTTTCGCTGTCCGGCTCGCTGACAAACAGCGGCGGCGTGACGGCAAAGGTTTTTTCTTTTTGCCCGTTCGCATTTTCAATCCACGCGTTAATTAAATAGCGCTCTTTTTTATTGCTGTTGGTGATCGCCAGGGACGTTTGTTTTGCATCGGCCGGATAAATAACGCGCGTCGCGCCCAGCGCAATTCCGCCGGACGCATTCGCGCTGGCAGAGATCGTCATCAAAATAAAAGTTAAAAACAGTCCAGGTTTAATCAGGGTGTTCATCACAACCGTACCTTTAATAATGGGTTCGCAGGCGTCAGGGATAAATTAGCGTAAACCAGACATTCGACTGAATATTGCCTGGCACAAGGTGTTCGGAAATTACGCGGTAGCGGGCGCTAAAATGAAATGCCAGCTCCGGGGCGTTAACGGGTAACCAGCTGACCGCCGTCGCGTTCGGGATGATCTGACGCTGTTGGTCGTCAAAAAGCGCCAGCCCGACCCCGCTGCTGACCGCGTTTTCTCCCGGCCGCGATGTCGCCAGGAAAACCTGCGGATCTTCTGCGGGCGTCACCCCCTGGAACTGGATCCCCACGGTGCGGGAGACATCCACGCTGCAATCCAGCAGCCTTACGGTGAAGGGCACGTTAACCGTGGAAAAACTGCCGACGCCGGAAAATGAGTTTGTGCGGTATTGCCCCATATCCACGCGCATGTTCTGGCTGTCCGGAGCCACGGCGCAGCCGCCGTTGACCAGTTCTCCTCTGAGGTGCACTTTGCCGCCGTCAATCACAACGGTATGTGCGTTTACCGCTGGGGCAATCGCAAGGGCAAACAGCAGTATCCCAGTCCTTGTCATCCTTCGCTCCCGGTATCAGCGATTAAAAGACCTCCTCCCTGAGGCCAGCCACGTCCCTGTAAACAGGCATTACTCGTATTTCATTACGAAAGTAGCGTCCGCGTTTGCCTGGCCTGGCGCGGTGGTCGCAGCCGTGGCTTTATAGCGCGCGGTGAAGTTCAGGATGTTGGTCCCTTCGATCAGGCTCTGCGCCGCAGAGAAGGAGGAGCCGTCTGGGGTCAGCGTGGTGGATTTGCTGTCGAGGATCTCAATGCCCACGCCTTTCGCGGAGTTGTCGTTGTTACCGGAGCTTACCGCCAGCAGGGTTTTGTCGGTTGCGTCGATCTGACCGGTGAACGCAACAGCAGCGGTTTTCGCTACCGCAGGATCGCAATCGTTCAGCTCGATGGTGAACGGAACGTTGGAAGAGGTATCACCGACTTTGGTGAATTTCGCGGTACGGTACTGACCGAGCTTAACCGTCTGCTCGGAAGAGTCAGTATTTACTGAACACGCGGCATTCACTAATTCACCTTTAAAATGCACGGTACCACCGTTAACGGTGACAGGGGTAACAGGATCTTCTGCGTGAGCGGCACCCGCGACCAGGGCCAAAGTTGCAATAACAGTAGAAGCAATGTTGCTGAGTTTCATGTCTATTCCTTTAAAATGTAAATAACCCTTCCCGTAAACGATCGGGAATAAGAAATACGTTCAATTAAAAAATTGAAGGCTTATTTCGGAGGAAACAAAGTAGCTCAGGAATGTATTTTGTAATATGTCAAAACGCTGCCATTTAGCCAGGTCACATCCTAATCCCGACTAAGAAATTGACCATGCCCCAGGAAGGGATTTTGCGGTTCGTTGATGAAATCTGGCAAAGGGTGACTGACAGCGGCCCTCGCTTCTGACAAAATACGGGCAATCCCCCCTTTCTAACGTTACAGACGGAATCTTCTCTCTGATGGCAGCAACGATTATTGACGGTAAAACGATTGCGCAGCAGGTGCGCTCTGAGGTCGCGGAAAAAGTGAAGGCGCGTAAAGCGGCCGGATTTCGCGCGCCCGGGCTGGCCGTTGTGCTGGTTGGCAGCAACCCGGCTTCGCAAATTTATGTCGGCAGCAAGCGCAAAGCGTGTGAAGAGGTGGGCTTCGTCTCCCGCTCTTACGATCTGCCGGAAACCACCAGCGAAGCGGAACTGCTGGAACTTATTGACACCCTGAATGCCGATAAAGCAATCGACGGCATCCTGGTTCAGCTGCCGCTGCCTGCGGGCATCGACAATGTGAAGGTGCTGGAGCGCATCGCCCCAGACAAAGACGTTGACGGTTTTCACCCGTATAACGTCGGCCGCCTGTGCCAGCGCGCGCCGCGCCTGCGTCCGTGCACGCCGCGCGGCATCGTAACGCTGCTGGAGCGCTATAACATCGACACCTACGGCCTGAACGCCGTGGTGATTGGCGCCTCCAACATCGTGGGCCGCCCGATGAGCATGGAGCTGCTGCTGGCGGGCTGCACCACCACCGTCACCCACCGCTTCACCAAAAACCTGCGCCACCACGTTGAAAACGCCGATCTGCTGATCGTCGCGGTCGGCAAGCCGGGCTTTATTCCGGGCGAGTGGATCAAAGAGGGCGCAATCGTCGTGGACGTGGGCATTAACCGTCTCGAAAACGGCAAGGTGGTCGGCGACGTGGTATACGAGGATGCCGCCGCGCGCGCGTCCTACATTACCCCGGTCCCGGGCGGCGTAGGCCCGATGACGGTAGCAACACTCATTCAGAATACCTTGCAGGCGTGCGAGGAGTATCACGACGTAGAGGACGCGTAATCATGGCAACTTTTTCTTTAGGTAAACACCCGCACGTTGAGCTGTGCGATCTGCTGAAGCTGGAAGGCTGGAGCGAAAGCGGCGCGCAGGCGAAAATCGTGATTGCCGACGGCCTGGTGAAGGTCGACGGCGTGGTGGAAACCCGCAAGCGCTGCAAAATTGTCGCGGGCCAGACCGTAAGCTTTGAAGGTCAGAGCGTGACGGTTACGGCCTGAGCTGTCTGATGCCCTCACCCTAACCCTCTCCCCCAGGGAGAGGGGATAGACATCCCCCCACACTCATCGCGGTTAATTATCGATCAACTTCAAATAATCACTTTTCCCTCTGGCGAAATGTGAAAATTAAGTTGCACGATTTTCAGACTTTCCCCACGATAAGTAGAACGTTCTACTAAAACGTTCTACTTACAATAACGGCGCTAAAAAAGCGCTACTCGGGGGAAGTCAGCATGAGTCTGATATCAGGGTTTGTTAAATCGTTGTCTAAGCTATCGATGATTGGTCGCGCCTTAATGCTGCCAATTTCACTGCTTCCCGCCGCTGGCCTGCTGCTGGCCTTCGGCGACAAGTTCCACCTGCCGCTAATGATGAACGCTGGCGGGGTTATTTTTGATAACCTGCCGATGCTCTTTGCTATCGGCTCTGCCGTGGGACTGGCATCGGAATCGGGCATCGCTGCCCTCTCTGCGGCGGTCTCGGTGTTTGTCACCAACATCACCATTAGCACGGTGCTGAGCATTACGCCGGAAATGGCCGCTCAGGGCGGGAAATACGCCATGGTGGTCGGGATACCGACCTTGCAGATGGGCGTCTTTGGCGGGCTGATCTGCGGTATTCTCGCCGCAGGGTGCTATAACCGCTTTCATACCATGCAGCTGCCGGAGTTTCTCGGCTTCTTCTCCGGCAAGCGTTTTGTGGCAATTGCGACGGCGTTTCTGTCGTTCCTGCTTGGCCTGCTGCTGCCGTACGTCTGGCAGCATATTCAGTCCGGGATAGACGCCCTGTCCGTAGTGGTGAATGGTGATAACCAGGCGGCCTCGACCTTTATCTTCGGATTCGTGGAGCGCGCGCTGATCCCGCTCGGCCTGCATCATATCTGGTATCCGTCCTTCTGGTACTCGTTTGGCGATTACACCACTCAGGCGGGACAGGTGATCCACGGCGACCAGACCATCTGGTTCAAGATGCTTGAAGAGGGGGTGAAATCGTTCAGCAGCGACACCTACCAGAACGCCGGTAAGTTCATGCAGGGTGAGTTCCCGCTCATGCTGTTTGCGCTCCCTGCGGCGTGCCTGGCGATGTACCACGAAGCGCACACTAAAAACAAAAAAATCGCGGCCGGTATTCTGTTCTCGGCGGCGCTGACCTGCTTCCTGACGGGGATCACCGAGCCGGTAGAGTTCACCTTTATTTTCGTGGCCCCGATCCTGTACATCTTCAACGCCGTCATGGCGGGCCTGGCGTACATGACCATGTACCTGATGCACGCGCATATCGCCAAATCCTTCTCGGCGGGCTTTATCGACTACCTGTCGTTCGGGATCCTGCCGTCGTTTAACGGCTATCAGACCAACTTCCTGAACGCCATCATCATCGGCATTCCGATGGCGCTGATCTACTACTTCACGTTCCGCTTTGTGATCCGCCGTTTCGACGTAAAAACACCGGGTCGTACCGAAGTGACCGCTAACGTGAATGACAAGTCCGATTCCGAACTTGCCACCGAAATCATCACACTGCTTGGCGGCGCGCAGAACATCGACTCCGTCGGCGCCTGTATCACCCGCCTGCGTCTTGAAGTGGCGAAGAGCGAGGCGGTGGATAAGGATGGTCTGAACGGGCTTGGCGCGCGCGGCGTGGTATTCGTCGGCGACAACGGCATACAGGTGATTTTCGGTGCCAGAGCACAGTTTATCGCCCAGACCATGTCCACGATGATTGGCAAATAATAAGATGCCTGAAGGAGGCGTCTCCTGTACGCTGGGGGACGCGTCTTATCCGGCTGATATTCGGTACATTTCAGGGAGCGGTTTTGAAGAAAGTCAGCATTATTGATGTTGCAAAGCATGCGGGCGTGTCGGTCTCCACCGTCTCGCTGGTGCTGCGCCAGAAAGGAAAAATCTCAGAAGCGACGATCGGGAAGGTCAATGCTGCCATCGATACGCTGGGCTATGTTCATAACGTCGCCGCTGCCAACCTCCGCGCCAACACCTCCAACGTAATCGGCCTGATCCTGCGAGACTTTAGCGACAGCTTTTCCATCAAGGTGATGGCGAGCATCGTCCAGGAGCTGGAGAAGCAGGGCTATATGGTTTTTCTCGGTCAGCCGCTGAACGACGGTGAACACCTTGAGCGGACCCTGCTCTCTTTTAAGCAGCAGGGCGTGGCGGGTGTTATCTACCTGGCGTCGGATACCCGCACCGCAGCGCTGCCGGAACACATTCGCCAGTGCCCGCTTCCGCTTGTCGCGGTGTCGCAGTCTTTGCTGGACGAGAAATGCAACCTGGTCATGCGCGATAACCGCCAGGCGGCGAGCCTGGCCGCTCGTTACCTAATCGGGCGCGGGCACCGCAACATCGCCTACATCGGTGGGCGCGACGGCTGCCGCATCCGCGAGGAACGTCTGCTCGGTTTTCGCAGCGCGATGACGCAAAACGGGCTGGTCTGGCGTGACGACTACTCCCCGGCCTGCACCGACGACACGCGGGCGGCTGCACTGGTGACTCGCCAGCTGCTGGAGAAGAACAATACGATTACCGCCCTGCTCTGCCACTCGCCCGATGCGATGATCGGCTCGATAACCGGCATTCACCAGGTGGGGCGTACGGTGGGGAAAGATGTCTTCTTGACGCAGCAGGTGGCGCTGATTGGTTTTGAAGATATGCTCCACGTTAACCTCACGTCACCGTCGTTTACCTACGTTTCGTCTGCCAGTGAAGAGACGGGCCGCCAGGCCGCGGGGTTGATGATCCGCAAGCTAAAAGCACCTGAGCTGCAAACCCAGCGCATTACCCTCTCCGGGCAGCTTATCGCGCGCGAGTCGGCGTAAAATCAGAATTTAGCACGGGTTTGCCGGAAGGCAACTGCTGCTATATTTCCATGATTTGCCATGGATAAATGCAATGCCTACCGTTATCACCCACGCCGCTGTTCCCCTGTGTCTGGGCTTAGGGCTCGGAACAAAAATCATCCCTCCCCGCCTGTTGTTTGTCGGGATCGTCCTCGCCATGCTGCCGGATGCCGACGTGCTGGCGTTTAAATTCGGCGTTGCCTACGGCAATATTTTCGGCCACCGGGGCTTTACCCATTCGCTGCTGTTTGCCTTTGTGGTGCCCATACTCTGCGTGCTGGCGGATCGACGATGGTTTAGGGCCAGCCTGACGCGCTGCTGGCTGTTTTTAACCGTGTCGCTGCTGTCGCACAGCCTGCTGGATTCTGTTACCACCGGCGGGAAAGGCGTCGGCTGGCTGTGGCCATGGTCAGATGAACGCTTCTTTGCGCCGTGGCAGGTCATAAAAGTCGCGCCGTTTGCGCTGTCGCGCTATACCACGCCGTACGGGCATCAGGTCATTATTTCGGAACTGCTGTGGGTGTGGCTGCCGGGGGCGGTACTGATGGGATTGCTGTGGTGGAGAAAGCGTGCGCGCTGATGCCCTCACCCCGGCCCTCTCCCACGGGGAGAGGGAGAAAACCTAACAATTCCCTCTCCCTGTGGGAGAGGGTTAGGGTGAGGGGAAATTACTTACGACGCCAGGTGGTACCCTGCGGGCCGTCTTCCAGAATAATACCCATCTCGGTCAGACGGTTACGCGCCGCATCCGCTGCCGCCCAGTCTTTCGCCTGACGCGCCTCGAAACGCGCCTTAATCAGCGCTTCGATTTCCGCCACTTCGCCGTCGTCCGCCTGCGCGCCGCTTTGCAGGAACACGTCCGGCTCCTGCTCCAGCAGGCCGAGCACGGAAGAGAGCTTACGCAGATGAGACGCCAGCGCATTGGCCGCTGCCATGTCCTCTGACTTCAGGCGGTTCACCTCACGCGCCATGTCGAACAGCACCGAGTAGGCTTCCGGCGTGTTGAAGTCGTCGTTCATAACCTCAATGAAGCGGGCTTCGAACGCCTCGCCGCCTGCGGCCGGAACAGACCGGTCGGTGCCGCGCAGGGCGGTGTACAGACGTTCCAGCGCAGAGCGCGCCTGCTTCAGGTTCTCTTCGCTGTAGTTCAGCTGGCTGCGGTAGTGGCCGGACATCAGGAAGTAGCGCACGGTTTCCGCGTCGTAATACTTCAGCACGTCACGCACGGTGAAGAAGTTGCCCAGCGATTTAGACATCTTCTCGCGATCCACCATCACCATCCCGGAGTGCATCCAGTAGTTCACGTACTCGCCGCCGTGCGCGCAGGTAGACTGCGCGATTTCGTTTTCGTGGTGCGGGAACATCAGATCCGAACCGCCGCCGTGAATGTCGAAATGGTTACCCAGCTGTTTGCAGTTCATCGCTGAACACTCAATGTGCCAGCCCGGACGGCCTTCGCCCCACGGGGATGGCCAGCTTGGTTCGCCCTCTTTGGACATCTTCCACAGCACGAAGTCCATCGGGTTACGCTTCACGTCAACCACGTCAACGCGCGCACCGGCCTGGAGCTGCTCCAGATCCTGACGGGAAAGCGCACCGTAGGTTGGATCCGTCGGCACCGAGAACATGACGTCGCCGTTGTCCGCCACATAGGCGTGACCGCGCGCGATCAGCTTTTCGGTGATCTCGATAATTTCATGGATGTGGTGGGTTGCACGCGGCTCGCTGTCCGGGCGCAGAATATTTAAGGCGTCAAAGTCCTTGTGCATTTCAGCGATCATGCGATCCACCAGCGCCACAAAGCTTTCGCCATTTTCATTAGCGCGCTTAATGATCTTGTCGTCGATGTCGGTGATGTTGCGCACATACTTCAGGTTATAGCCCAGGAAGCGCAGGTAGCGTGACACCACATCGAACGCGACAAAGGTACGGCCATGGCCGATATGACAGAGATCGTAAACCGTAATACCACACACGTACATGCCGACTTCCCCGGCATGGATAGGTTTAAATTCCTCTTTTTGGCGCGTCATTGTATTAAAGATTTTTAACATCGAAGATTCCATGTAAACACGTGTGTGGATTGTTTGTTCCTTATAATACCCATAATTGGGAGCACGGTCAGCACACAATGCAAGGTGATCGTGTCCTGTGGTTATGCTATAACAAGCCCCTATATGTGACCCGAGCACGGGTCGACGCACCACAATAACGGAACAGGATGCAAAAATGGTTACTTTCCACACTAATCATGGCGATATCGTAATCAAAACCTTTGATGACAAAGCGCCTGAAACAGTTAAAAACTTCCTGGACTACTGCCGCGAAGGTTTCTACAACAACACCATCTTCCACCGTGTGATCAACGGCTTTATGATCCAGGGCGGCGGTTTCGAGCCTGGCATGCGCCAGAAAGAGACCAAAGAAGCGATCAAAAACGAAGCGAACAACGGCCTGAAAAACACCCGTGGTACGCTGGCAATGGCCCGTACTCAGGCCCCGCACTCTGCAACCGCACAGTTCTTCATTAACGTGGCGGACAACGACTTCCTGAACTTCTCTGGCGAAAGCCTGCAGGGCTGGGGCTACTGCGTATTCGCAGAAGTGGTTGAAGGAATGGACGTGGTCGACAAGATCAAAGCCGTTTCTACTGGCCGCAGCGGCATGCACCAGGACGTTCCTAAAGAAGACGTTGTGATCACAAGCGTGACCGTCAGCGAGTAATTCGTGGCGACACTCTTTATTGCGGATCTGCATCTGCAAACGGAAGAACCGGCGATAACCGCCGGTTTTCTGCGTTTTTTACGCGGTGAAGCGAAAAGCGCCGACGCGCTGTACATTCTGGGCGACCTGTTTGAAGCCTGGATCGGCGACGACGATCCGAACCCGCTGCACCGTGAAATGGCAGCCGCCATCAAAGCGCTGGTTGATGCCGGTGTGCCCTGCTATTTCATTCACGGCAACCGTGATTTTCTGATCGGCAAGCGCTATGCCCGCGAGAGCGGCATGCTGCTGCTGCCGGAAGAACAGGTGCTCGACCTCTATGGCCGCAAGGTGTTGATCATGCACGGCGACACGCTTTGCACCGACGATACCGGCTATCTGGCGTTTCGCGCCAGGGTCCACACCCCGTGGATCCAAAAACTGTTTCTCGCTCTGCCGCTCTTTATCCGCAGCCGCATCGCCGCCAGAATGCGCGCGGGCAGCAAAGCCGCCAACAGCAGTAAGTCGATGACCATCATGGACGTTAACCCGCAGGCGGTGGTTAGCGTGATGGAGAAGCATCGCGTCCAGTGGCTGATCCACGGTCATACCCATCGTCCCGACGTGCACTCCCTTGTCGCCAACGGCGAGCCCGCCCATCGCGTGGTTTTAGGCGCGTGGCACAGCGAAGGATCGATGGTAAAAGTCACGCCGGAAGGTGTGGAGCTGATCTCCTTCCCGTTTTAACGGCTTCTCGTCTTTTCGCCCATTTCTCAACTACGCAACCGTTTTCCTTGCCGGTATTACATGCTATTCTCTGTGCCCTCGAAAGCAGTGTGTTCCGCACCACAGGAGTTTTAAGACGCATGTCTTCCCGCAATAATCCGGCGCGTGTCGCCATCGTGATGGGGTCCAAAAGCGACTGGGCTACCATGCAGTTCGCCGCCGAAATCTTTGAAATCCTGAATGTTCCGCACCACGTTGAAGTGGTTTCCGCACACCGTACGCCGGACAAACTGTTCAGCTTCGCCGAAAGCGCCGAAGAGAACGGTTACGAGGTGATCGTTGCCGGTGCGGGCGGCGCAGCACATCTGCCGGGCATGATTGCCGCTAAAACGCTGGTGCCGGTACTGGGTGTGCCGGTACAGAGCGCCGCATTAAGCGGAGTCGACAGCCTCTATTCTATCGTCCAGATGCCGCGCGGCATTCCCGTCGGCACGCTGGCAATTGGCAAAGCGGGTGCGGCAAACGCCGCGCTGCTGGCGGCGCAGATCCTTGCCACCCACGATAAAGACCTCCACCAGCGCCTGGCGGACTGGCGTAAAGCCCAGACCGATGAGGTGTTGGATAACCCGGATCCGCGGGGTGCGGCATGAAGCAGGTTTGCGTTCTCGGTAACGGTCAGCTTGGCCGTATGCTGCGCCAGGCCGGTGAACCGCTGGGTATTTCCGTCTGGCCGGTCGGGCTGGATGCCGAACCGGAGGCCGTGCCGTTCCATCAGAGCGTGATCACCGCCGAGATTGAACGCTGGCCGGAAACCGCCCTTACGCGTGAACTGGCGCGCCATAACGCCTTTGTAAACCGCGACGTGTTCCCGATCGTTGCCGACCGCCTGACGCAAAAGCAGCTTTTCGACAAGCTCGGGCTGGCAACCGCGCCGTGGCAGCTGTTGTCCGATAAAAGCGAGTGGAGCGACGTCTTCGCGATGCTGGGCGAGCTGGCGATTGTGAAGCGTCGCGTCGGCGGCTACGACGGTCGCGGGCAGTGGCGTCTGCGCGCGCACGAGACCGCAGAGCTGCCGGATGACTGCTATGGCGAGTGCATCGTTGAGCAGGGCATTAACTTCAGCGGCGAAGTGTCGCTGGTTGGCGCGCGCGGCTACGACGGCCGTACGGTGTTTTATCCCCTCACGCACAACCTGCATCAGGACGGCATTCTGCGCACCAGCGTCGTCTTCCCGCAGGCCAATGCTGACCAGCAGGCGCAGGCGGAGGAGATGCTTTCAGCCATCATGCACGAGCTGGGCTACGTGGGCGTTATGGCGATGGAGTGTTTCGTCACGCCGTCGGGTCTGCTGATTAACGAACTGGCCCCGCGCGTGCACAACAGCGGACACTGGACACAAAACGGCGCCTCCATCAGCCAGTTTGAGCTGCACCTGCGCGCCATTACCGACCTGCCCCTGCCGCAGCCGGTGGTAACCAGCCCGTCGGTGATGATCAACCTGATCGGCACCGATCTGAACTACGACTGGCTGAAGCTGCCGCTGGTGCACCTGCACTGGTACGACAAAGAGGTTCGCGCGGGCCGTAAGGTGGGTCACCTCAACCTGAACGACACCGATACCGATCGCCTGAGCGCCACCCTGGAAGCGATCGTCCCTCTGCTGCCGCCAGAGTACGCGAGCGGCATTGTCTGGGCACAATCAAAGCTCAGGTAAGCCCTATCTGCGCCGGGGAGTTGACCTTCCCCTTCCCCGGCGTACAATTCCCGCCCATTGCTGCTCAGTTTTCTTCTGGAATCACCATGAACGATGGAACGGACTATCGCGCGATCCTCGCGTCTGATACCCCATTAATCGACGTTCGCGCGCCGATCGAATTTGCCCAGGGTGCGATGCCTGGCGCACTCAACCTGCCCTTAATGAACGACGACGAGCGCGTCGCCGTCGGCACCTGCTACAAGCGTCAGGGTCCCGACGCCGCGCTGGCGCTCGGCCATAGCCTGGTAAACGGCGAAACGCGTGAGGCGCGGATCGGCGCCTGGCGCGAAGCCTGCCTTGCTCACCCTGAGGGCTACCTGTGCTGCGCGCGCGGCGGCCAGCGCTCGCATATTTCACAGGCCTGGCTGAAGGAGGCGGGTATCGACTACCCGCTGATCCGCGGCGGCTATAAGGCCCTGCGTCAGACGGCGATTCAGGTCACCGCCGAGCAGTCGCAAAAGCCGATGGTGCTTATCGGCGGCTGCACCGGAAACGGAAAAACGCTGCTGGTGAAGCAGCATGCGCAGGGTATCGATCTGGAAGGGCTGGCGCACCACCGCGGCTCATCGTTTGGCCGCACGCTCACGCCGCAGCTTTCACAGGCGAGCTTCGAGAATCACCTTGCCGTCGAGCTGCTGAAAAAAGATGCCGCGCGCTGGGTGCTGGAGGATGAAGGCCGGATGATTGGCTCTAACCACCTGCCGGAATGCCTGCGTGACCGCATGGCTGAAGCCCCTATCGTGGTGGTCGAAGATCCGTTTGAGATCCGTCTTGAGCGCCTGCGCGAGGAGTATTTCGACCACATGTGGGCGGATTTTTCTGCCGCCTACGGTGAAGAAGCGGGCTGGAAGGCGTACAGCGAGTATCTGCACCACGGCCTGTTCGCCATTCGTCGCCGCCTCGGGCTGCAACGCTTCGCGGAGTTTACGGCGCTGCTGGACGCAGCCCTAGCCGAGCAGCAGCGTACCGGCAGCACTGACGCGCACTTCAGCTGGCTTGTGCCGCTCCTGAACGACTATTACGATCCGATGTACGGCTATCAGCTGGAGAAAAAGGCGGAGAAGATTGTCTATCGCGGGACGTATGGCGAGGTCGCTGACTGGCTTAATCGCTAAAAGACGGCAACCACGTTGCCGCTTTAAGCGTTTGTTCCCTCTCCCCGTGGGAGAGGGCCAGGGTGAGGACGTCAGCCCATACCCTGTGGTTCGACCTTAGAAGTCGTAACGCAGACGCACCAGGTTCATATCGCCCAGGTTGTCGGTGCTGGACGTGAACACGTGTTCGTAATCCACGCGGAAACCGTAGTCCAGCTGGAAGCTGATGCCCACGCCGTTGTCGGTGCGCTGGTAGTTACGGCCGTTCACGTACTCAATGCGGTCGCCCATGAAGTACGGCTGGATGGATTTCACCGCGTACTGACCGACCGGGAATTTATAGCCGGCAAAGTATTCAATACCCCATGCGTCACCGGCGAAGTAGTCGTTAACCGACACTTTTTTGGTGGTCATAAAGTTCTGATACCAGCCGCCGCCCGCGGAGAAGGTCCAGTTATCCGGCGTCCAGCTCAGCGCGGTACCGAGGATATTCTGGTCGTAGGTTTTGCTGTCGCCGTTGTCCGGGTTACGCATGTCGGCACGGGTGTAATTCCACGCGGCGCCCCAGGTCAGATCGGTGGTCAGGTGGTAATCGATACCCAGTGAACCGCCGCCTTTACGCTTGTAGCGCAGGCCGTTGCCCGGCAGGTATTCGCTGTCCTCAAACAGGTAAGAGGCATAGATATCTGCATCGCCGACGGTTTTCTTGTATTTCAGCATCTGACGTGAACGATAAGAGCCGTCGTAGTCGCCGTTGATCCCGTTACCCGGTGCCTGACCGATCATGTCGTAGTCCCAGATATCGGTTTTTGCGCCCACCACGTCATAGTACACGCTGTTCTGCTGGCCGAAGGTCAGCGTACCCCAGGTGTCGCTTTTCAGGCCGGTATAGAGCATGCGGCGAGAGGTGTCGTGCGCGCCGTCGGCGTAGTGATTATCCCAGTTAAACTGCGCCGGAATGTTCACACCCAGCTCGTAGTAGGTGATCCAACTGATGTCATCAAACAGGTAGTAGTCCGCTGCGAAACGGAAGCGAGTGCCGCCGTCAAAGCCGTTACGCTTGTAGCTGTTTTTGCCGTCATCGCCGGTCATGTTCTGGAACTGTGGACGGATACTGCCGCCAACGGTGAAGTTCAGTCGGCTCAGCGGGTTACCCGCCTGCGGATCCTGTTTCAGAATGGTGATTTCCGCCTGAGATGCGAAAGAAGCCAATGCCACTGCTGCGCCGATCGTTGTCGCCAGCGCTGTTTTTCTTATAGTCATTATTTTTCCTTGATAGACACGCTGCTAAATATTTAGCTGGTGAATATTAACCGGAAATATTCGCGCCGTGTGGGCGGGTTTTTAATGTTTTGTGCTACTAAACGTAGGGTGATTAACGATTTGTGCCGTTAAAGGGTTACGCACCAGCACATAAGCCGGCGCGTAACCATCACGAGGGTAAACTAGCTCACAAACTGGCGGAACAGCGCTTTTCCTTTTAACAGGCGCGTACCGAGCCAGCCGCCGCACAGGGACAGCAGAACGGCGCCGCAGACAGGGAGCGTGAGCCACAGCCGCCAGTCAGGCTCCCACGGGAAGTCGAACACTTCCGACTGGAGCACCGCCAGCGCGGTTTCCGCGCCGATGGCCGCCACCAGGCCCGCCACCAGCCCAAGCAGGGCGAACTCGCTCCAGAGCGTGGCGCGCAGCAGTCGCTTGCCCGCGCCCAGCGTGCGGTAGACCACCAGCTCCTGGTGACGCTGACGCATGCCGACCTGCACCTGCGCCAGCAGCAACAGCACGCCGCAGACCGTCACCAGCACCACCATCACCTCCAGCGCGCGGCTCACCTGCTCCAGCACCTGCCCGACCTGTCTGAGGATCGCGCCGATGTCCAGCAGGCTCACCGTCGGAAACTCCCGGTTAAGCTGCGTCAGCATGCCGTTGCCGTTTTCCCAGCGGAAGCTGGTCAGCCAGCTCTGCGGCTGCCCGTCCAGCGCGCCCGGCGGGAAGATGAAGAAAAAGTTAGGCCGCAGGCTTTCCCAGTCGACCTTGCGCAGGCTGGTAACCCTGGCGCTGAAGTCCTGCGTGTCGCCGGTAAAGGTCACGGTATCCCCCAGCTTCACGTTCAGGCGCGTCGCCAGCCCCTCCTCCATTGAGACTTCTCCCGCTTCAGGCGGCCAGCTGCCGGCGACAATCGGGTTGTGGTCCGGCCGCTTCGCCTGCCAGGTCAGGTTCAGCTCGCGGTTGAGCGACTCATCTTTATTTCCCTCCGTCGACTGGCCGTTGATCTGCGTCAGCCGGGCACGCACGATCGGGTAGAACGACTCGGGAATAATGTGATGCTCGGACAGGAAGCCCTTCAGCGGCGTCACCTGCTCAGGAGCGATGTTGATCAGGAAATAGTTCGGGCTTTCCGGCGGAAGCTGCTGCTGCCAGCGGTCCAGCAGATCCCCGCGCAGCACCAGCAGAAGCGCCAGCAGCATAAACGACAGCGAAAACGCCGAAAGCTGGCTGAGGGTGGACCACGGCTGATGCAGCAGACGGTTCACCGCCAGCCGCACGGGCAGCGATTTCACGGTCAGCTTTTTGAGCAGGCTGAGCAGCAGCCAGCCCAGCGCGCCGCACAGGAGCGCCAGCACCACCGCGCCCGCCAGCACCGCCCACAGCAGCGTGCTGCCGCCCATCAGCCAGGCCAGCAGCCCGACCGCCACCGCAATAATCACCGGCAGGTAAAACTTCAGCGGCCAGACGTTCGCCACCACATCGCGGCGCAGCACGCGCAGCGGCTGCGTTGCAAGCAGCAGCCGGTACGGGCGTAACCCCACCAGCAGGGAGATCACCGTCATCGCGCCGATGGCCCAGAGCCACGGCCAGAGGCTGGCCGGGGGCAGCGCGGCGGGCAGCACCGGCTTGAGCAGCACCATCAGCAGCTTTTCAAACAGCAGCCCTATCGCCCCGCCGGTAACGGCCGACAGCGCCAGCACCATCAGCCACTGGCCGACGATCAGCCTGCGCAGCTGCGCACGTCCCGCGCCGAGGGTTTTGAGGATCGCCACCAGATCGTAACGGCTGCGGCAGTAGTGCCCCATTGCCACCGCAACGGCCGCTATGGCCAGCAGCAGGGTCAGGAGTGCCGACAGCAGCAGGAACTGCTGAGAACGTTCGAGGGATTTGCCGAGCGCCCCTTCATCCTGCTCCAGCCCGTACCAGCGGTGTTCCGGCTTGAGCTGGGGCAGGAGCCATTTTTCATACGCCTCCAGCTGCGCAGGCGTGCCGCCAAACTTATAGCGCCATGTAACGCGGCTTCCCGGCTGAACGGCACTGGTTTTCGCCACGTCGGCGGTGTTCATCAGCAGACGCGGCGCGAGCTGAAACGGGTTAAACCCGGAGTCGGGCTCCTGCACTACCTCCCCGGCAATTTTGAGGGTTGCGTCGCCAACGTCGATACTGTCGCCGGGCTTGAGGTTCAGCAGCGCCATCAGGCGCGATGCCAGCAGCACCGTACCGGTGGTCGGTTTTAGCCCCGGCGGGCTGGTTTGTAATTCACCGTACATCGGATAGATGTCGTCCACGGCCTTCACGCTGGCAAGCTGCGGCGTATCACCGGCGAAGGTCATGGTCTGGAAGGTGATCTGCTCCCCTACCTTCAGCCCCTCCTTGCGCGCTGCCTCGATCCAGCCCGGCGGCACGGGGCGAGAGCTTTGCAGCGTCCTGTCCCCGGCCATAAATTCCCGGCTCTGCTGGCTGAGCCCTTTTTCCATGCGATCGCTTACGCTGCCGAGCGCCAGCACGCAGGCTACCGCCAGGCTTAACGCCAGCCAGACAATCAGCAGCGAGGGCGAGCGCCATTCGCGCCAGAACCAGCGGGCAATCATGCTTCCTCCTGAAGAATACCGTTCACCAGCCGCAGGCGGCGGTCGCAGCGGGCGGCCAGCTGCGGATCGTGGGTGACCAGAATCAGCGTGGTGCCGTGCTCGCGGTTGAGCGAAAACAGCAGGTCGGCAATCTTATCGCCGGTTTTACGGTCGAGGTTCCCCGTAGGCTCATCGGCAAACAGCACCTCCGGGCGTCCGTTAAACGCCCTGGCCAGCGCCACGCGCTGCTGCTCACCGCCGGAAAGCTGCGCCGGAAGGTGGTCGAGACGTTTCCCCAGCCCCAGCTGTTCCAGCAACGCTCTGGCGTGGTCGCGGCTTTCACGGGTATTTTCACCGCGCAGCAGGCCCGGCAGCTCGACGTTTTCAAGCGCGTTCAGGGTTGGGATAAGCATGAAGGACTGAAACACAAACCCGATATGCCGGGCACGCAGCGCGGCGCGTGCCTCTTCATCCAGCGCGTGAAGGGGCTGGCCGACAAGGTTCACTTCCCCACTGCTGCCGTCGTCCAGACCGGCCAGGATCGCCAGCAGCGTGGACTTGCCGGAACCGGATTCACCAATGAGGGCGATGGTTTCGGCACGTTTGACAACGAGTTCAACTCCGGTGAGGATGGAAAGCTCGTGTTCTCCCTGACCGACGGACTTCTTAAGACGATGAACTTCAACAATGTTTTCCGCTGGCATTTGCCCTTCCTGTTTTTGATGCTGATGACCTTCCGCGCGGCGGCTGCGGACACGTTATTGATTCTGGGCGATAGCCTGAGCGCGGGCTATCGCATGGCTGCCAGTGCGGCCTGGCCCGCCCTGCTCAATGACAAATGGCAGTCCCGGACGTCTGTCGTTAACGGCAGCATCAGCGGCGATACGTCGCAGCAGGGCTTATCGCGCCTGCCTGCCCTGCTTAAGCAGCATCAACCGCGGTGGGTGCTGGTTGAACTGGGCGGCAACGACGGCCTGCGCGGCTTCCAGCCGCAGCAGACGGAGCAAACGCTGCGTACCATTCTGCAGACGATTAAGGCCGCTAACGCCCGGCCGCTGCTGATGCAAATTCGCCTGCCCGCTAACTACGGCCGTCGGTATAATGAGGCGTTTAGCGCGATCTATCCTAAGCTTGCCAAAGAGTTTGATATTCCGCTGCTGCCATTTTTCATGGAGGAGGTCTACCTCAAGCCCCAGTGGATGCAGGACGATGGCATTCACCCCAATCGCGATGCCCAGCCGTTTATTGCCGACTGGATGGCAACCCGGCTGGCACCTTTAGTAAAACATGACTCGTCAAACAGCTGAGAACCTGACAGGTAAAGTTATGCAAAAATCGGTCTTAATAACAGGATGTTCCAGCGGAATTGGCCTTGAAAGCGCCCTTGAACTGAAGCGTCAGGGGTTTTGGGTGCTGGCAGCCTGCCGCAAACCCGATGATGTGGAACGCATGAGAGGGCTTGGCCTTACCGGCATCCTGCTGGATCTGGATTCGCCAGAGAGCGTGGACCAGGCCGCCGATGAGGTCATCGCCCTGACCAACAACCGTCTTTACGGCCTGTTCAACAACGCGGGCTACGGCGTGTACGGTCCGCTACAGGCCCTCTCACGGGAACAGCTGGAGCAGCAGTTCTCCGCTAACGTCTTCGGCGCGCATCAGCTCACCATGCGCCTTCTCCCCGCCATGCTGCCGCACGGCGAAGGGCGCATCGTGATGACCTCCTCGGTCATGGGCCTGATCTCCACGCCGGGCCGCGGTGCTTACGCTGCCAGCAAGTATGCCCTTGAAGCGTGGTCCGATGCGCTGCGCATGGAGCTGCGCCACAGCGGGATCAAGGTCAGCCTGATTGAGCCAGGCCCCATCCGCACCCGCTTTACGGAAAACGTTAACCAGACGCAGGCGGACAAACCGGTCGAAAACCCCGGTATTGCCGCGCGTTTTACGCTTGGGCCGGAAGCGGTTGTCGCCAAAGTACGCCACGCTTTCGAGAGCGACAACCCAAAAATGCGCTATCCGGTCACGCTGGTGACCCATGCCGTCGGCTGGTTAAAACGCCTGCTGCCGGGACGGATGATGGACAAAATTTTGCAGGGTTGAGTTGAAGCGACGACGCTTACCCCCATGTAAAGAGTAAACCGACAAAAGAGAATGCCGCATGTCCGTACAGAATATCGTCAACATCACTGAAGCTAACCTGCAACAGACGCTCGAACAGTCGATGACTACACCGGTGCTGTTCTACTTCTGGTCTGAACGCAGCCAACACTGCCTGCAGCTGACGCCAGTCCTGGAAAGCCTTGCAGCGCAATACGGTGGTCAGTTCATCCTGGCGAAGCTGGATTGCGATGCCGAGCCGATGGTGGCCTCCCAGTTTGGCCTTCGTGCGATCCCAACCGTCTACCTGTTCCAGAACGGGCAGCCGGTCGACGGCTTCCAGGGGCCGCAGCCGGAAGAGGCGATCCGCGCCCTGCTGGACAAAGTCCTGCCGCGCGAAGAAGAGCTGAAGGCGCAGGAAGCCATGGCGCTGATGCAGGAAGGTAAATACGACGAGGCGCTGCCGCTGTTAAAAGACGCGTGGCAGCTATCGAATCAGAACAGCCAGATTGGTCTGCTGCTGGCTGAGACCCAGATTGCGCTGCACCGCCCGGAAGACGCGGAAGCGGTTCTGAAAACGGTGCCAATGCAGGATCAGGACACCCGTTATCAGGGGCTGGTGGCGCAGATTGAACTGCTGAAGCAGGCGGCCGATACCCCGGAAATTCAGCAGCTCCAGCAGCAGGTGGCGGATAATCCGGCGGATGCCGCGCTGGCAAGCCAGCTTGCGCTCCAGCTGCATCAGGTCGGCCGCAACGAAGAGGCGCTGGCCCTGCTGTTCGGCCATCTGCAAACGGATCTGGCCGCCGCAGATGGGCAGGCGCGTAAGGTATTCCAGGATATCCTGGCCGCGCTCGGCACCGGCGACGCGCTGGCGTCGAAGTATCGTCGTCAGCTGTACGCGCTGTTGTACTGATGCCGAATGCCCGGTAGCGCTCGCGCTTACCGGGCACCCCTCACCGCACTTTTTTCAACGATGACGCCACCAGCTGGTGACGTGAGTTGTAGAATTTCCGATAGGTTAAGTAGCAGGCAACGATCGTCGACAGGCTCGCCGTTGCGAGCAGCATGAACGTTACCATAATCTGATACTTAATCGCTTTGACCGGATCGATGCCGGCAAAAATCAGCCCTGACATCATCCCCGGTAAGCTCACCAGCCCCACCGTTTTTGCGGAATCCACGGTTGGGATCAGCGATGAACGAATGCTGTCGCGGATCAATTGCGCCGAGGCCACCTTCGGCGTTGCCCCCAGGCTCAGCTTTTCCTGAAGCTGCTGCTGCTCGCTGCTGAAGCGCTGCCCCAGGTTGTTGTAGCACAGCCCCACCGCTACCATCGCGTTACCCGCAATCATCCCGGAAATGGGGATCACCTGCATCGGGGTAAACTCAATCGATCCGGACAGTACCAGCACGGCCAGCGTTAATGCGGTTCCGGTAGTAATGGCGATAAGCGAAGAGATAAAGGCTTTATCGATATATTTACTGCGCTTTTGCGCGTTCCACGCCGCGTTAAAGCAGATAAACAGCACCATCAGTAGGGTCAACACCGCATGGTTGACGTTGAAGATGTATTTCAGCACATAGCCAACGATGATGAGCTGGATCACCGCGCGGGCGATACTCCACAGGATGTCTTTTTCCAGCCCCAGCTTTTCCCGGTAGCTCACCACAATCGCCACCAGCACCAGCACCATCGACAGCGCCAGCGAT
Organism: Enterobacter cloacae complex sp. 2022EL-00788; assembly: GCF_026627565.1. Taxonomy (NCBI): domain Bacteria; kingdom Pseudomonadati; phylum Pseudomonadota; class Gammaproteobacteria; order Enterobacterales; family Enterobacteriaceae; genus Enterobacter; species Enterobacter cloacae complex sp. 2022EL-00788. The sequence continues at coordinate 146,667 of NZ_JAPNMC010000002.1, read as the reverse complement.
TCGTTTGTTATATTATGTTCACCCACGGCCAGCCTCCTGCATTTTTCCGCCCTGCGGCACGAGCGTGATGACGTCATCCGCATGGGTAATTTCGTTAGAATCGTGCGTCACCCAGAGCACGGCAATATGCTGTTCCCGGGCGTAGCGATGAATAATGTCGTTGACGTTGCGCTTGTTGGCGTCATCCAGCGCGCTGGTGATCTCGTCCAGCAACAGCACCTTCGGCAAGAACTGCAGGTTACGGATCAGCGATACGCGCTGTTTTTCCCCGCCCGACAGTTCATTGATCGATTTGGTCAGCGTCTCCTTCGAAAGCCCAAACCGGGCCAGATCGGCGGTAAACTTTTCAGGTTCAGGCGTTTGGCTGCGGATTTGCCAGGGAAAAATCAGATTGTCGTAAACCGTATTGCCAAACAGCGACGGCGTTTGCACGCAGTAGGACACCTGCTGGCGATAGCGTTCCGGTGAAAGCGTAGCGATATCCTTGCCTTCAAACAGGATCGTTCCCTCCGTTGGGCTCAGTAACGACGCCACGATTTTGAGGAGCGTGCTTTTGCCGCAGCCGGATGGCCCGGTAATAAGCTTGAACTCACCCGGTGAAAGGCAAAAATCGACGTGCTGAAGGATCGTGTTGTCCCCCACGCGAAACCCAACGTCCCTGATATCCAGAAGATTTTTTTTATTATCCATTCCGATTCCATTAACCGCTTTTGTATGAACAGCCTGTAGCATAATCCTTTCAGGTTCACAGTGCGAATAGCCTTAAGCTATGGCTAGTGTTAAACTTTTTGTTTGCTAATTGTCACCTCTATCACTACAGGTAGTAAGCCGCATGACACATATCTTTTACGAGTTTTCTTCCCTGAAGCCAGGCGTTCCTGATGTCGAAACATTAATGGAAGTCATCAATTCTTCGGAACTCACGCGTTTTGTTATGGGTGCAGAGGTGGTCGATTTTGTTAAGAAGGCGCTCATCGTCAACACCACGATTGGCAGCTTTAAGAACTGCTATTTTGCTTTCGATGACGGGGCCTACTTTCTGGAATTTGACGGCAAGGGTAAATCCAGGCGCTTTACCGACGTGCCGGACTGGTTCGTCACGCCTGCGGAATTTGCCCGCTCCCAGTGGCTGATCAACCATGACCTGGCCGAGGTAAAGGCGACCGAGTTTATCGAGGTGCTGATGTCCTACCCGCTCAAAGAGCGCCGCGCGCACTGCAACCTGCTGTTTGGTCTGGACCTGCATAAGGTCAACGTGGTGCCGGCACCCGCGGCGCCTGCCGGAAAAATGGGGAATAAAAACGGCAAAACCACCAAGCCTCGCGTTACGGATCTCGGCTCATTCGAGCTTTTCACCGCGTTCTTCGCGCGTATGAAAGCGGCCGTTAACGCTAACGAATTTCCGACCCTACAGGTGCTGACCGGCCGGGAGGATCTCGCCAGGGCACCGCACAGCTTAAAGCAGGGGATCAGAACCTGGTTTAAGGCGATCGCGGGGGATCTGCCGCCCAATAACAAACGCGTCGGCGCGGGTAACGCAATCCTGTTTTGCGCCCCCATTCGCGAGCAGATCCGCCAGATAGAGGCCATCGGGCTGGAAAAATACTATCAGGGGTTGTCGAAAGCCATTGCTGACGCCGGTGACGGGTTTATCAGCGACTTCAGTTACACCCACTCAGAAAACTAATATTCTGCGCCCTGCTCTCCGGGCGGGGCGTTTTATTTTTACCAGTCCGGTTCCCACCTCTTTACAGGGGCGAAATCCAGCCCGTTAGCCGATATACTTACGTTCAACAATTACGCCGTTTTTCTCGTTACAGCATGCAAAACAGGAGGTTTTTATGCTCATCGTTATACCCGTACTTATTTTCGTTGCGCTGGTTATCGTTGGCGCAGGCGTCAAGATTGTTCCGCAGGGCTACCAGTGGACCGTTGAGCGCTTTGGCCGTTATACCACCACCCTTCAGCCTGGGTTAAGCCTGATCGTCCCGTTCATGGACCGAATTGGCCGCAAGATCAACATGATGGAGCAGGTGCTGGATATCCCTTCGCAGGAAGTCATTTCGAAGGATAACGCCAACGTCACCATCGACGCGGTCTGTTTTATTCAGGTCATTGACGCGCCGAAAGCGGCCTATGAGGTGAGCAACCTGGAGCTGGCCATCGTCAACCTGACGATGACCAACATCCGTACCGTGCTTGGCTCGATGGAGCTGGATGAGATGCTCTCCCAGCGCGACAGCATTAATACCCGCCTGCTGCATATTGTCGATCAGGCAACCAATCCGTGGGGGATTAAGGTCACCCGCATTGAGATCCGCGACGTGCGCCCACCGGCAGAGCTGATCGCCTCCATGAACGCCCAGATGAAGGCCGAGCGCACCAAGCGTGCCTATATTCTGGAAGCCGAAGGGGTGCGTCAGGCCGAGATCCTCAAAGCGGAAGGGGAAAAACAGTCGCAGATCCTGAAAGCCGAGGGCGAGCGGCAGTCCGCCTTTCTGCAGGCGGAAGCGCGTGAACGTTCGGCAGAAGCAGAAGCGCGCGCCACGCAGATGGTGTCAGAGGCGATCGCCGCCGGGGACATTCAGGCGGTGAACTACTTCGTCGCGCAAAAATATACCGATGCGCTGAAGGAGATTGGCTCCGCGAACAACAGCAAGGTGGTGATGATGCCGCTGGACGCCAGCAGCCTGATGGGCTCTATCGCGGGGATTACCGAACTGATCAAAGACAGCGGAAACGAGCGTAAAAAATGATTGAGCTCATCGTTGCACATCCTCATGCGTTCTGGCTAAGCCTTGGCGGCCTGCTGCTGGCCGCCGAGATGCTTGGCGGCAACGGTTACCTGCTCTGGAGCGGCGTTGCCGCGGTGATTACCGGGCTGCTCGTCTGGCTGCTGCCTGTCGGCTGGGAGTGGCAGGGCGCCCTGTTTGCCGGCCTGACGCTGGTGGCCGCCTGGCTGTGGTGGCGCTGGCTGAACAAACGGGTACAGGCGCAGAAACCGGTCGATGCGCATCTCAACCAGCGCGGGCAGCAGATCGTGGGTAAACGGTTTACGCTCGATACCGCGCTGATCAACGGACGCGGCCATATGCGCGTGGGCGACAGCTCGTGGCCGGTGATGGCCGACGATGACCTCAGCGCCGGAACGCGGGTTGAGGTCATTGCGGTGGAAGGGATAACCCTGCGGGTTAAGGCCTGTTAAGCATGCGTTTTACGATGGCAGCAGCCGGAAAGATTATCGATAATCGGGCATTCGGCGCTGTCGTCCCCCGGGCAGGATTCAGCCAGCAGCAGCAGCTGTTCGCGCATCGCCTGTAGCTCGATGATGTGGCGTTCAATCTCCGCCACCTTTTCCAGCGTGCGTTTTTTCACGTCCGCACTGTGGCGCTTCGGATCGTTAAACAGGTTAACCAGTTCGCCGCACTCTTCGAGGTTAAACCCCACCTGTCTTGCCTGGCGCAGTAACGTCAGTTCATCAAGGTGCAGTTGCGTATAGCTGCGGTAGCCGTTCTCACTGCGCAACGGTGGCGTCACCAGCCCTTTTTCTTCATAAAAGCGAATCGCTTTGCTGGTTAAGCCGGTTTTTTTCGCAACATCACTGATATTCACATTTCCCCCTTGACCTTCCCCTTGATGGAAGGTTTAACCTTCATAACAGTTAGCGAAAAGCGTTACTCCGGTCAACAACTGACCAGACTATTATACGGGAGTTTTGTTATGTCTCACACTATTGACCTGACGCTGGATGGCCTCTCCTGCGGCCACTGCGTCAAACGCGTTAAAGAAAGCCTGGAACAGCGTCCTGACGTCGAAAGCGCAGAGGTGACTATCGATCGTGCCGCCGTAACCGGCAGCGCCAGCGCCGACGCGCTGATTGATACCATTAAGCAGGCCGGTTACGGGGCGGAGTTAAGCCACCCAAAGGCTAAACCGCTGGCAGAGTCATCATCCCCGTCGGAAGCACTGACAGCGGCCACTCCTGAGCTTCCGGCAGCGGATGATATTGATGACAGCCAACAGCTGCTGATCAACGGTATGAGCTGCGCCAGCTGCGTTTCACGCGTACAGAATGCCCTTCAGGCGGTTCCGGGCGTCGCACAGGCACGGGTAAACCTTGCGGAGCGCACCGCGCTGGTGATGGGCAGTGCCTCCGCCGCAGATTTAGTGCAGGCCGTGGAAAAAGCGGGCTACGGGGCTGAGGCCATCGAAGACGATGCCGAGCGCCGTGAGCGCCAGCAGGAAACGGCTATTGCTACCATGAAGCGCTTCCGCTGGCAGGCGATTGTCGCCCTGCTGGTCGGTATCCCGGTGATGGTGTGGGGCATGATGGGTGACAACATGATGGTCACCGCTGATAACCGCACGCTGTGGCTTGTGATTGGCCTCATTACCCTTGCGGTGATGGTGTTTGCAGGCGGCCATTTTTATACCAGCGCCTGGAAAAGCCTGAAAAACCGCACGGCGACGATGGATACGCTGGTCGCGCTCGGAACGGGCGCCGCCTGGCTGTACTCGATGAGCGTAAACGTCTGGCCCCAGTGGTTCCCGATGGAAGCCCGCCATCTCTATTATGAAGCCAGCGCGATGATTATCGGCCTGATTAACCTGGGCCATATGCTGGAAGCGCGCGCTCGTCAGCGCTCGTCGAAGGCGCTGGAAAGATTGCTCGATTTAACCCCGCCGACGGCCCGCGTGGTGACGGACGACGGGGAGCAAAGCGTGCCGCTCGCCCAGGTACAGCCGGGTATGACGCTGCGCCTGACCACCGGCGACCGCGTGCCCGTTGACGGTGAAATCACCCAGGGCGACGCGTGGCTTGATGAAGCGATGCTGACCGGGGAACCCGTCCCTCAGCAGAAATCGCAGGGCGACGCGGTGCATGCGGGTACGGTGGTGCAGGACGGCAGCGTGCTGTTCCGCGCCAGCGCCGTCGGTAGCCACACCACCCTGTCGCGCATCATTCGCATGGTCCGCCAGGCCCAGAGCAGCAAGCCGGAGATTGGTCAGCTTGCCGATAAAATTTCCGCCATTTTTGTGCCGGTGGTAGTCTGTATTGCCCTGCTGAGCGCGGCAATCTGGTATTTCTTCGGCCCGGCACCGCAGATTGTCTACACCCTGGTAATCGCCACCACGGTGCTGATCATCGCCTGCCCTTGCGCGCTTGGCCTGGCAACGCCGATGTCGATTATCTCTGGCGTCGGGCGCGCCGCCGAGTTTGGCGTGCTGGTCCGTGATGCCGATGCGCTGCAGCGGGCGAGCACGCTGGATACGATTGTCTTTGATAAAACCGGTACGCTGACCGAAGGCAAGCCGCAGGTGGTGGCGGTAAAAACCGCTGGCTTCCCGGAGGCTGACGCGCTGCGCCTTGCCGCCGCGCTGGAGCAAGGTTCCAGCCACCCGCTGGCCCGCGCCATCGCGGAGAAGGCCGGAACTATCCGCCTGCCGCAGGTAAGCAACTTCCGCACGCTGCGAGGTTCAGGCATCAGCGGTGAAGCCGAAGGGCACGCGCTGCTGCTGGGTAATCAGGCGCTGCTGAATGAAAACGGTGTTGATACGTCCGCGTTCGAAGATGAGCTGAACGCCCAGGCTTCTCGGGGCGCGACGCCGGTTCTGCTGGCGATTGATGGTCAGGCGGCGGCGCTGCTTGCCGTGCGCGACCCGCTACGCCAGGACAGCGTGGACGCCCTTCAGCGCCTGCATCGTGCGGGCTACCGCCTGGTGATGCTGACCGGCGATAATCCGACCACCGCTAACGCCATCGCCAAAGAAGCAGGCATTGACGAGGTAATCGCTGGCGTACTCCCGGATGGCAAAGCGGATGCCATCAGGAAGCTGCAGGACGAAGGTCGTCAGGTGGCGATGGTGGGTGACGGCATCAACGATGCTCCGGCGCTGGCTCAGGCTGACGTGGGAATTGCCATGGGTGGCGGGAGCGACGTCGCCATTGAAACTGCCGCGATAACCCTGATGCGCCACAGCCTGATGGGCGTGGCGGATGCGCTGGCGATATCGAAAGCCACGTTGCGCAACATGAAGCAAAACCTGCTCGGCGCGTTCGTCTATAACTCGCTGGGCATTCCGATTGCTGCCGGCATTTTGTGGCCGCTGACCGGCACCCTGCTAAACCCGGTGGTTGCGGGTGCGGCGATGGCGCTCTCGTCAATTACCGTGGTGAGTAACGCCAACCGTCTGCTGCGGTTTAAACCGAAGGATTGAACCTTGTTCTCCTACGCGCTAGCATGAACCTTTCCGTTCATGGAGCGCGTATGGGTCTGTTTAATCGTATAAAAGCATCGTTTCGCGCCCTTTTCCCCCGTCGCTATCCCTGGCCCGGTATGGATATCTCTCTTCCCGGCGGGCAACATCTGCACCTCGTTGGCAGCATCCATATGGGCACGCAGGACATGTCCCCGCTGCCAGCCGGCCTGATAAAACTGCTCAGGAATGCCGACGCGCTGGTCGTTGAGGCCGATATATCGGGTCATGAGTCACCGTTTGCGGGGCTGGAGAGCGACCGCCCTCTTGCGGAACGCCTCAGCGAAGCGCAGCTTAGCGAACTGACGCGCCTCGCGGACGAAACCGGGGTCTCGCTCTCCATGCTCGACACCCTGCCCCTGTGGCAAATTGCCATGGTGTTGCAGGCGACACAGGCGCAGCGCCTTGGGCTACGCGGCGATTACGGAATAGACTATCAGCTGCTTAACGCGGCAAGGGCGCGCAACCTCCCGGTCATCGAACTGGAAGGCACGGACAGCCAGATCGCTCTCCTGCGACAGCTTCCCGATGACGGCCTGATGCTGCTGGATGACACCCTGACCCACTGGCACACCAACGCGCGTCTGCTGCAAACGATGATTGGCTGGTGGCTGGATGCACCGCCCACGGGAAGCAGGCTTGCGCTACCGTCGACGTTCAGCGAATCGCTGTATGACGTACTGATGAACGCGCGCAACCGCGCATGGCGGGAAACGCTGCACGCCCTGCCTGCCGGTCACTATGTTGTCGCGGTTGGCGCGCTGCATTTGTACGGAGAAGGGAACCTGCCTTCGCTGCTGAAATAAAAAAATGGCCAATATCGCTATTGGCCCGTCAAAGAGGAATTTCATCGTTTTTATTATGCCGAAGTGACCTTCGGTTGAGCCGATTGTCGCTCAAAGTGACCATCACTGCCAATACTATTGCGCAAGATGGTGCTATTTTTTAGACAAACGTCAGGCGTATGCTGCTGGCATTAATCGTCTGTCGCAGGAAGGATAGCCATGACTCCCGCCGTTAAATTACTCGAAAAAAACAACATTACTTTCCGGATCCACACCTACGATCACGATCCGAACGAAACCAACTTTGGTGATGAAGTGGTGCGCAAGCTGGGGCTGAACGCGGACCGGGTTTATAAAACGCTGCTGGTCGCGGTGAACGGGGACATGAAGCACCTCGCCGTGGCGGTAACGCCCGTCGCCGGACAGCTTGACCTGAAGAAAGTCGCCAAGGCGCTGGGTGCGAAAAAGGTGGATATGGCGGACCCGACGGTTGCGCAACGTACCACCGGCTACCTCGTGGGCGGCATCAGTCCTCTGGGGCAGAAAAAACGCCTGCCGACGCTGATCGATGCCCCTTCACAGGAATTTGAGACGATCTATATTTCTGGCGGCAAACGCGGGCTGGATATCGAGCTGGCCGCCGGCGATCTGGCGAAAATGCTGGACGCGCAATTTGCGGATATCGCGCGCCGGGATTGAGGACGTTGCCCGGTGGCGGCTGCCAGGTAAAAAAAACGGTAACAGGCGTTACCGTTTTTTGTGTTCGCGCCCTCTTCTCCCGGTGGGAGAGGGTTGGAGTGAGGGCATCAGGCCGCACAACGCTACTGCCAGCTCACCTCGCCCTTCGGCTCGTACGCGTTCACGTCAATCGGAGAATTTTGCTGGATATACTGCTTCAGCACCTCCGCATCGATAAACCCGGTATTCACGTAGCCCGGTTTGTTATCAATATGCGGATAACCATCGCCGCCGGTGGCGTTAAAGCTTAGCGTTGCCAGACGGTAGGTTTTCGCCGGGTCGACCGGCTCGCCTTTGATTTTGAGATCGTTGAGCTTGCCGTCCTTCGCCACGAAGCTGACGTTAGCGAACTGCGGATACGCCCCGGAGTCCGGCTTCATCTGCGCCACGGCGGTGAGGTAGTCAATGACCTCTTTCCCGCTCATATCCGCATACACCACCACGTTGCCAAACGGCTGCACTTTGAGCACGTCTTTGTAGGTGATGTTTCCGCCTTCTATGGAATCGCGGATACCGCCGCCGCTCATCACGGCGAAGTCCGCATTCGTGCGCGCCATTTGCGCGGCCAGCACCAGATGCCCCATGTTGGTCTGCACAAAGCGAACTTTGCTGCGATCGCCCTCCAGCCGACCGTTAAGCGTACCGATCTTCACATCCAGCTGCGCTTTACCCTTGCTCTGGAACGGCATCAGCAGGGAGAGCATCTGCTGGTTTTCAGCGATTTCCGGGGTATAAAGCACGCGCTCGCTTTTGCCGTCCGGGTAGGTCACTTTTTTCTTCAGGTTGACCGGGATAAGCTGATAGTGCACCAGCTTCATCTCGCCGTTACGGAACTCGAAATCCGCGCGGCCAACATATTTGCCCCACTCGTGGGCCTGCACAATCCAGATCCCGTTCTGACGATCCGGCGCGCACGGCGTGCCCGGCACATAATCCACCTGCTTTTTGTTCTCAGAGGCCATACAGACCGGATCCTGAGAGTGACCGCCCACAATCATCGCCAGCGAGCCAGCCGGGAGGCTGCGCGCCATCTCCACGTCGCCCGGCGCGTTAGAGCCGTGCTGACCGTTGTCGTAGTGCCCCATGTGGGTGGTGGCGATAATCACGTCCGGTTTTTCATTCTGCTGCAATTCCTGAATAACCAGCTTCGCCTCGTCCGCCGGTTTACGGAATTCGATATCGGTAAAATATTCAGGGTTGCCAATTTTAGCCGTGTCGTCGGTCGTTAATCCGATAACCGCAATCTTCAGATCCTGACGCTTGAACAGCGCCCAGGGCTTAAACAGGCGTTCGCCGGTGCTTTTCTGATAAATATTGGCGGAAAGGAACGGGAATTTGGACCACTTCTCCTGCTGGCGCAATACGCTCAGCGGATTATCAAACTCGTGGTTTCCGACGGCCATCGCGTCGTAACCGATTAAATTCATGCCGCGGAAATCAGGCTCCGCATCCTGTAAGTCGGATTCCGGTACGCCGGTATTGATATCCCCGCCCGACAGCAGCAGCACGCTGCCCCCCTGGGCCGCCACCTCTTTGCGAATGCCGTCCACCAGCGTTTTTTGCGCCGACAGGCCATATTCACCGTATTCGCTGCGCCAGAAATGGCCGTGATGATCGTTAGTATGCAGAATGGTTATTTTATAGGTTTTATCTTTTTCATACGCCTGAGCGGGCAGGCTTGCCAGCCCCCATGCGGCGATGAGCGCCAGCGCGACGCCACGCTTCATTAACTTCATCTTCTCTCTCCCTGACCAATAGACAAACGCAAAAATTACAGTGACTCACAAGAATAGACAAATAAGTTTTCAGAATTGCGACTTTCTTCAAATGTCACGGACGGGTATGTTAGTCGGATAATAATTACACCCTGCATCTCTAATAACAAATCGACGTGGTATTTATGGCAATCAGTGAATCAACCCAGCCCGTCCAGGGCGCTCCGGCGTCGCGCACCTCCTTTAAGGTCTTAGGCGCCATCAGTCTCTCACATCTGCTCAACGACATGATCCAGTCGCTGATTCTGGCGATTTATCCGCTGTTGCAGTCCGAGTTTTCCTTAACCTTCGTCCAGATCGGCATGATCACCCTGACCTTCCAGCTCGCCTCTTCGCTGCTGCAGCCGGTGGTGGGCTACTGGACGGACAAATACCCGATGCCGTGGTCGCTGCCCATCGGCATGTGCTTCACCCTGAGCGGGCTGGTGCTGCTGGCCATGGCGGGCAGCTTTGAGGCGGTGCTGGTTGCCGCGGCGCTGGTGGGAACCGGTTCATCGGTATTCCACCCGGAATCGTCCCGCGTGGCGCGGATGGCCTCCGGCGGGCGGCACGGGCTGGCGCAGTCGCTGTTCCAGGTGGGCGGCAACTTTGGCAGCTCCTTAGGCCCCCTGCTGGCGGCGGTGATTATTGCCCCTTACGGTAAAGGCAACGTCGCGTGGTTTGTGCTGGCCGCGCTGCTGGCGATTGTCGTCCTGGCGCAAATCAGCCGCTGGTATGCCGCACAGCATCGCGTGAACAAGGGTAAGCCGGTGGCGAAGGTCGCCAATCCGCTCCCGCGCAATAAGGTGATCCTCGCGGTCAGCGTGCTGCTGGTGCTGATTTTCTCCAAATATTTCTACATGGCGAGCATCAGCAGCTATTACACCTTCTATCTGATGCAAAAATTCGGATTATCGGTACAAAACGCTCAGTTCCACCTGTTTGCCTTCCTGTTCGCGGTGGCGGCAGGCACGGTGATTGGCGGGCCCGTGGGAGATAAGATTGGGCGTAAATACGTAATTTGGGGCTCTATCCTCGGCGTTGCGCCGTTTACGCTTGTTTTACCGTACGCCAGCCTGGAATGGACCGGCATTTTAACGGTGATCATTGGATTTATACTGGCATCGGCCTTCTCAGCCATTCTGGTTTACGCGCAGGAGCTGCTGCCGGGACGTATCGGTATGGTTTCCGGGCTATTTTTCGGCTTCGCCTTCGGCATGGGCGGCCTTGGAGCCGCTGTGTTAGGGATGGTTGCGGACCATACCAGCATCTTCCTGGTTTACAAAATCTGCGCTTTCCTGCCACTTCTGGGGATGTTGACCATATTCCTGCCTGACAACCGTCATAAAGCGTAGTTTCCCGGCTGCCAAAGTTAAACTTTGGCAGCCGGATAACCTGATGCCATAAGGCTTTCCTCTCCCTCCCCTCTGCAAATTTACCAAAACCTGCCCTTTTTCACGCTTATTGCTCTTTTATTCTGATTTCAACAATTATTCATAAACATAAGCGTAAAAATTGTCATAAACTATTACTCGGCTTTTTGGTATTTACGCCAAAAATGGATCACTCACCACGAAAGGAGACGGAATGCACCACGCCACACCGCTTATTACCACCATTGTTGGTGGACTTGTGCTCGCTTTTATTCTCGGCATGATTGCCAACAAACTGCGTATCTCCCCTCTCGTCGGCTATCTGTTAGCGGGTGTACTGGCGGGGCCCTTCACGCCCGGTTTCGTGGCAGATACCAAGCTGGCACCTGAACTGGCGGAATTAGGCGTGATCCTGCTGATGTTTGGCGTAGGTCTGCATTTTTCACTCAAGGATCTGATGGCGGTAAAGTCGATCGCCATACCGGGAGCTATCGCTCAGATAGGGGTAGCAACGCTGCTGGGGATGGCGCTTTCCGCGGTGCTGGACTGGTCGCTGATGACCGGTATCGTATTTGGGCTGTGTCTTTCAACCGCCAGTACCGTGGTGCTGCTGCGCGCGCTTGAAGAGAGGCAGCTGATAGACAGCCAGCGCGGACAAATCGCGATAGGCTGGCTGATTGTGGAAGATCTGGTGATGGTGCTGACGCTGGTGCTGCTGCCCGCCGTCGCCGGAATGATGGAAAAAGACAACGTCGGCTTCGCCTCGCTGGCGCTGGATATGAGCATTACCATCGGTAAGGTTGTCGCGTTTATCGCCATCATGATGCTGGTGGGCCGCCGTCTGGTGCCGTGGATCATGTCCCGCAGCGCCGCCACCGGTTCGCGTGAGCTGTTTACGCTCTCCGTCCTTGCGCTGGCGCTGGGTATTGCCTTTGGCGCCGTAGAGCTGTTTGACGTCTCCTTCGCGCTGGGCGCGTTCTTTGCCGGGATGGTGCTGAACGAATCCGAGCTGAGCCACCGCGCCGCGCATGACACCCTGCCGCTGCGTGATGCGTTTGCGGTGCTGTTCTTTGTCTCCGTCGGGATGCTGTTTGACCCGATGGTGCTTATCCAGCAGCCGCTGGCCGTGCTGGGCACGCTGGCGATCATCATCTTTGGTAAGTCCGCTGCCGCCTTCTTCCTGGTGCGGATGTTCGGCCACTCGCCGCGCACGGCGCTGACCATCGCCGCCAGCCTGGCGCAGATTGGCGAGTTTGCCTTTATTCTGGCCGGTCTGGGTATGGCGTTAGACCTGCTGCCGCAGGCGGGACAAAACCTGGTGCTGGCGGGGGCGATCCTCTCCATCATGCTGAACCCAGTGCTGTTTGCCCTGCTGGAGAAATACCTCGAGAAGACCGAAACCCTCGAAGAGCAGACCCTGGAAGAGGCAATCGAGGAGGAGAAGCAGATCCCCGTGGATATCTGCAACCACGCGCTGCTGGTCGGTTTTGGCCGCGTCGGCAGCCTGCTGGGTGAGAAGCTAATCGAGCAGGGTATTCCGCTGGTGGTCATTGAAACCTCCCGTACCCGCGTGGACGAGCTGCGCGAGCGCGGTATCCGTGCGGTGCTCGGCAATGCGGCGAACGAAGAGATTATGAATCTCGCGCACCTCGACTGCGCCCGCTGGCTGCTGCTGACCATTCCGAACGGCTATGAGGCCGGCGAGATTGTGGCCACGGCGCGAGAGAAATGCCCGAATATTGAGATTATTGCCCGCGCCCATTATGACGACGAAGTGGAGTACATTACCGAGCGCGGCGCGAATCAGGTGGTGATGGGCGAGCGTGAGATCGCGAACACGATGCTGACGCTGCTGGCGAAACCGCCGGTTGCTGAGGCGGTGACGGGTTAAGTTTTGCTGCGGATCCCCTAACCCCGTCCTCTCCCCAAAGGGGCGAGGGAGAAAAGACGGCTCTGTGCTATCCCCTCTCCCCTGTGGGGAGAGGGTTAGGGTGAGGGGTCTTCTTTTACCTGTCCCAGTACGCCTCTTCGAGGCTGTCTTCCCGCTCCGGCAGTCCGCGCGTTAAGCGCGGCGAATGCTGGTTCAGCACCTGATAGCTCACGCGGTTCGCGTACTTACACACCTGCGCCAGCGAGGAGTAGGTCAGCCAGCTGAACCGGTGCTTGCTGGAGTTTGGCACGTTAGTTTTATGGTAGGCGTTAGCGGTAATGTCGTGCAGCAGCGCGGCCAGCGCGCCATCGCCCGCGCCGTTGGTGTTCATGATCTTCTCAGGTCCGCCCATATACGGTGCGATGTGGGAGAAAATGCGCAGCGGGTTGATGCAGTCTTTATGACGCATGGCGCGGCTGAACTCGTACTGGTTAAATTCGGCAATCGCTCCCGGCAGCAGCGGATGTTGGGTTTTGCGCTTGCTCTCCTCTTCCGTGAAGCCCGCCATGTACAGCCCGACCGGGCCGGCAGTGCAGAGCACCAGATCCACCCAGTCCAGCGCCTTATCAGACGCCAGCAGCGGATCGCTCTCGCCGGTCAACGCTTCGGCTTCTTCTTCGTTCATCGCCAGAATGGAGACGTGCTCTTTCAGGAAGGCCTGCCACCACTCCGGGTTGTCGGCGATGACAAATTTCGTGCCCAGCGTCAGCACCACCGGCACGTTGTATTTCTTCGCATACTCTACCGCCTTCATGGTCGCTTCCGGCATCGGCTCGCCCGGCTTGCAGCGCACCAGATAGGAGGTCAACACCAGTGCAGACGCGCCCGCAATCACCTCTTCAGGAATGCTGTCAGCGCGCAGCTGGTTCATATGGCCCGGGCTGATGGCAAACGTACGTTCGCCAGAATCGCTAATCAGCGTAAAGCAGCGGCCAATCGGCCCGTCAACGCCCTGCAGATAGTTCAGATCGGTACGGCTGGAGGTATTGCACAGGTAGCGGTAGGCATAGCCACCGATTTCGATATTGCTGCACATCACGCCGAGCAGGACCGAGCGGTCATCAGCCAGTACGGAATAGTTGTGCATGGTGTTGCCGATGGTTCCGCCGGCAAACTGGTGGGTAATGAGATTTTCGCGCACCAGCTCCTGGTACAGCGCCTCGGCAACGTCGTCCTCAATCACCAGCGAGTGCCCGGCGCTCAGACCGTAACGTGCGACAAACGCATCATCCACTTTGGCTTCAATATCCACCAGCGTCTGATCGATACCGACCACCCAGGCAGCGCTGGTTTCGCTTTCTGGCTGAATTTGCTGAAGCAGTGGATCGCGGGCATCGACAGGGAAATAGTGTTTGGACTTGCGTTTACCGGGAAATTTCATGGTCTGAACTGTGCATTGAATACGGGCCGGGAATGGTAGCACAAACCCGGCCGTTAACGCGATCAGCGGCTGGTGGTGACCAGCGACACCATCATGTCAATGTGTTCAGGGGAATCGTTAAGCGCCGGAATATACTCGTATTTCGTTCCGCCAGCCTCCATGAAGAACTCTTTGTTCTGGACAGCAATCTCCTCCAGCGTTTCCAGACAGTCCGCCGAGAAGCCCGGCGACATCACCTGAATATGCTTCACGCCCTTCTCGCCCAGCATCTTGAGGGTTTCATCGGTGTACGGGGTTAGCCACGGCTCGCGCCCGAAGCGCGACTGGAAGGTCATCATCACCTTCTCCGGCGGCAGGCCGAGGGCGGACACCAGCTCGCGGGTGGTATCGCGACAGCGCTGAGGATAATCATCCCCTTCGTTAGCGAAACGCTGCGGAATGCCGTGATAGGAGAGCAGCAGCAGATCCGGCTCGCCGTGTTTTTCAAACGACGCGCGCGCGCTGCTGGCAAGGGCTTTAATATACAACTCGTTATCAGCGTAGTCGCGAATAAAGGTAACCCCCGGAATACGGCGACGGGTCGCCAGAATGCGGGCCAGTTCGTCCCAGACTGCCGCTACCGTGGAGCAGGAGTACTGCGGATACAGAGCCAGCACCACGATATGCTCTACGCCCTGGGCCAGCAGCGCTTCTACGCCGCTCTCAAGGGAGGGCTTGCCGTAGCTCATGCCGAGGGCTACGGGCATGTCCGGCAGGCGGGCGGCCAGCGCTTTCTCCTGACGACGGCTGTAGACCATCAGCGGCGAGCCCTCTTCCATCCACACGGACTGGTAGAGCTTTGCCACGCGCGGCGAACGAATCGGCAGAATGACGCCTCGCAGCAGTGGCCACCACAGCAGCCTTGGCGTATCCACGACGCGCGTGTCGCTTAAAAATTGTCGCAGGTAGCGTTTTACCGCCGCTGGAGTAGGTGCTTCTGGGGTACCCAGATTGGCAAGCAGGATGCCGGTTTTCGCCTGACTCATTCACGCCTCTTAACCATTTGATAGGTTGTCAATTGTAGCGGAAATGCGTTTAAACGAAACCCATTGCTGTAATAGGTAAGATGAGAATTTTTCTCACCCGGGAGTCCGGGTGAGAGGGATGCCGTTAGCCGAGGATCTTTTCCAGCTCTGCACGTACGTCAGCCACGGCTTTGGTGCCGTCAACTTTTGCGTATTTGGTGTTACCCGCCTGCGCTTCTTTGGAGTAGTAGCCGATCAGCGGAGCGGTCATCTGATGGTATTCCACCAGGCGCTTACGCACGGTCTCTTCCTGATCGTCTTTACGGGTGGTCAGCTCTTCGCCGGTCACGTCGTCTTTGCCTTCAACCTTTGGTGGGTTGAATTTGATGTGGTAAACGCGGCCAGAGGCAGCGTGCACGCGACGGCCAACGATACGGTCAACGATCAGCTCGTCCGGCACGTCGAACTCCAGCACGTAGTCCACGTTGATGCCCGCTTCTTTCATGGCGTCAGCCTGAGGAATGGTGCGCGGGAAGCCGTCCAGCAGGAAACCGTTGCGGCAGTCTTCCTGCGCAATGCGCTCTTTAACCAGCGCGATAACCAGTTCATCGGTTACCAGCTTGCCTGCGTCCATGATGTCTTTAGCTTGTTTGCCCAGCTCGGAGCCAGATTTAACAGCGGCACGCAGCATGTCACCGGTAGAGATTTGCGGAATACCGTATTTCTCCATGATGAACTGAGCCTGAGTTCCCTTACCCGCGCCCGGAGCGCCAAGCAGAATAATACGCATTGCGAAAATCCCCTCAAATGTCGATTCAATTTTTCAAAAGCGCTAAACAATACCACCAGAACGGGTATCGCTCAAGGAAGGCGGGGAAGCTGAAACGGTTAACGGGGGGAGATTATTTGGGGGAGTGCGAGAATGCCCCCTCACCCTAACCCTCTCCCCAAAGGGGAGAGGGGACGATTATACCCTCTCCCCTTTGGGGAGAGGGCCAGGGTGAGGGGCAGGTGTTGAATTACGCCAGCAGCAGCGCATTCACGCGTTTAATGAACAGGTTAGGATCTTCCAGCGTGCCGCGCTCGGCCAGCAGAGACTGATCCAGCAGCAGTTCAACCCACTCGGCGAAGCGCGCGTCGTCCTGGGTATCCGCCGCGCGTTTCACCAGCGGATGATCCGGGTTCAGCTCGAAGATATATTTCACTTCCGGCACCGCCTGGCCCGCCGCCGCGAACAGTTTCGCCATCTGGGTGCTCATTTCATCCGCATCGGTCGTGACGATGGCCGGGGTATCGGTCAGACGGTGCGTGAAGCGCACCTCTTTCACGCGGTCGCCCAGCAGGGTTTTCACGCGCTCAACGAACGGCTCCAGCGCCTTCTCGGCTTCTTTCGCGCTTTCATCCACCTCGTCCGCCAGCTTGTCGATAGATTCGTCGGCTTTGGCAACGGACTGGAAGGATTTACCGTCGAACTCGGTCAGGTAGTTCATCATCCATTCGTCGATGCGGTCAGAAAGCAGCAGCACTTCGATGCCTTTCTTACGCAGCAGCTCCAGATGCGGGCTGCTCTTCGCTGCCGCGTAGCTGTCGGCAGTGATGTAGTAGATCTTCTCCTGCCCTTCCTTCATGCGGGAAACGTACTCTTCCAGCGACACGGTCTGGGCGGAGGAGTCGTTGTGCGTAGAGGCGAAGCGCAGCAGCTTAGCGATAGCCTCCACGTTCGCGGTGTCTTCCGCCGGGCCTTCTTTCAGCACCAGGCCGAACTGTTTCCAGAAGGTCTGGTATTTTTCCGCATCGTCTTTCGCCAGTTTTTCCAGCATCTGCAGCGCACGCTTGGTCAGGGCGTTACGCAGGTTGCGGGTGACGGTGCTGTCCTGCAAAATTTCACGGGAGACGTTCAGCGGCAGATCGTTGGAATCTATCAGGCCACGTACAAAGCGCAGGTAGTTCGGCATGAACTGCTCGGCATCGTCCATAATGAACACGCGCTGCACGTACAGCTTCAGGCCGTGCTTGTGATCGCGGTTCCACATGTCCCACGGCGCCTGCGCAGGGATATAGAGCAGGCTGGTGTACTCCTGCTTGCCTTCCACGCGGTTGTGGCTCCAGGTCAGCGGATCGGTAAAGTCGTGGGCGATGTGCTTGTAGAACTCGTTGTATTCTTCGTCTTTAATCTCAGACTTGCTGCGCGTCCACAGCGCCTGGGCCTTGTTGATTTTCTCCCAGGAAACCACGGTTTCACCGTCTTTTTCTTCCTGTTTTTCAATCTCTACCGGCAGCGCAATGTGGTCGGAATATTTGCTGATGATGGAGCGCACGCGCCAGTCGTTCAGGAAATCATCTTCGCCTTCACGCAGGTGCAGGGTGATTTCGGTGCCGCGATCCGCTTTGGTGATGTCATCAACGGTGTATTCGCCTTCCCCTTTGGATTCCCACAGCACGCCGTTCTCGGCGCTATCGCCCGCCGCACGGGTGCGCACGGTGACTTTGTCCGCCACGATGAACGCCGAGTAGAAGCCAACGCCGAACTGGCCGATCAGCTGGCTGTCTTTCGCCTGGTCAGAGCCCATGGACTCGAGGAACGCTTTGGTGCCGGATTTAGCGATGGTCCCGAGATGGTCGATCACCTCGTCGCGGTTCATACCAATACCGTTATCGGCAATGGTCAGGGTGCGGTTCTCTTTATTGAAAGAGACGCGCACGCGCAGCTCGCCGTCGCCTTCATACAGATCCGGGTTGGACAGCGCGCGGAAGCGCAGCTTGTCCGCCGCATCGGAGGCGTTGGAAATCAGCTCACGCAGGAAAATTTCTTTGTTGGAATACAGGGAATGGATCATCAGATGCAGAAGCTGTTTTACTTCTGACTGGAAACCACGGGTTTCTTGTCCTTTCATCTAAGTCGACCTCAACAATGCCATTTAATGGGGTTGTAAAACGTTGAGTGAGAGATGGGGATAAGGGGGGAAATTTTCAAGCGGAGGCCGCGCGCGCAGCCTCCGTTTGGTCAGAAAATAATCTTGTGGCGTCCGGCCAGAGAGTGCGACAGCGTGGTGCCGTCGACCATCTCCAGCTCTCCGCCAACCGGCACGCCGTGGGCGATGCGGCTGGCGTCAACGCCGTACTGCGCGCACAGCTCGGCGATATAGTTGGCCGTGGCTTCCCCTTCCACCGTTGGGTTGGTGGCGAGGATCACCTCTTTGATCGTTTCCGATTCAAGGCGCTGTTCCAGGCGATCGAGACCGATATCGTCCGGGCCGATGCCGTCCAGCGGGGAGAGATGCCCCATCAGCACGAAATAGCGGCCGGAAAACTGCCCGGTTTGCTCAATGGCGTAGATGTCCGCCGGACTCTCCACCACGCAAATCTGGCCGTTTTCCTGACGGCGCGGGTTCGTGCAGATGTTACACACGTCCTGCTCGGTAAAGGTACGGCAGTCCGCACAGTGACCAATTTCTGACATGGCGCGGGTCAGAGCCTGCGCCAGGCGCATCCCGCCGCTGCGGTCGCGCTGCAATAGCGTAAACGCCATGCGCTGCGCCGACTTCGGGCCAACGCCCGGCAGGCAGCGCAGCGCTTCCATTAACTGCGTGAGCAGCGGACTGGTTTGCATCAGAATGGCATCTTAAAGCCCGGCGGCAGCTGCATACCGCTGGAAACAGAGGCCATTTTCTCTTTCTGGGTTTCGTCGATACGGCGAGCGGCATCGTTGAATGCGGCTGCAACCAGATCCTCCAGCATCTCTTTGTCGTCTTCGAGCAGGCTTGGGTCAATTTCAACGCGACGGCAGTTGTGCGCACCGTTGATGGTCACCTTGACCAGACCGGCACCGGATTCGCCCGTGACTTCCAGCTGAGCGATCTCTTCCTGCATCTTCTGCATTTTTTCCTGCATCTGCTGAGCCTGCTTCATCAGGCCACCCAGACCGCCTTTTCCACCAAACATAGGCTTCTCTCTTCTTTCACGTTAAGGATTACAACCGTAAGTCAGACTCACGATCAAATGGGGCGAATACTCTCTTCATCCAGGTCCGCGTCGAAGAACCGGCGCAGGGTCTGGATGTTGTTATCCGCGATAATCGACTCGCGCGCCTGCGCGAGCTTCTCTTCATAAATGGCCTGTCGCCACTCCAGCGGCGTGCGCACCGCCGGATTATCATCTTCAATGATAGTCAATTCAACCGGCGAGCCCTGCAATGTGGCGAGCGCCTCGGCCAGCGCCTTTTGTGCGCCGGGGGAATTGAGGTGCCGCTGGCCCGGGCGCAGGTGCAGACGCACCTGATTGCCGTCCTGCTCTTTCCAGGCGTTCAGCGCGACCTGCTCCACCAGCTTCGGCAGCTGAAGTTTGCTGACCTCAGCGGCCCAGGCGTCGCGCTCGATGGACTCTTCGGCCAGCTTCGCGGACAGCTCCGGCGTTTTTTCATGCTCCAGCGCCTTTTTCAGCGCCTTCGGCGTGGCGACCACTTCCTTGACCGTTTCAACAACGGTGGTCGCCTTCCAGCGGTAAGCCTCTTCTTTTGCCGGGGCTTTCTGCTCGAGCGCGGACGGCGCCGGGCGCGACTGCACGCGCTCCGTTACCGAGGCCAGTCGTTCAAGCGCGGCGTTGTTCACCGGCCGCGCTCTTCCTGGCGCTGCCGGTTCACTCTTTTTTGGTTTGGTTGCTCCCTGCGCACGCTGCAGCTGGCTTCGTGCGGCAAGCACCGAACTGGTGGCATCCGACAGCGGCACTTTTTGCGGCGGAGGCGGCGTCGGCTGCGGTGGCACCTGCTGCGGTGACATCACCGCGGTCGGGGCGACCGGCGCAAAGGACTGCCGGGGAACTTCCGGCTCCGGCAACGGCATGCGCGGATGGAAGGCCAGCGCGCGCAGCAGCGTCATTTCAACGCCCATCCGGCGATCCGGTGCAAACGGCAGCTCTTTGCGGCCAATCAGCAGCGTCTGATAATAAAGCTGTACGTCAGCCGGCGGCACGGTTCGCGCAAGTTCACGCATACGCTGTTCAATGGTCGCCATGTCCGCGCCGATGGCCGACGGAGACAGCTGCAGCATCGCCACGCGGTGCAGCAGGCTGAGCATCTCGACCAGCAGCGCTTCCCATTCAACGCCACGGGCAGCGGCGGCGTTGACGAGCGACATCACCCGCTCACCGTTGGCGGCAATCATCGCTTCGATAAGCGAGAGCGCCTGGTCGTCATCCAGCGTGCCGAGCATGGTGCTGACCGCGTCGGTAGAAAGTTTACCGTCACCGCTGGAAATGGCCTGGTCGGTGAGGCTCAGCGCATCACGCAGGCTGCCGTCAGCCGCGCGGGCCAGCAGCTGAAGCGCGCGCGGCTCGTGGACAATCTTCTCTTCATCGAGAATGTGCTCAAGCTGAGCGCGGATCTGCTCGACGTCCAGCGCCTTCAGATGGAACTGCAGGCAGCGCGACAGGATCGTGACCGGCAGCTTTTGCGGATCGGTGGTCGCCAGCAGGAACTTCACGTGCGCAGGCGGCTCTTCCAGCGTTTTCAGCAGGGCGTTAAAGCTGTGGCGCGACAGCATGTGCACTTCATCGATCAGATAGACCTTGAAGCGGCCGCGCGCCGGGGCGTACTGCACGTTGTCGAGCAGATCGCGGGTGTCTTCCACCTTGGTGCGCGAGGCGGCGTCAATCTCGATCAGATCGACAAAACGCCCCTGCTCGATCTCTCGGCAGTTATCGCATACGCCGCACGGGGTGGCGGTGATCCCGGTTTCGCAGTTCAGACCTTTTGCCAGCAGGCGGGCAATAGAGGTTTTACCGACGCCGCGGGTGCCGGAAAAAAGATAGGCGTGATGGATGCGACCTAGCGACAAGCCGTTCGCCAGGGCCGTCAGCACATGTTCCTGACCGACAACGTCAGCAAAGGTTTGTGGTCGCCATTTACGGGCTAACACCTGATAACTCATGGGCAGGCTCTGCAACGCTGGAAGGTGAATTAATGGAGGGGAATGCTATCACAACCTCACCCATTGAGCGAGGTTGTGAGAAACGGGATTAATGACCCGGGAATGGCACCAGGCTGTAGCTGGTAATGCCCTGTTTTTCCAGGCGCTGTTCGCCGCCAAGATCGAACAGGTTGATGATGAATGCCGCGTCGGTCACTTCACCACCCAGACGACGGATCAGCTTCACGGTCGCTTCGATAGTACCGCCGGTTGCCAGCAGATCGTCCACCACCAGCACTTTGTCGCCTGGCTTGATAGCGTCAACGTGGATTTCCAGCTGATCGGTGCCGTACTCCAGCTCGTAGCTCTCAGCGATGGTTTCACGCGGCAGTTTGCGCGGCTTACGCACCGGCACAAAGCCCACACCCATTGCCAGCGCAACCGGAGCGCCAAACAGGAAGCCACGGGCTTCGGTACCTACTACTTTGGTGATCCCGGCGTTTTTATAACGCTCGACCAGCAGTTCAATGCTGAGCGCGTACGCTTTCGGGTCTTCCAGCAAGCTGGTGACATCGCGGAAAAGAATGCCAGGTTTCGGATAGTCCTGGATACTTTTGATGCTGTTTTTCAGATATTCAAGCTGCTGTGCAGTTGCGGTCATCGGTTTGTGCCTAAATGAAACAGTGTTACTCACGGCGCGCGACGAGTCGGTCAAAGTAAAAGTTGTTTAACCTTTGACCAGGCGCACCTGTGCTCGAAAACGGTCGAATTTACTGGCTGTGCGCCATAATTGCAACAGCCATGATGAGGCTTCAGTGCTTTTGTTGCTTTTCATCAACCACCGGGATCCGCCACATAAAGATCAGCAGACAGGCCAGGATCGCCAGCAGCAGAACGCGTACCCACATCATTTTCACCAGCCATAGCGAGACGGCGAAGGTGATAAGTATGAAGACAATGGCGCGCGGCTTGGCTCCGGGCGGCATTGCCCGGTGTTTTTGCCAGTAGCGCAGGTAGCCGCCAAACCAGGAGCGGTACAGCAGCCAGTGGTGAAAACGCGGCGACGAGCGGGCGAAGCACCAGGCCGCCAGCAGGATAAACGGGGTGGTCGGCAGCAAGGGCAAAACCACGCCCAGCGTACCCAGCACTACCGCGAGCCAGCCAATGATGATTAAAATAGTACGCTGCATAATGCGAATCGTTATCAAACTGAACGGCTACTTTACCACTGGAGAGCGCATTGAAAACAGCACTGCTTCTTGAGAAGCTGCAAAATCAGCTGATCGCTCTGCGCGCGCAGGCCACACCGCTGATGGGACATGCCACGCTGAAACCGCGCTTTGACCGACAGCTTTTCCGCACCCGCAGCACCGTCCTTCAGGATTACCTTGCTGAGGCGCAGACGAGCCTTGACGAGCTTCGCCATGCGGTTGAGGGTGAACAGCGGGAACAGGTGGCGTGGCTTGCGGAGCATCTTGCCGAGCAGATCGCTGCCCTGCATCGCGAAATCGCCGCCTGGCCGCTACGCGCCTGGGACAGCGCCTCGCCGGGCCTCGGCAAATGGCAGCACAGGCGGCTGGAAAACCAGGAGTTTGAGCGCCGTTTGTATGAGATGAAGCGCGAGCGCGAAGCCCGACTGAACGACAGCGAAACGCTGGAAGAGCAGCAGTTGTTAATGCGTGAAATCAGCGCGCTGGAAGGCCGCATCGTCCGCTGCCGCCAGGCGCTGGATGAGATTGAACGCGTGATTGAACGCCTGACCCGTTAACAGGAGCCACACTGATGTCACTGGAAAATGCACCCGACGAGGTCAAGCTGGCCGTCGATTTAATTATGCTGCTGGAGAATCATGAGATCCCGGCGGAGACGGTGCTTAAGGCGCTGGAGATTGTGCGGCGTGATTTTGAGGGAAAATTACCCCCTCACCCTGCCCTCTCCCCTGAGGGGAGAGGGTAAAAGCAGCCCGCACCGGATTATTCCCTCTCCCTTCAAGGGAGAGGGTTAGGGTGAGGGTCGTCACCCTTAATCTCGCGCTTCACTTCCGTATGTTCGTCACCTTTTTCGTTACGCAGGTGAACTTCCAGCTGGTTGAAGGCGATATTAATGTTGTTTTCACGGCACAGACGGTCAATGGTGCGGTTCAGCTCATCGACGGTATAGCTGCGGTCGCGCAGCTCGCGTACGTATAGGCGCAGCTCATGATCCAGCGTGCTTGGCCCGAAGGTGGTGAAGAACACGTCTGGCGCAGGATCGTGCATCACTTTCGGGTGCGTATTCGCCGCTTTCAGCAGCACCTCTTTGACCTTGTCCAGATCGGAGCCGTAGGCCACCCCAAGTCGGATCACCACGCGGGTGGTGGTGTCAGAGAGCGACCAGTTGATCAGACGCTCGGTCACAAAGGCTTTGTTCGGAATGATCACCTCTTTGCGATCGAAGTCGGTGATGGTGGTCGCACGAATACGGATCTTGCTGACGGTCCCGGAGAAGGTGCCGATGGTGACGGTATCGCCAATACGCACCGGACGTTCGAACAGGATTATCAGGCCAGACACAAAGTTACCGAAAATCTCCTGCAAGCCGAAGCCCAGGCCCACCGACAGCGCGGCCGCCAGCCACTGGAGCTTATCCCACGAGACGCCGAGCGAGCCGAATACCGTCATCGCCCCGACGATAATAATGACGTAATTGAGGATGGTGGTAATGGCATACGACGCCCCCTGGCGCAGGTTCAGCCTTGAGAGCACCAGCACTTCCAGCAGACCCGGCAGGTTGCGAATCAACGCCCACGCAACCACCGACGACACCAGCGCAAAAAGCAGGCTGCCCATGGTTACGCTTTTCATTACCGCCGCGCCCGCTTCGGTACCGTTGTACTGCCAGAGGGTAATGCTATCGAGATAGGCGAAGACGGTAATTAAATCAGACCAGATAGCCCAGAACATCACCGCAAACAGCGCGATCATCACCAGCATGGTGATACGCAGGGTTTGCTGGTTGACCTGCTCCAGCGCAATGGTCGGCTCTTCCTGCGGCTCGGCCCCTTCCGCTCCCTCTTTCACCTGATTCTGACGACGCGCGACGGCGCGGCGATAGGCGATACGGCGCGCCGCTACGCTCAGGCCGCGCAGCACGGTCTGGTAGAGCAGGTTCCAGATAATGACCAGATAGACGGTTTCAATCCAGCGGCCGGACAGGCGCAGCGTGGTATAGAAGTAGCCCGTTGCGGTGAGCACCATCAGCGCCAGCGGAACAATCGCCAGCACCGTCACGGTGAGCAGCCGAATGTTGTGCGACTCTTTATCGCGCCAGCTTTCGCGGCACATCGGCCACATCAGGACGGCAATCAGCAGCAGGTTCAGCATGATCGCCAGCTGGCCCAGCACGTCGTCCATTAAATGCAGCGGAGAAAGCTCCGCAACCACGGACCAGAAGTGCAGCGGCAGCAGCGCGAGGCTAATGCGCACAATCTGGCGACGCCAGTGGCTGGTGAGTTTCTCCGGCATGTTGAAGTGGCGAACGGCGACCCCGTCTTTTTCGAGCACTTTCCAGCACACGCCAAACACCAGCCAGAACAGCGCCAGCTTCTTGCTGAACGCCCACAGCAGATCGCTGATATTAAGCTGCATGGTCAGCAGGATCAGCCCGGCGGCAAGGATGAGCAGGCAGACCGGCAGGGCTCGAACGAGATCGATAAGGATCGCTTTCGGCGTGTGCAGCTGGCTGTCGTTACGCAGCTGCCCTACTTCCGAGGCCAGCTTCGCCTGGTACTGCTTCAGCCACTTCAAACGCCAGCGAATTAATCCGGCGATGAGCAATAGCGGCAGGCCAGCAAGGAAGGCAATCATCACCGCAGGCCAGGCTTTCTCCCAGTTCACGGTGATTTTCATGCCCTGAATCTGGGATTTCAGCGTTTCAGGGAAAGATTTAAACCAGTCCCAGTCCATCGGTTTATTGCTGTTCACCCAGAAAATCTGCTGGGTCAGGATCTCCTGCAAGCTTTTGGAGACGCTCACCAGCTGCTGCTGGTTGATTTGCAGGTTGATCGCCATCATCAGCTGGTTGCCCAGCTGCTTGTTGAGCTGATCCAGCAGTTCGCGGCGCATATCCACCACCTGCAACAGCGCGTCGTGAACCTCTGCGTTCACTTCACCTGAATGGCCCTCCTCCACTTTGGCGACGAACGCGTCGGTCTGGAAAAGCGCATCGCGCTGCTGGTTGATGTCAAACTGTTCAAGGCGCAAATCCGCAATGCGGTTGGTCATGTCTTCCAGCTCGTCGGCGGACGGCAGCGTCTGCTGCTGCTGGTAAAGAATACGCGACAGCAGCAGGCTGCCCTTCAGAACGGCAATCTGCTCCTTAACGTTGCGCTCGGCCTGCAAGGCGCGATCCAGCCAGTTTTTGACTTTGATATTCTGCTGCACCAGGGTGCTGCCGTTTTCCGTCGCCTGAATCAGACGCTCGCTGAGCTGATGGTTAATCTCCAGCTCCTGCTTCACCAGCGGGTTGGCCTGAATGCGCGCCGTTTCATCCGGCGATACCGCCTCCTGCGCCGTTTTTTCGGTGAGCGTCAGGCGCTTGCTGTTTACCGCTTCCTGCAGCAGCTGGAGCTGATGCTCAAGGCGGTTGATGTTTGCGGTCACGTAGTCACGCTGCTTTTGCAGCGCGTCCTGCAATACGGTATTGCCTTCCAGGCTCTTACGCTGCTGTTCAATCTCAGCATTGAGCAACGTTTGCTGAATGGTCAGCAACGTTTGCTGCGTCGGGCGGAGCGACCCTTCCCCAACGGTGGTGCCGTTCAGTCGGTTACGAATTTGCTGTAGCTGCTGCGACGCGGAATACATCGCGTTCTGCACGCGCTCCGGCTGGGTTTGCAGGGAAACCAGCTGGCTGTTGTAGGTTGAAAGATCGGACTGGGCCGTTTGCAGATCGTCCAGCAGCTGCGCCACGCGCGACTCAAGCTGGCGCAATGACAGCGTGGCGAGCGTTTTCCGGGTCTCTTCGTCATTATCGACGTCGCTGAGCGCGCTTAGGGCCTCGGTGGCCTTACGCATGTTTTCCGGCGCCTGAGCAACCTTCTGGCGCAGCTGGGCCGTTTCGGTTTTTATGCGTTCGATCTTATCAAGCGTATCCAGAGTTTCCGTCAGATCCTGCTGAACGAGTTTGTCCTGGGCGGTGAGATCTTTCTGCTTATTCAGGGTGTCGAGTTGCGACTGGACCTCGGCACGGGTGGGAACGTCACTGCCGTTGTCTGCACGGGCGTATGAATGCGGTGCGGCTGCAAAGAAAAACAGCAGGATCAAAAAAACGGCCAGAACAGGATGTTTCGAGCGATTGGTGTGCAGCATAGTCGTGAATGTGATCTGAGAAATGACCGAAAATAGTCGGGCGTGAAGAATATCACGCCCGGCTGAAGCAGAATAGTACGACGGAAAGGGTCTGCGAATTTTCTCAGGCGCGCTCAGGCAGAATGCTGAGGATGCTTGCCCTGAAGGGTCGGACAGAGCCGGCACATCTCCAGGAATATCTCGACGTAGCTGCGCGCCTCCGCGTGCAGATCGAACGACTGCGGCGCGAAAAGCCAGTTTTCCATCAGGCCGGAAATATAGCTGCGCATCAGGATCGCTGCCCGGCGGGTCAGCAGCGTGGCGGGAAGCATGTCGGCCTGCATGCATTCCGTGAGAACCTGCTCGATGCGATCGTAGCTTTCCAGACACAGGTCGCGCTGCGCCTGCTGAACCACCGCCATTTCGCCAACGAACTCACATTTATGGAAGATGATTTCCATCATCAGACGGCGACGCTCTTCAACAACTGTCGCTTCAAGGATATATACTAGAATTTCTCTTAGCACTGAGAGTGGATCATGAGGGAATTTTGCCCGATACTCACTCTCAAGATCGCTAATGCTGGACTCTGAAAGCTCCCAGATTTCACCGAACAGATCTGACTTGTCTTTAAAATGCCAGTAAATCGCTCCCCGCGTGACGCCCGCGGCCTGAGCAATCTGTGCCAGCGAGGTTGACGAAACACCCTGCTGTGAGAACAAACGCATTGCCACATCCAGAATGTGTTGTCGGGTTTCCAGCGCTTGTTGTTTGGTTTTTCGTGCCATACGTTGATGAATTTACAGGAGTCAGATTTACATACATTTATGAATGTATGTACCATAGCATGACGATAATATAAACGCAGCAATGGGTTTTTAGACTCAGGACCCTTGATCAATTTGAAATCGGACACTCGAGGTTTACATATGAACAAAAACAGAGGGTTAACGCCTCTGGCGGTCGTTCTGATGCTCTCAGGCAGCTTAGCGCTTACAGGATGTGACGACAAACAGGCTCAACAAGGAGCGGAGCAGGTGCCAGAAGTTGGCGTCGTGACGCTCAAATCCGAACCTCTCCAGATCACAACAGAACTACCGGGCCGCACCAGCGCTTACCGCATTGCGGAAGTGCGTCCTCAGGTGAGCGGCATCATCCTGAAACGTAACTTCACCGAAGGCGGTGATGTGAAAGCAGGTGAGTCTCTGTATCAGATTGATCCAGCAACCTACCAGGCGTCTTATGAGAGCGCTAAAGGCGATTTGGCGAAAGCAGAAGCGGCAGCCAAAATTTCGCAGCTGACGTTGAATCGTTACAAGAAACTGCTCGGCACGCAGTACATCAGTCAGCAGGATTACGATACTGCACTGGCCGATGCACAGCAGGCCAATGCGGCCGTTGTGGCAGCGAAAGCGGCGGTAGAAACCGCGCGCATTAACCTGGCCTACACCAAAGTGACCTCCCCTATCAGCGGTCGCATTGGTAAGTCCGCCGTCACCGAAGGTGCGCTGGTACAAAACGGCCAAACCAACGCGCTGGCCACCGTGCAGCAGCTTGACCCGATCTACGTTGACGTCACGCAGTCCAGTAACGATTTCCTGCGTCTGAAACAGGAACTCGCCAGCGGCCAGCTGAAACAGGAAAACGGCAAAGCCAAAGTTGAGCTGGTTACCAACGACGGTATCAAGTTCTCACAGACCGGCACACTGGAATTTTCTGATGTGACCGTCGATCAGACCACCGGCTCTATCACTATCCGGGCCATTTTCCCGAATCCGGATAAAACGCTGCTGCCGGGTATGTTCGTACGCGCCCGCCTTGAAGAAGGGACTAACCCAACCGCACTGCTGGTTCCTCAGCAGGGTGTAACCCGTACGCCACGCGGCGATGCGAGCGCGCTGGTTGTGGGTGCCGATAACAAAGTCGAAACGCGCAATATCACTGCAACGCAGGCGATTGGCGACAAGTGGCTGGTGACGAAAGGTCTGAAAGATGGCGATCGCGTGATTATTACTGGTTTGCAAAAAGTTCGTCCTGGCGCGCAGGTAAAAGCGCAGGAAGTGAAATCTGACGACAAACAACAAGCGTCTGCCGCTGGCCAGTCAGAACAAACCAAGTCTTAACTTAAACAGGAGCCGTTAAGACATGCCTAATTTCTTTATCGATCGCCCCATATTTGCGTGGGTGATCGCCATTATCATCATGCTGGCCGGGGGACTTGCGATCCTGAAGCTGCCTGTTGCGCAATATCCAACGATTGCGCCACCGGCGGTCACGATCTCCGCAACCTACCCGGGTGCTGATGCGAAAACGGTGCAGGATACTGTCACGCAGGTTATCGAACAGAACATGAACGGTATCGATAACCTGATGTACATGTCCTCAAACAGTGACTCAACCGGTACGGTACAGATCACCCTGACGTTTGAATCCGGTACGGATGCGGACATTGCGCAGGTTCAGGTGCAGAACAAACTGCAGCTGGCGATGCCGCTGCTGCCGCAGGAAGTACAACAGCAGGGTGTGAGCGTCGAGAAATCGTCCAGCAGCTTCCTGATGGTTGTCGGCGTAATCAACACCAACGGCACCATGACGCAGGAGGATATTTCCGACTACGTAGGCGCCAACATGAAGGACGCCATCAGCCGTACGTCTGGTGTGGGTGACGTTCAGCTGTTCGGTTCCCAGTACGCGATGCGTATCTGGATGGACCCGAACAAGCTGAACAACTTCCAGCTGACGCCGGTTGACGTGATTAACGCCATCAAAGCGCAGAACGCCCAGGTGGCGGCCGGTCAGTTGGGCGGCACGCCGCCGGTGAAAGGCCAGCAGCTTAACGCGTCTATCATCGCGCAAACGCGTCTGACCTCGGCGGATGAGTTCAGCAAAATTCTGCTGAAGGTGAATCAGGACGGTTCTCAGGTTCGCCTGCGTGACGTGGCGAAAGTGGAGCTGGGCGGCGAGAACTACGACGTTATCGCGAAGTTCAACGGCAAACCGGCTTCTGGTCTGGGTATCAAACTGGCGACAGGCGCTAACGCCCTGGACACCGCGACGGCTATCCGTGCAGAGCTGAAGAAGATGGAACCTTTCTTCCCGTCAGGTCTGAAAATCGTTTATCCGTATGACACCACGCCGTTCGTAAAAATTTCGATTCACGAAGTGGTAAAAACGCTGGTTGAGGCGATTATCCTCGTCTTCCTGGTAATGTACCTGTTCCTGCAAAACTTCCGCGCGACGCTGATCCCAACCATCGCCGTGCCGGTGGTACTGCTCGGGACCTTCGCGGTTCTGGCGATATTTGGCTACTCGATAAACACCCTGACGATGTTCGGGATGGTGCTCGCCATCGGCCTGCTGGTGGATGACGCCATCGTGGTGGTTGAAAACGTCGAGCGTGTGATGGCGGAAGAAGGCCTGCCGCCGAAGGAAGCAACCCGTAAATCCATGGGCCAGATCCAGGGCGCGCTGGTCGGTATCGCGATGGTACTGTCTGCGGTATTTATCCCGATGGCCTTCTTCGGGGGGTCAACCGGTGCGATTTACCGTCAGTTCTCAATCACCATCGTTTCAGCGATGGCGCTGTCGGTGCTGGTTGCGCTGATCCTGACGCCAGCCCTGTGTGCAACCATGCTAAAGCCGATTAAGAAAGGCGGTCACGGCGAGCACAAAGGGTTCTTCGGCTGGTTTAACCGCATGTTTGACAAGAGCACGCACCACTACACCGACAGCGTGGGTAATATCCTGCGCAGCACCGGTCGTTACCTGCTGCTCTACATCATCATCGTGGTAGGGATGGCCTTCCTGTTCGTTCGTCTGCCAAGCTCGTTCCTGCCAGATGAAGACCAGGGCGTGTTCCTGAGTATGGCCCAGCTTCCGGCAGGTGCGACGCAGGAGCGTACGCAGAAAGTGCTGGATGAGATGACCGACTACTTCCTGACGAAAGAGAAAGACAACGTTGAATCCGTGTTTGCGGTTAACGGCTTTGGCTTCGCGGGTCGTGGTCAGAACACCGGTATTGCCTTCGTTTCTCTGAAAGACTGGTCTGAACGTCCGGGCGATGAGAACAAAGTTGAAGCCATCACCGGTCGTGCAATGGCTACCTTCTCGCAGATTAAAGACGCGATGGTCTTCGCCTTTAACCTGCCAGCGATTGTTGAGCTGGGTACGGCGACCGGCTTCGACTTCCAGCTGATCGACCAGGGCGGTCTGGGCCACGAAAAACTGACCCAGGCGCGTAACCAGCTGTTTGGCGAGGTGGCAAAACACCCTGACCTTCTGGTGGGCGTGCGTCCTAACGGTCTGGAAGATACGCCGCAGTACAAGATCGACATCGACCAGGAGAAAGCTCAGGCGCTGGGCGTTTCCATCAGCGACATCAATACCACGCTGGGCGCAGCCTGGGGCGGTAGCTACGTCAACGACTTCATCGACCGCGGTCGTGTGAAGAAAGTGTACGTGATGTCTGAAGCGCAATACCGCATGTTGCCGAACGATATCAACAACTGGTACGTTCGCGGCAGCAATGGCCAGATGGTGCCGTTCTCCTCCTTCTCAACCTCGCGCTGGGAATACGGTTCGCCGCGTCTGGAGCGCTATAACGGCTTGCCGTCCATGGAAATTCTCGGTCAGGCGGCTCCGGGCCGAAGCACCGGTGAAGCCATGAACCTGATGGAAGAGTTAGCCAGCAAGCTGCCAGCAGGTATCGGCTATGACTGGACCGGCATGTCCTATCAGGAACGTCTGTCCGGTAACCAGGCCCCTGCCCTGTACGCCATTTCACTGATCGTGGTGTTCCTGTGTCTGGCAGCGCTATACGAGAGCTGGTCGATACCGTTCTCCGTTATGCTGGTGGTGCCGTTGGGGGTTATCGGTGCGCTGCTTGCCGCAACCTTCCGCGGGCTGACCAACGACGTTTACTTCCAGGTGGGCCTGCTCACAACCATTGGCCTGTCGGCGAAGAACGCGATACTTATCGTTGAATTCGCCAAAGATCTGATGGAGAAAGAAGGTAAAGGCCTGATTGAAGCAACGCTGGAAGCGGTTCGTATGCGTCTGCGTCCAATCCTGATGACGTCCCTGGCGTTTATCCTCGGCGTTATGCCGCTGGTTATCAGCTCAGGCGCAGGTTCCGGCGCGCAGAACGCGGTAGGTACCGGCGTAATGGGTGGTATGGTCACCGCGACCGTTCTCGCCATCTTCTTTGTACCGGTGTTCTTCGTGGTGGTACGTCGCCGCTTTAGCCGCAAAAATGAGGATGTGGAGCACAATCATTCGGTAGAACATCACTGATACCGGTTTCACATGATAAAAAGGCCGCATTTGCGGCCTTTTTCATTTTCAGAAAAATTCATAAAATAGACTTATTGTGGTTTTATTTATTTTCACCCGTCCTGATAAGTCTTATCATAATAATCCGATAAGCTAATCGTAGAATTCAGCGTTGTTTTATTATCAATTCATCGCCTAAAATATTCGGACAATTCCTAAACCATCGTAAATACCGAAGATATCTGAATCCGGACTTCAAATGAAACGTTGCGCTAACTCAATGAATCTTAAGGAACGGATTAAAAAAAGTGTTTTTCAGGATAAAATTGTTCGCGTGAGTGGCCACATTTGCGTAAGCGCTCGCAGGGTAACGTTTTAATTGTAATTTTTCGTAATAGCGCGATGAAATCTTGATCAGAGTGGCTTATAGTTAGAGTTATCAGGAACACAGCACCCGTGTGGCTAAGCAAGTTGTATCCATCCCGACATGATGTTCGGTGAGTAAGAAATCACTCAAAAGGGGATGCGCTATGGACGAGTACTCGCCAAAAAGGCATGATATCGCGCAGTTGAAATTTCTCTGCGAATCCTTGTACCATGACTGCCTCGCCAATCTTGATGAAAGTAACCATGGCTGGGTGAACGATCCAACGTCTGCTACCAACTTACAGCTCAACGAGCTGATTGAGCATATCGCGACCTTCGCACTTAATTATAAAATTAAGTACAATGAAGATAATAAGTTGATAGAGCAAATTGATGAATACCTGGACGACACCTTTATGTTGTTCAGCAGCTACGGCATTAACGCACAGGATTTGCAGAAATGGCGTAAATCAGGAAACCGTCTATTTCGCTGCTTCACGAATGTCAGCAGAGCTAATCCGGTTAGTCTTTCCTGTTAAAATTATTACAAATACTAAGGTGAATTTATGTCTGATAAACCATTAACTAAAGTCGATTATTTGATGCGCCTGCGACGCTGTCAGTCAATTGACACGCTCGAACGCGTTATAGAAAAAAATAAATATGAGCTGTCTGATAATGAACTGGCTGTATTTTATTCAGCCGCCGACCATCGTCTTGCAGAACTGACGATGAATAAACTGTATGACAAGATCCCCTCTTCGGTATGGAAGTTTGTCCGTTAATCCCTGAAGAGGCAGTATAGGCATTACGACCATTGTTAAGCTGAATTTACCTTTCGAATTACGCTTCACGTGCAAAAGCCAGGCTCCCGTGTAAAACGTCTGTACCCGCAATAATGTTGTGACTTCCGTCACAGCCATTTTTAGGGAACGTTCCCTTTCTGGTTAATCCTCATTACGCTACGTAAAACGATCCCAGAGAGGTTTCCCATGAGTGAAGAAAAACAGAAGATGATTGCGGGTCAATATTACCGCCCTGGCGATAACACGCTGAGGTCAGACCGTTTACGCGCGCGTCATCTTGTTCACCGCTATAATCATACCGCGCCCGATGAGAAAGCCGAGCGTAGCGCACTGCTGGCCGAGCTGCTGGGGCAAAGTGAAGGTGCCTACATCGAGCCGAGCTTCCGCTGCGATTACGGCTATAACATCTATCTGGGTAAAAATTTTTACGCCAACTTCGACTGCGTCATTCTGGACGTCTGCCCTGTTCATATTGGTGATAACTGTATGCTCGCGCCGGGTGTCCATATTTACACTGCCACCCATCCTCTGGATGCGGCCGAACGCAACAGCGGGCTTGAGTACGGTAAGCCGGTCACTATTGGGCATAACGTGTGGATCGGCGGGCGTGCGGTTATTAACCCGGGCGTGACGATTGGTGATAATGCGGTTGTGGCCTCCGGGGCCGTGGTGACCAAAAGCGTGCCGGCCAATGCCGTCGTGGGCGGGAATCCGGCGAAAATCATAAAAATGCTCTAAACGTTCCCTGAGTAACTGTTATGCATTTTCCCGGCATAACTGTTACTTTCTTCGCGCAGATCCCTCTCATAAAATAGGCAGATCACCTGTATTTTCAACAATCATAAAGGCAAAAAATGACCGAGATACAGCGCCTGCTCATCGCCACCATCGACGATCTTAATATTCGCGAAAAACGTGACAACCGCCCGCGCTTTAGCATCAGCTTTATTCGTAAGCATCCCGGTTTGTTTGTCGGCATGTATGCAGCCTGGCTGGCAACGCTTATCGTGATGCTGAGGTCCGACACGCTGGCAGATTCCGTCTGGCTGCTGGTTGTTCTGTTCGTGGCGTTTAACGCGTTCTTCTTTTTCGACGTCAATCCGCGTTACCGGTATGAAGACATCGACGTACTCGATTTCCGCGTGTGCTACAACGGGGAATGGTATAACACGCGCTATGTGCCGCCTGAACTTATCGACACCATAATGCGCTCACCTTCAGTCGAACCCGGTCTTAAGGAAAAGCTGAAAAAAATGGTTTCGACCAAAGGTGAACTCTCGTTTTATGACGTTTTCACGCTCTCCCGCCCTGCCAACGGCTAGCGGGACCCTCCCTGGAAGAGGCGCGAAGCGTTCGTTTAGCGCCTTTTTTTACCCCCCTGAACCGCTTTAAAGCGCGGGTTGGATTTGCAAATAACGTACAGACGCCCTTTGCGCTTCACGATCTGACAGTCAGGATGGCGCTGTTTTGCGCTGCGCAGCGAGTTAAGTACCTGCATGGCTAGCCTCGCTTCGCGTCAAGAAAACCGCCAAAACGCTTGCGGAAGCGTGCCGCGCTACCGTCCGTCGAGAAGGTCTTCTGCTTCCCGGTATAGAACGGATGTGACTTTGACGAGACGTCAAGGGTGACGTAAGGATACGTGTTGCCATCGAGCTCAATCTCGCGGTCTGTCTTAATCGTCGAACCGACCTTAAAGAATTCATTGGCCGTGGTGTCGTGAAACACAACGGTACGATAGGTTGGATGGATATTGGGTTTCATTTCAGGCTCTCATGTATTGTTATAACATAACAAAATACTATCCGAGCCTTGATGCAAAAACAACCCTTCTGATAATGCAGCGGATCGCGGTATTTTTATGAAAGGCTTATCCGAGTACCTGCCTGAGAATTTCGCATGCTATAACTATATCATTTAGCGATAAAATCTTTCTTCACTGGCGAGCAGACTCAGAGCCTCCGACGGGCAGATGAGAAGGAAACAGCAGCATGAAAACCCGACACCTGGTCAGTCTGGTAACAGGCGTACTGATCTTTTCTGTGCTGGTCCCGGTTTGCCTCAGCATCTGGCTGGCTCATCGCCAGGCAGAGGAAAAATTTGTGGATGCGCTGGACAACTATGCCTCACGCGTTCTGGTACGTACCGACAGGGTTGTCGCTCAGGCAAAGCAGGCGCTTACACACCTGCAAACCTTTAACGCCCCGCCCTGCAGTCCCCTGCATTTACATGAAATGCGTCGGGTCGCCTTTTCATGGCGCTACGTTCAGGAAGTCATGTACATCGACAGCCTGAAACCGCTCTGCTCTTCGCTTGAACAGTCCAGTAATACCGCGACCTTACCGCCCCCTTTGCGCATCACCGGGGATGGCTACAGCGCGTGGCTCACCTCGCAAAACGATCTGGGCATTCACCGCTATATGGTTGTGATGGGGAAAGGACACTACGTGGTAATGATCGATCCGGCGTCGCTTGTGGACGTCGTCCCGTTCGGCGAAATTACGACGGATGCGGCTCTGGTGGGCAGCACAACCCATCTTATCTTCGCAAGCAGCAACCGCCTCGATCCGCATCTTCTCAGGTATGTTAAGGATCGGCAGGATGTGACGAGCGTCCAGTACAACGGCTCAATGTACATTCTTAAGCCCGTACCCGAGCTGGGCTTTACGGTGATTGCCTGGGCGTCGCTAAAACCCCTGGCGGAAACCTGGCACCAGCAGCTGTTCATCTGGTTACCGGTGGGTATGCTGATAAGCCTGCTCGCAGCCCTTATTGTCCTGCGGATCCTCCGCCGCCTGCAGTCCCCGCGCAACCGCCTGATCGACGCGATCAACAACCGCGAGATCCAGGTTCACTACCAGCCTATCGTGGCGCTTTGCAGCGGCAGGCTGGTGGGGGCTGAAGCCCTGATGCGCTGGCCGCAGCCGGACGGCAGCAACCTGGCGCCGGATCTTTTTGTGCCCCTGGCCGAGGAAACGGGGCTCATCTCTCAGCTGACGCAGCTGGTGGTCAGCAGGGTATTTGAGGATCTGGGATACTGGCTGCATCTTCACCCGGAGCTGCACATATCGATCAACCTTGCGCCCGGTGATTTAACCTCTCCCGAGCTGCCCCGTCAGTTGAGCAAGCTTCTGAACAAATGGGAAGTTCATCCGCAGCAAATCGCCCTTGAATTAACCGAGCGCGGGTTTGCCGATCCCGCCGTCAGCGCGCCTGCCATCGCCGCGTTTCGCCGTTCCGGGCACGCCATCTATATTGATGATTTCGGTACGGGCTACTCCAGCCTGAGCTATTTGCAGGATCTGGATGTGGATATCCTGAAGATCGATAAATCCTTC
This sequence comes from Enterobacter cloacae complex sp. 2022EL-00788, assembly GCF_026627565.1. Classification (NCBI taxonomy): domain Bacteria; kingdom Pseudomonadati; phylum Pseudomonadota; class Gammaproteobacteria; order Enterobacterales; family Enterobacteriaceae; genus Enterobacter; species Enterobacter cloacae complex sp. 2022EL-00788. The sequence goes on along the minus strand of NZ_JAPNMC010000002.1, from coordinate 110,439 downwards.
GTGGATGCGCTGGAGTATAAAAACGTCACGCCGCATATCATCGAAATGGCAAAATCGCTAAAGCTGGCGATGGTGGCGGAAGGGATTGAAACGGAGGGGCAGCTGGCATGGCTGCACCGCCACGGCGTGCAGTACGGACAGGGCTGGTACTACAGCAAGGCGCTGCCAAAAGAGGATTTCATCGTCTGGGCCGGGCAAAATATCAGCAAGCCTTCCTCCTGAGCGGAGTGACGCGGCCACTGGCGTGGCCGCGCGTTACGTCTCAGCCGTTCTGCTGCCAGCTAAAGCTGTAGCGCAGCTGGCGGTTTTGCAGGATGAAGGCCGGCGCCACGCTCGGGCTCCAGGAGTCATCTCCCCCAACGCCCATGTGGAAGGCATCCAGGTTCAGCCAGCAGCCCGCCTCTTTCCGCAGCAGATGCTGATGCGTTGCCTCAGTCAGCTGCCGCTGGCCGTAGCGGCTCAGGGAGAAATGGAACCGCCCCTGCAGCTGATGCGAACCAAACGACAGCTCGCGGGTGTCGCAGCGCAGGCCGTTTTCCGACGGAAAGATATACGGCGTATGCATAGCCTTCAGCGGTAACGCCCACCGTCCCTGCTGCGCCGCCAGCTTTCTGTCCGGATAGTTTTCCAGCGGACCCAGCCCCAGCCAGCGTACCGTTTCCGGAATATCCACCAGCATAACGCTCAGGCCTACCCGGGCAGGCTCCGGAATATCGGACGCCACCGTCACCTGCACTTCACCGTGCAGCACGCCGTGGTCATCAATCCGCCAGATCTTGCGGCTCACGAACAGCGCTCTGTCCCGGTATTCCCAGACGTGCTGCGTGGTCACCACGGCTTCACGCTCGTGCTGCTCCGCATCACACCGGAGCAGGCGTGGCGACATCTCATACATACCCGCCACCTTCCAGCGCTCCACCCATGCGTTCGGATCGATGCGGGTCGCCTCGCTGACGCCAATATCATTGTCCAGCGGCGCGCGGGTAAAGTTATCCGTGACAGGAGTAAGCAGCGTTTCAGCGCCCGCATTCCACCACTGGATCAGGTTCCCGGTGATGCGGCAAAACTGCCAGCGCTGCTGCTGATGGATGATATCCAGCACCTCGTCCTGCACCGTTAGCTGCGGGGCCGTCCCGCCCGCTTCCGGTGGCGCAACGTACAGCGGAGCCGGAAGCGGCCATTGATCCCAGGCACAGCGGTGGCCGGACGGCGACCATGGCGTGCTCTTGGGTTGAACGATCTCAACGTTGAGCCAGACCTCACCCGGCCCGGCGGCAAGCGCAGGCAAAGGGATCTCAACGCGCTGTACTTCCTGCGGCGCGACAGAGAGCGCAATCTCGCCGGAGGCCACCGCCGCCCCGTCACGCGCTACGGACCAGTGCAGCTGTTCGTTGTCGGTATGACGGAACAGATAGTCGCTTTGAACCTCAACCACCAGCGGAGAAGTACTCACCAGCGTAAAGGTGAAAAACTGCTGGGCACGCTGCGCCTCGTAAAGGGCTGGATGCGGAGTGCGGTCCGGGAACACCAGTCCATTGAGGCAGAACTGACGATCGTTAGGCTTATCGCCAAAATCCCCGCCGTAGGCCCAGAATGGCGTGCCGTTCTCGTCTTCCTTCGTCAGCGCCTGATCGACCCAGTCCCAGACAAAGCCTCCCTGCAGCCGGGGATGGCTGCGGAACGCCTGCCAGTAGCTGGCGAAGCCGCCAAAGCTGTTGCCCATCGCGTGCGCATACTCGCACAGGATCAGCGGACGCGCTTCGTCCGGCATGCCGATCCACTTTTTAATCGACCACTTCGGCACCGCCGGGAACGGCTGATCCCAGTCGACGCGGGCATACATCGGGCAAACGATATCGGTTGCCGCCGTATTGGCCCCTCCGCCTTCATACTGCACCGGACGCGTGGGATCGGTGGTTTTCAGCCAGCGGTACAGCGCGTCGTGGTTCGCTCCATGACCCGACTCATTGCCCAGGGACCAGATGATAATTGACGGGTGATTACGGTCACGCTGGACCATACGGGTAACGCGCTCGCTCATGGCAGGCAGCCAGCGCGGATCGTCCGCGAGGCGGCTCATCGGCACCATGCCGTGGGTTTCGATATTCGCCTCGTCGACCACGTACAGGCCATAGCGATCGCACAGCGTGTACCACAGAGGATGGTTCGGGTAGTGCGAACAGCGCACGGCGTTGAAGTTATGCTGCTTCATCAGCTCAATGTCGCGGCGCATGGTGGCTTCGTCCATCACCTGACCCTTTTCAGGATGATGTTCGTGGCGGTTCACGCCGCGGATCAGCAGCGGTTTGCCGTTGAGCTTCAGCAGGCCGTTGCTGATTTCAACGCGCCTGAAGCCGACATCGCAGGCTTCGGTCTCCAGCACGGTGCCCTGCGCATCCCTGAGCGTGATGGTCAGGCGATAAAGTGCCGGCGTTTCGGCGCTCCACAGCGCGGGGTTGTTTACCGGTATCGCAACCGTAAGCCGCTCCGCCCAGCTGCCGCGCTCGTCCACGACGGCCGAGCCTGGCTTTTGGACGGCGCGCGCGCAGGCTTCGCCATTACGCCACAGGATAAACGCCACCTCGCCCCCGGCGTAGCGTGAGCCTTCCAGCGCAACGTCTGCCCGGAGTACCGCCCGATCGTATTCGGCATTCAGGTCGGTCACAATCCGGTAATCGGCGATCCGCGTTTCTGGCTTGTGCAGCAGCGAGACGTCGCGGAATATGCCGCTCATCCGCCACATATCCTGATCTTCCAGATAGCTGCCGTCGCACCAGCGCAGCACCATCACCGCCAGGCGGTTCTGGCCCGGGCGCAGCACGGCGCTGAGATCGAACCCGGCAGGCAGGCGGCTGTCCTGTGAATAGCCAATCCACGTGCCGTTACACCACAGATGAAAAGCCGAATTAACTCCGTCAAAGACGATGCGGGTTTGCCCGCCCTGCAGCCAGGCCTCCTCCACGTCAAATGTGAGCGAGTAACAACCGGTTGGGTTTTCAGCCGGAACATACGGCGGGTTCACCGGAAATGGGTAGGTGACGTTGGTATAAATGGGGGTATCGAACCCCTGCATCTGCCAGTTTGACGGCACGGGCATCCCGACGGCATCAGCGAGATCGTCCGTCACCCACGCCTCGGGCACCAGCTCTGGCGCGGCGTAGAAATTAAATCGCCAGAGCCCGTTAAGCGAGCGCTTGCTCAGCGAAGGCTTATCCTCACGGGCGAACGTTTCTTCACGCCAGCTGTGAAAAGGCGCGTGTGCGGGCAGACGGTTCCACTGCGTCACGCCGGGGTTTTCCCAGTCACGACGAGCGAGAAGTGCGCTGAGTGTCAGCGGGGGGATAGAAGACATATTAACCTCTTTGCGAAGCGCTCACAATTTACAGCCAACATGCCCTGGTAAACGGTCGCCGTAAAGGCCGAGATCGTCACCAGGCGAGCCCGATCACAAAAGCGTCAGCCTCGGGCCAGCTTCTCCGCCAGCAGCGCCAGCGCTCTGAGCTGTTGCGCCAGCGCTTCACGATCGGCCTGCTGCCCGGCGCGCGGTGCAGTGGAATGGCGAACGATCAACGTAACGGGAAGTTGTTTCTGCCAGCGCGCTTCGCTACGGGCTGGTGCCAGAAGCCATTCCACGCTGCGCTCGCCGGCTTCACGGAACGCCTGCCGCACGGTGGTAAGCGGGGGTGAAAACCAGGCGCTGTCGGCGGTATCATCAAACCCGACCACCGAAATCTGGCCCGGTATCGCTACGCCTTTTTCCGCACAGGCGCGCATGACGCCGAGCGCCATCTGATCGTTTGCAACGAGTATCGCCTCCGGCAGCGTCGGGCCCGCCAGCAGGTGATGCCCTTTCTCATAGCCAGAGGCCGCGCTCCAGTCACCGTGCGCCACAGCCAGCGCGTCCACGCCTGCCTTAGCCAGCGTGGTTTTCCATCCCGCCAGACGTGCCCGGGCAGAGACAGAACTTTCCGGCCCGGCGAGCAGAGCGATTCGCCGGTGCCCGAGCGAAAGCAGATGCTCCGCCCCCAGGCTGGCACCCTGCCCCGCATCGAACACGAGGCTGTTCACCCGCGCGGAAGGGGACACGTCGAGAAAAAGCACCGGAACCGGCGAAGCCATGTCCTGTAGCGCTTCTGCCTGCGTATCCTCCAGCGGAACGTTCACCAGCAGCGCCTCCACGCGCTGGGCCAGCAGCTCCTGCAGGGCGGCCCCGCACCGGGCAGGCCGATCCACCATCGAGATAAGCACGCTTGCCCCCTGCTCCACCGCGCGGGATTTTACGGCTGAAGCAATTTGCGACGGCGCGTGCAGCGCAAGATCGGCCGTGATCAGCCCCAGCGTGCGGGTGCGCTTTCCGGCCAGCTGCTGCGCGCCGCGGTTAGGCACATAGTGCAGCTCCGCCATGGCCTGCCGGACCTTTTCCCGCGTGCGGGGAGAAACGTGCTCCGCGTCGTTAATCACGCGGGAAACGGTCTGATAAGAAACGCCCGCCACGCGGGCAACGTCATAAAGAGTGATGGCTTTCATGCATTCTGACATCGCAAAAAGAGAAGCCGCTATTTTGGCACAGTTACGCCATTAAAGCCTGTGAGCGCTTCGCAAAATCAAACAATGCGCTCCGGCCGCGGTGCGGTCAGCCCCCGTGGCTTCTGGCGAAACCACGGCAAACAGAGCTGGATCAGCGGGCCGATGGTTAACGCATACAGCACGGTTCCGACGCCAAACGCTCCGCCGAGCAGGCAGCCGATGAGTAACACGCTCACCTCAATGGCGGTGCGCACGCTGCGAATCGACCAGCCCAGCCGGGCGTGAATGCCGGTCATCAGGCCGTCGCGCGGGCCTGCGCCAAACCCCGCGCCGATATACATCCCGGTGGCAATGGCGTTCACCACGATGCCGGATACCAGCAGGGTAATGCGGACGGGCATCGAGGTAAGTTCCGGCAAAAGCGCCATCGACGCGTCTGCCGCCAGGCCGATACAAATGACGTTGCTGAGGGTGCCGAGACCGGGACGCTGGCGCAGCGGGATCCACAGCAGCAGCACCGCGGCCCCGGTCAAAATAATCACCGTGCCGATGCTTAACCCGGCCTGGATTGCCACTCCAAGGTGAAACACGTCCCAGGGATCGACCCCGAGATCCGAGCGTATGAACATGGCGGTTGATAGCCCGTAGAGGCCTAAGCCGACATAAAGTTGTACCAGACGACGTACCATTTCATCTTCTCCGAAGAACCAGGCTTCCATCTTCGGTGAAAATGGCACTATGATTAATGTCCAGTTTTCAAATAGTGGACTGCACATGTCATCACGTCGTTTTGGGAGCCAGTCTCTGGCACGTCTGTTAGGCCACTGGCAGCATGCCGCTTCCCGTACTCCGCTGTGGCGCCAGCTGGCCGATGCGCTACGGCTGTTAATTCTCGACGGCAGGCTGGCGCTGTATACCCGTCTGCCCGGCGAGCGGGAGCTGGCAGCCGCGCTTGACGTCAGCCGGACCACCATCAGCAGCGCGCTGGCCCACCTGCGGGACGAAGGGTATCTGGAGAGTCGTCACGGCAGCGGTTCGCGGGTGATCCTGCCAGACAGCCGCGCCGTGCCCACCCTCTCTACGGCAAGCGCCGCGCTCGATCTCTCTACCGCCGCACTCAACGCGGGGCCCGAGATCCATCAGGCTTACACCCACGCGCTTGCGGCCATCACGCCGCATCTGGCGCTGACGGGGTACGAAAGGCTTGGCCTGCCGGCGCTGCGTGAGGCCATCGCCATCCGCTATACCGCGCGTGGACTGCCAACCCGGGCAGACGAAGTGATGGTGGTAAACGGCGCCGTCAGCGGCTTTGCCCTGGTCTTACGCATGTTGACCGGCCCCGGCGATCGCGTGGTGGTAGATCATCCAGGCTACCCGCTGGCGATAGCCGCTATTCAGGGCGCGCTCTGCCGTCCCGTGGGCGTCTCGCTTCCTGAGACAGGCTGGGATACCGATGGTTTTGCCGCAACGCTTGCCCAGACCGCTCCTCGTCTGGCCTATCTGATGCCGGATTTTCATAATCCGACGGGGCGCTGCATGGACGCCGCAACGCGCCAGACGCTAGCCGACATCGCCGCGCAAACCCGCACCACGCTGGTGGTGGATGAAACCATGGTCGATCTCTGGTTTGACGCGCCCCCGCCGCCGCCGGTGGCCGCGTTTAACCCGGAGGCGGACGTGATTACGCTGGGTTCCGCTGGAAAAAGCTTCTGGGGCGGGCTACGCCTCGGCTGGATCCGCGCCTCGTCCCGCACTATCGCCACGCTCGCCCAGACGCGCGACGCGCTGGATCTGGGCTCGCCTGTGCTCGAACAGCTGGCCACGCTCTGGCTTATCGAAAACGGAGAGACGTTCCTGCCCGCTCGCCGAAAAATGCTGGCTGAACGGCGCGACCGCTGCGGACAGATGCTGCGGGAACATTTTCCCGAATGGCGCTTTCATAAGGCGGAAGGCGGGCTTTCATACTGGATTGAGCTACCCGGCCCGCTGGCGACCCAGCTGGCCGCGCGTGCGGAATCAATCGGGATCACCATGGGCACCGGCACGCGCTTTGGGCTTTCAGGGGCGTTTGACCGCTACCTGCGGATGCCCTTCTCGCTCAACCCGCCCGAACTTGAAGCGGCATTACTGCGGATCAAACCCCTGTGGCTTGCCCTAAATAACAGCACGCCACCGGTAAAGCGGAGCCTGGTGTAAATTATTCGACAGAAACAATAAAAACTGCTGACTGTAACGCATGCAGTCAGCAGTTTTCATAACGGCAAGCTTAATGTTGAGGAGGGATCGGGAAGCCTTTCAGGGAAATAATAAAATTATCCCCTTCTTTCTTTATTTTTGCACCAGTATCACACCAGTCAGATGCAATTCTAAAGAACTCATCGCTTCCTACATTCCAGCCGAGACGGACGTGCTTCACGTAGCCGGAACGCAACAGGCTGCAGGCCTCGTTGTAGTCACTGGCAGTCGACAGTTGTTGTTTCATTTTCTCTTCTTCAGAAGTTTACGTAGTGCTTTGATTTCTTTAGGAGTAAATGGAGTTACGCTCTCTTCTTCCGTATGCTGATTATCAATATCCTCTTCCGATACTCCCGCCTCTTCTACTGCTTCAAATGCCAGCAGCAGCAGTTTCTCCGTGGTCACGCTTAAATTCTCATTATTTACTTCCGCATAGTGACGAAGTCTTTCTTTTAGCGCTTCATCAATTTTAACATTTAATACCGCAGTCACCATGATTGTCACATCCCTTCGGAATACGTGTTTTATTTAATACACGAAGATAACATTCTTATCCAGATATATATTTTTTGCTTATAACAACAAAAAGACGCCCGATAATAAAATGACAGTCTATTATTACAGGTTTATGACAATGTTATTTCAATTGAATGAAAGATATATTACGCAGCCCGTAACAGGCACAGTAATAACAGGGATATTCTGAAGAAAAGACTGGGGAAGCACAAATGGGTGGGGGCCCTGCCAGCTAAGCTTTTTCTAACAAAACCTATGTATTTCAATGCACTAAAAAGCGGTGAGGCAATGATTTTGTATCACCAAAAGTATACACTGGCAAGCCGTTTTCTCATGCGACAGACACAAAAAAACCGGGGCTGACACGGCTTTGTATGGCTTTTGACCAAACTCCATCTCAGCTACATTTTCCACTACCATGTAGGATCGCCCAACCTCATCAATCAGTGGTTGGAGGTTCGTATTACTGCCTTTGACTATAAATAGGTCTTCTGGCTGTTCATCTTTTACGGCTTTTTTAACATAACCATAATACGGACGACTAACCGCAGTCCTTAAAGATACCTCCGTACAAGAAGATAAAGCGACCACATTTTCCCCTGTATACTTGAACACTGGCGGCTCATAGTTTTTGATCACGCTCCGGCAAGAGTTCACAAATTGTGTGAACGCTTCAATTTTACCTGCTAGAGCCAAACGACGGGCATGTTCGATCTCATCTACCGTGAGATCGGGAGCGGAAATCTGGACCACCTCGTCTTCACGCGACAATCCGTTACACAATTTCAAATGATAGTACAGATTATTGTCTTTCAGTTGGTTAGTGGTCAAAGCCGTCATCCTTTCATGCTGTGAAGTAAAAATTTCAGGCACCCACTTTAACCAGTTTTATGAATTATTTAGATCTTATCGATAATTTTTATCGATCGATAAGATTAGATTATTTTCATAGGGACACTCAACAATGAGTCGGCAGTGAGAACAACGAGGAGATGTGTGTAGGAGCATAATGTGGTGTTCACATTTTTCTCTTGCGTCCGTAGGTAGCTCTTTACATTGATGAATTTTTATTCTCAGTATGGTATATGTGGGTATTGAGATGAAGAAATGTCATCATGTTCCATTTTTGGGAACATAGGTTGACAGTGTCGATTATGAACATTATGATGTTCCCAGATTAGGAACAAAGTGCATGGCTATGCGGCTACTCGGAAGAGATAAGTTGGAAGAACTTAAGCGCTATGAGCCTTCCAGTAAAAACTGGATTGATGCGTGGTCAACAGAGCTAAGTTTAAGCAATTGGAAATCAAAGGAAGAAGTGAAAAAGCACTTTCCCAAAGTAGAAAATATTGGTGATCAAACCTTTGTTTTTAAGGTGGATTGCTGTGCTTCTTATGTTGAAACGATCATTGATTTCAATCGGTTGTTGGTTTTTGTTACCTCTGTGAAGGGTAATGATAATGGATATTAGAGTAATTAGAACAGATAGGCAGCATCAGGAGTATTTGGAACGTATACATTCGTTATTAGTTATGATGCCGTCTCCTGGAACTGATGAAAATGAGGAGTTAGAGTTACTTATCACACTTGTAGAAGCATACGAGAACTCTAAATATCCTATAGAGCCACCAGATCCAATCGATGCTATTACGTTCCGTATGCACGAGAAAGGGTTAAAACAAGTGGATCTTGTACCCTATTTGGGAACAAGAAGTAGAGTTTCTGAAATTTTGTCAAGGAAAAGACCTTTGACTGTTCCGATGATAAAAGCACTTTCAATCGGACTTGGCATTTCTACTGATACGTTGATAGGTATAAATGCTGATCAGAACAAAACAGGTGATGATAATGTTGACTGGTCTAAGTTTCCGATTAAAGAAATGATTGGGAGAGGATGGATTTCTGAAGCCAGTGATACGATAAAAAAATCCACAGAAGAACTAATTAAAGGATTTATTAATCAAATTGGCTGGCAAACAGGTAATGTCGCATTTAAGAGAACCCTTTCTGGGGATGCGTATTCTCCTTCGACAAAATATGCACTTTATGCATGGGTTAGTAGGGTTGTGCAGCGAGCGCGTGAACGTAAAAATCTGCTTGGGAACTTTGACCCAGCAATTTTTTCTACAAGCTTCTTGAGGGATTTGGCACAACTAAGCTGGTTCGAAACAGGTCCCTTACTTGCTCTTGAATTTCTTGAAAAACATGGAATAGCCGTTGTTATCGAACCAAGCTTAAAAGGCACTCGCATAGACGGAGCAGCATTAAAGGATATTGACGGCATGCCGATTGTTGGTTTGACATTGAGACATGACCGTCTCGATAATTTTTGGTTCACACTACTCCATGAAGTTGCTCATATATGGAAACACGTTCATTCTGAAGAGACATTTTTAGATGATATTGATGCTACTTCTGACGATAGGCAGGAATCTGAAGCAAACCGGCTTGCTAGGGAAGCATTTATACCTAGGGCAGTCTGGAAGAGAAGTGATGCATACTCTTCTCCGTCTAAAGAAACCATCGATTGTCTTTCTAGGGAACTGAAGATTAATCCGGCAATCATTGCTGGAAGAATAAGACGTGAAAGTGGTAACTACCGCCTGTTTGCTGATCTCATAGGGCAAGGCGAAGTAAGTAGAATATTAAACGCTTCAAACATGAATTGAAACCTCAGGAGAACTGAACCATGTACCCTACATACGTGCCGATCCTAAGAGCAAAAGCTGGTGAGTTTGAAGCATTGAAAAGACTGAAACCTGTTTACTCGCAAAAAATTTGGCCATTTTTTGAAATTCCCCAATTAACTGAGAACGATAAGAAATCTAAGGCCTTAAGCGGCTCATCTCAGATGAAAAAGGATTTTCTTACTAAAATTGCGGATGGAATCAATAACGCGAATTCATCATCATCAATATTTTTCGACTTTTTTGATTGGAAAGCAGATAGCTACATTGAAACAGGTGAGCATGTTTTGAGCTACATGTACAGAGCATTAGCCTCAAGTGGATCACTTGTACATCCAGTTATAGGATTCGACCGTTGGGATATCCTAGACTATCAAAATGCCTTGAAAGGATTAGTTGTACCCGAAGGGACAATGTACTGTTTACGTATTGATTCTACATCTATAGATGATGCTTACGACGTAGATTATTTTACAGATACGATTCATGAGATTCTGGATTCGCTTGGGCTTTCCGGTGCTGAAGTGATGGTAATGTTTGATTTTGGAGATGTTACTCATAAGTCTATTGTATCAATGCATGCCGATATGCAGCATCTCATTACCGCCGTTGATGAGTTTGGCTTTGCTAGTATCATGATAGCGGGTTGCTCGTTCCCAATAATCATAAATGATGCAGTAAAGGAAGTGGATTCAACAGACCTCGTTGAACGTAAGGAAATGCATGTTTGGAAGGCAATTTATTCTGATATGAAATCACCATTTCTTTTTGCTGATTATGGTATTCGGAATCCCAAAGGTGCTGATGGTGTAAAAGCAATTCATGCTAACGGGAAAATTAGGTATACCATTGAAAATAAATATTTTGTTGCAAGGGGTCACTCTAAGCAAAAAGGTAATAAAGGGGCGCAAATGTATGACTTGGCAAGAGTCATTGTCAAATCTCCTTACTATTTAGGGGCTGGCTTTAGTTGGGGGGATGAGAGAATTGAGGCTTGCAGCAGAGAAGAAATTAAGGGTGGCCCGACCCAGTGGATTAGCTACGATACCAACCATCATATGAGTTTTGTTGTTGAGGAAGTCTCAGAGTTTCAACGCAGTCGTATTACGCCAAGAATTGTTACCGCATAAATCATCTTAAAATTATGGTAGCGTACTGTAAATAGAATGGCTGGGCTTTGTCCCGGCCGTTCTTTTGTCTGTTAACCTGCTTTATCTGTCACACAAAGTGAGATACAGTCTGCGACACAAGACAAATCCAGCGCCGCAGATGCCTGACGTATGGTTGAACGAAGCCGCCTTATCGGTCAACTTTACACATAAAAAAACCCTGCTTCAGCAGGGCTTATAATCTTGTCGATTTCATCACAACCAATCGAAAATTAATGATTGTCCTTACGAGATGACGCATAATCACTGATTAAAAAATCATCATATTTTGCAGGCAAAAGTGCCACCTCCCCCCACCCTAACTGGGGTGTCATATACCCCATGCCGACCTCATCTACTCGACTATAAAAAACAGTTATCCTCCCACGATTTTTATCATTAAAAAATCCTCTCCCTTCAGCTGTATCATTAGTGATACGTACTCTGAAATCCCTAAATGATGTTCCTTGGTTGATCTTTAACCAGACATTACTATGGCCTGTAAACTTCTCAATTTTCCAAAACGTACCAAAAAAGAATGCTGGATCAGAAGAACCCTCAGTTATGTCATTGATTTCTTTTAGTGAGTCACAAAATCTGTAGCGCTTTGCTTTACCATCTGCGCCAACAAGGTAAATCTCACGATAATAATTATGATCGAAATTAACGCATAAAGACTGGACACTAGTTACTTGGCTCGGAACCTTGAAAGACTCACCATGATGGCGGGAAATAGGCAATGAAACCTCTTTGCCATTTTTTCTCTCAAAATGAGAATCGACAGGTACCTCACTGCCCTCAGAATCGATCCTTGGATTGTTATCAGGACGAGACTCGAGAAAACCGCTTATGACTATAAGCTCTTCATCTTCAACGGCTTTTTTTGCATCTTCTTGAGATGAATATTTTTTGTACTGAATGGGGCCACATCTCAAACTACAGAAAGGCGCATTATCATCTTTAAGGTGTTTGTAATAGGCCGGAACTTCATTCGTAGTCATGCCCTTGTCAGGATCGGCAGGCACTCGAGTTATATGTTCATAGCAAGAAGGACAAAAAATATATCCTTTCATAGACAGTGAATAAGCAAGCGGCTCGACAGTATTCCTTTTGAGGGCGAGAAGCGTATGCTCGCCTTTAATCCAATCAGGATCGTAGTATGCGTAAGCGATTCTACGACTTGGCATAATTATCCTACCCCATCAATAGTGCATTAGCATGATTTCCAGACTATCACTTTTGGAAACCTCGCTAAAACAACACGGATCACAAAACCTCTATATTTAAAGGGGTTATAATTTGCACTCAAGATTTTCGAAGCGTATTTATCCCCTTTGGAACCATCGTGAATTTGCTTATCCGGATAACTTTTAGAGTACCTCAATTAACTCGACGAGCGTCCTAACAGCAGTCCCCTTCCCGTATCGGTTGTACGTGATCGTTGCGTTCGAATGTCCGAGCACCTGCGAAGCGAACTGTTCAGGGAAGCCATTCTGTTTAAATGTTGTGGCGGCATAGTGGCGCAGTGAATGATATTCAGGCAGGCTATGCTTGCCTCTGAACCTCGTAAACCAACGGCTGAAATAGTGTCCATAACTGCCGAGATGCAAGGTAAGCTCAGGGAACAAATGCCCTTTTCTGTCAGTGATGAAATCAAGCAGGCCAAGCGTAAGAAGCTGCGAATGTATCGGAACGAACCGCCGCGAGCTGTCCGTTTTTATCGTCTGATTTGGATTCAAGTTATCAACGCGGAAACACCAAACCCCGTCAACTTTCATCACGTCATTGTGGTAAAGCTGGCAAATCTCATTCTGCCTCATACCAGAATAACGACCGATTAAGATGATCCACCGCTTCCAATCCTTCACGCCATGTAAAGCAATGTACAATCGTTTCAGATCGTTGAGCGTGTATGCTGGACGGCGATCCATTGGTGCGGTTGTTTCCTTAATACCCATCCCCTCAAATGGGTTTCGAATCTCATCATCCGTGCGAGTTGCAAGCCATTTGAAAAACGCCGAGTTCTTTTTGATGTAACGGTTTCTGGTGGATGCTGAACCTTCAAGGCCATCAACAAACGCCGCCGCGCTTCTTTTGCTGAAAGGCTCTTTTGTAGAATTCAGATATGCATTTATGCATCTGTTGATCGTCAATATTTCCCGTTCACCAACCTCTCCTGTTTTAGCGCTGGTGTACTTATCAAGCTCACTCTTCAGGCTCTTGAAAGGCTTTTTCTGTTGTGGTTGTTGGAAGGAAGCAGACGGGGTTGCAGTGTGTGCCGGGATGGACTGCGGAACGCAGTGGAAAGGTCGTGAGGCGAGATATTTCTCCACACGGAGCAAAGCTTCACGCTTGGAACGTGTGCTAAGAGAAATACGAATTTCACGGCGTTTCCGAGGTGTCAGGTAGACCCTACGGTAGTACCAGATCCCGTGACGGGAAAGCATCAGATGCGACATTGATTAGCGTCCTAAGTGATACACAAAAGTTGTATCACCGCCGTTTCAATGCACGAACATACAGGGTTACATGATGGATATCATGCACTTAGCACAAATGGGTGGGGGCCCTGCCAGCTACATCCCGGCACCCACGTCGTCTGCCCTGGCTGCTTCCTTCCGGACCTGACCTGGTGAACAGAGTAGCGTTGCGGGAGAACCAACAGAGCCCCCATTGAGAGCGTTGATAACCAACGCGCTGGCGCATTATCCCTATGGTGCACCTCAATTGCAAGCCGTCGGCAACCGGATGCTGGATTATTGCGCAAACTGGCGAAGCAATCCGCGTTATCTTCGTTTACCATTGCCCTTCGCGGATTATTCCTCAGGAGTAACGATGGACGAACATGACACTTTTCCGCAGCGAGTATGGCAGATTGTGGCCTCTATCCCCGAAGGCTGCGTGACTACCTACGGCGAGGTCGCCCGGCTGGCGGGTTCTCCACGCGCGGCGCGTCAGGTAGGCGGTGTGCTGAAACGGCTGCCGGAGGGGAGCACGTTACCCTGGCATCGGGTGGTCAACCGACATGGAGAAATCTCCCTGACCGGGCCAGATTTGCAGCGTCAGCGTCAGGCTTTACTGTCTGAGGGGGTGCAGGTAACCGGATCGGGCAGGATTGATATGCAGAGGTATCGCTGGGAGTACTGACGCCCTCTTCAGAAAGATGAAGAGGGCGAGAGGAAATTACAGCTGCGTTGGCGCCGTTGGCAGCGTCGGCTGATTGGTCTGCGTTGCAACAGGCACTTCAGTTTGCTGTACCGGGACCAGGGTCAGGTCGATTTTAGTGCCGCCTTTGTTGACCGCTTCCTGCACGGTATCGGTGATAAAGACCAGCTTATCGTTGATCGTTACCGCCGCGCTCAGGAGGATACGCGCGTTTGGCTGCACGTCAGACGGGTTGTACGGCAGTACGAAGCTGAACGGTGCCTGTTTACCCTCTGTACGAACTGCACGCTGTGCAAGCACTTTAGACGGTGCATCCGCCAGAGACGCATCGGATAACGTGACCGTTAAAACCGCGTCCGGCGGCAGAGCAACTTTCTGTTTGATCCAGATAGTACCGGACACGTTAGGCTGTCGAATAGCTTGCTGTGAAAGGGTGTTAATCCCGTTTGGGGTCGCCGTTGGTACCGCTACATCGGCACTCTTATCCGCACAGGCGGACAACGCCACCGCCATTGCAACACCACTTAGCATAGGCACGAGTTTCATTGAAGTCTCCTTATCATCAATGCACCGGCGGGATCGATCCCATCCGATGTCGTTTTATTCACATAACGTAAACAAGTGTGGCACAAATCACGGATTTATGCCTAATTTTGCCCAGGTATTAAGATAATTCCACCCATCGGACCACTATCGTTTCTGCGTTATACTCAGCCTATCTTTCGCCACGGCGTTTATTGAGGACGACTATGAGTCAGGCACTGAACAATCTGCTGACATTACTGAACCTGGAAAAAATAGAAGAAGGGCTTTTTCGCGGGCAGAGCGAAGATCTGGGGTTACGCCAGGTATTTGGCGGCCAGGTCGTAGGACAAGCGCTTTATGCAGCAAAGGAGACGGTTCCGGCAGACCGACTGGTGCACTCGTTCCACAGTTATTTTTTACGCCCCGGTGACAGCGCTAAGCCGATTGTGTACGACGTGGAGGTTCTGCGTGACGGCCAAAGCTTCAGCGCGCGCCGCGTCGCCGCCGTTCAGCATGGAAAACCCATCTTTTACATGACCGCCTCGTTCCAGGCGCCAGAGCCGGGTTATGAGCATCAAAAAACGATGCCCCCTGCCCCGTCGCCGGACGATCTGAAATCGGAAACCGACATCGCCCGGGCGCTGGCCCACCTGCTGCCTCCGCAGGTGAAGGAGAAGTTTCTGTGCGATAAGCCACTGGAGATCCGCCCCGTCGAATTTCATAACCCCATGAAGGGGCACACCGCTGAGCCCGCTCGCCAGGTGTGGATCCGCGCCAACGGCAGCGTACCGGCAGATTTGCGCGTGCATCAGTACCTGCTGGGCTATGCGTCAGATTTCAACTTCCTGCCGGTTGCGCTACAGCCCCACGGCGTCGGTTTCCTGGAAAAAGGGATGCAGGTCGCCACCATCGACCACTCCATGTGGTTCCACCGCCCGTTCGACATGAACGAGTGGTTGCTCTACAGCGTGGAAAGCACCTCAGCGTCCAGCGCCCGCGGGTTTGTTCGCGGGGAGTTTTATACCCAGGATGGCGTGCTGGTAGCGTCGACGGTTCAGGAAGGGGTCATGCGTAACAGGGGATGATGTTGCCCTCACCTCTCCCGCGGGTAAGTGAATACAGACTAAAACGGCAACCAAAGGTTGCCGTTTCGCTTTTTATTATGCGTTATACGCATTCTCACCGTGGCTGTTGACGTCCAGACCTTCGCGCTCCTGCTCTTCCGGCACGCGCAGCCCGACGGTCATATCCGCCAGCTTGTAGCCGATAAAGGCCACAACCCCCGACCAGACAACGGTAATGGCGATGCTTTCCAGCTGTACCAGCACCTGATGCATCATGGTCACGCCTTCCGCGTAGCCGACGCCGCCCAGGGACTGCGCGGCAAAGATGCCTGTCATTATGCAACCGATGATGCCGCACACGCCGTGCACGCCGAATACGTCACACGGATCGTCCACGCGCAGAACGCGTTTCAGCGCGGTAACGCCCCACAGCCCTGCCAGTCCGGCGACGATGCCAATCAGCAGCGCGCCGCCGACGCCCACGTAGCCACACGCAGGGGTGATACCCACAAGGCCGGCAATCGCCCCTGAGCAGGCACCCAGCAGCGAGGGCTTGCCGCGAACGGCCCACTCGCCGAATACCCAGGAGAGGATTGCGCCAGCCGTTGCCACAACGGTATTCACGAAGGCCAGCGCGGCGATTTCGTTGGCGGCACTGGCGGAACCGGCGTTAAAGCCGAACCAGCCAAAGTAGAGGATAGCGGTACCGGTGAAGACCATCGGCAGGTTGTGCGGCTTGAACGCCTCTTTCCCGAAGCCCACGCGTTTGCCAATCAGGTAGGCGCCCACCAGGCCTGCTACCGCGGCGTTAATATGCACAACGGTACCGCCCGCAAAGTCCAGCGCGCCATGAGAGGCCAGCAGACCACCGCCCCAGACCATGTGCGCGATCGGGATGTAGGAGAGGGTCAGCCAGACCACCACGAAAATCAGTACCGCAGAGAAGCGAATACGCTCGGCCAGCGCCCCCACAATCAGCCCCACGGTGATGCAGGCGAACGAGCCCTGGAACGCGACATGGATATACTGATAGAAGCTGCCCATCACCGCGGTCAGCTCGATGTTTTTCAGCATCGCCCAGTTAACGTTGCCGAAGAAGGCATTACCCTCGCCGAAGGCCAGCGAGTAGCCATAAACCACCCACAGCACGCACACCAGCGCGAACGTGACGGCAACCTGCGTCAGCATGGAGAGTACGTTTTTGCCGCGGATCAGGCCGCCGTAAAACAGCGCGATGCCCGGAATAGTCATGAACAGCACCAGCGCGGTGCAGATCATCATAAAGGCGTTATCGGCTTTGTCTGCCACGGCAGGTGCCGCCATTGCCAGGCCCGGCAGCAGCGCCAGCGACCCCAGACCCGTTTTGATTGTTGCTATCTTCATTTTCTCGATCCCTATCACTGTGTGCCAGGAGTTACTTACAACGCCGCTTCGTCGGATTCGCCGGTACGGATGCGAATGACGCGCTGAAGTTCGGCAACGAAAATTTTGCCGTCGCCAATTTTGCCGGTGTAGGCCGCTTTGCTTACGACATCAATCACTTCATCGAGCTGATCGTCCGCAATCGCCACGTCAATCTTCACTTTTGGCAGGAAGTTAACGCTGTATTCTGCCCCGCGATAAAGCTCGGCATGACCTTTCTGACGCCCAAAGCCTTTCACTTCGGTGACAGTCAGTCCCTGAATACCCATGGAAGACAGCGCTTCACGCACGTCTTCGAGTTTGAATGGTTTGATTACCACCGTAACCAGCTTCATAAATCCTCTCCTGTCAGAATTCGGTAATGGCCGCAGCTAACACGAAGGGGATATTGCAAAGGGTGTGCCAGAAATGAAATACGAGCAGGAAAGCGGCGCGGTGCGCGGTGCCCGGAGAAAGGCGAAAAAAAACGCACCATGACGGTGCATGGCGCGTTTCGGTTTTGCACCAACAGTTGAGTCTGTTAGAGCATTGCCTTGTTATGGTGCATCAGGCGCTGAGCGACTCTTCCTCGCGCGCGCTGGCGGCCAGCTCGTCGCCTGCCAGCTGCAACTGATACATCTGCCAGTAGCGTCCTTTTGCCTCCAGCAGCTGGCGGTGCGTTCCCCGCTCAACGGCCTGTCCGCGGTGCAGCACCAGAATAGTATCCGCATCGACGATCGTTGAGAGGCGGTGGGCGATCACCACAAGCGTAGTGCGATCCCGTACGGCAGCCAGCGCCTGCTGGATCGCCTGCTCGGTGCCGGAGTCGATGCTGGCGGTGGCTTCGTCCAGAATTAACACCTGCGGCGTATCAATCAGCACGCGCGCCAGCGCCAGAAGCTGCTTTTGCCCGACGGACAGGTTGTTGCCCTGTTCACCCAGTCTGGTATTGATTCCCTCGCTTAACCCGCGCGCCAGATCCGCCAGCTGCACGGTTTCCAGCACTTCCCAGACCTGCTCCTGGGTAAAGGGCCGCCCCAGCGTAACGTTGGCGTAGAACGTATCGGCAAGCACCACCGGATCCTGCTGCACCATCGCGACGCCCCTGCGCAACGCGGCGTGGCTAAG
Source organism: Enterobacter cloacae complex sp. 2022EL-00788 (assembly GCF_026627565.1). Taxonomy (NCBI): domain Bacteria; kingdom Pseudomonadati; phylum Pseudomonadota; class Gammaproteobacteria; order Enterobacterales; family Enterobacteriaceae; genus Enterobacter; species Enterobacter cloacae complex sp. 2022EL-00788. Next base: position 92,043 of record NZ_JAPNMC010000002.1, on the reverse strand, counting down.
CGACGAAAGCGGACGTCCATCCAGACGGATCTCCCCCTGCGTCAACGGATAGTAGCCCATCAACAGGCTGGCGAGCGTGCTTTTGCCGCTGCCGGTGTGCCCGACCAGCGCGACGAACCCGCGCGACGGCACGTTAAGGTTGATATCCTGCAAAACAAGCTGGTCGTCGCGGTAGGCGAACGAGACATTATCAAACGCGATGGATCCGCTTTCCAGCGGGCGTTCGTCACTGCCGTAAGTCTGGCGCGGCCTGTCCATCAGTTCGAACACGCGCTCGCCCGCAACCACCGCCTGTTGCAGCATCGATTGCTGCGTGGTGAGTTCAATCAGTGGTTCATTAAGGCGGCCAAGGTAGCTGATAAACGCGTACAACACCCCAACTTCAATGGTTCCGCGCGTCGTCAGGCCGAACAGCATCAGCAGCCCGCACAGCACCAGCGCCGAGAAGAGGCTCAGCAGCGGGCGTAAAAGGAAACCGTCCAGACGTAACGTCTGCATCCGCGCCATATAGTGCGAGCGGCTGGCTTCCCCCATTCGCTCGCCAAAACGCGCCTGCTGGCGAAACTGCTGAATAACGCTCATGCCGTTGATCACTTCGTTGAAGCCATCATTGATATCCGCAAGGTAAGCGCGCACGCGGCGCACGATCGGCGTGCTGTAGCGCTGGTAAATCACCATCACGATCAGGACCGCCGGGAAAATGGTGATTGCCACCAGCGCCATCCGCCAGTCCAGGCTGAACATCGCCACCAGCATCGCGCCAATCAGCGCGGCACTGCGCAGTACCGTTGCGACAACGGTGACGTACAGGTCGCGGATCACTTCGGTGTCGTTGGTGACGCGCGAAATCACCTGCCCGACCGGCTGGGTATCAAACTCGCTCAGCGGCTGGCGCAGCGCGGCATCCATCACGTCCGTGCGCAGCTGCTGCACCACGCCCACGGCGGCCCGGTTAAACAGCAGTGACTGCGCGTAATGCAGCCCCGCCGCCGTCAGCTGTAGCCCGACGTACGCCACGCCCAGCCCGGCGACCAGGCCGAGAGGCAAATAGCTCTTCGCCACCATGTTATCGATGAAATAGCTGATAAGCAGCGGGCCGGTCACCTCCGCAATCGCGGCGATCCACAGCAGCAGCACGGCGATGGAAAGCGGCTTACGCCACGGTGAGCCGTAGGCCAGCAGACGTTTTAGCGTCGGCCACATCTTTCCAAACTTACGCATCGACGACCTCCTCATCCAGCGCGGCCTCAAGCTGCTGATAGCGGTACATATCCCGATACCAGCCGGCCTGCTCTGCGAGCTGGTCATGCTGACCGCGCTGGGCAATATGCCCGTGCTGAAGCACCAGAATTTCGCTAGCTTCGGTAAGCGCCGACAGACGGTGCGCGCTGATGATGACCGTGCGCCCCTCCCCCCACTGGCGAAGGTTATGCAGAATTTGATGCTCGGTACGCCCGTCAACCGCCGACAGCGCGTCATCCAGAATCAGGATCTCAGCGTCCAGCAGCAGCGCGCGGGCAATGGAGATGCGCTGCTTTTGTCCGCCGGAGAGCATCACGCCCCGCTCTCCGACCTCCGTATCGTAGCCCTGCGGCAGGCGCAAAATATCCTCGTGAACGCTGGCCAGGCGCGCAACATGCTCGATCTCCTGCCGGGTGGCCGTTGGGCACCCGAGCGCGATGTTATTGGCAATCGTGTCGGAAAACAGGAACGGCGTCTGGCTGACGACCGCCAGGCGGCTGCGCCAGTCGTCCAGCAGCAGCCGCGGCAGCGGGACATCGTGGAAGCGAATATCGCCTTCGCTCACGTCAAAATGGCGCTGAATAAGCGACAGGATCGTGCTTTTACCGGCCCCCGTCGGGCCGCAGATGCCCAGCATCTGACCGGGCTGCAGCGTGAAGCTGACGTTTTCGAGCACCGGCTGCTCCGTTTGCGGATAGATAAAGGCGCGGATATTGGCCTTCAGCACCCCCGGCCCTTCCGGCACCGGCTCGCTGCCATCGTTCACCACCGGCACCTCTGCCAGCATGGCGCGTATGCGGCTGTAGGCGGCGCTCCCGCGCTCAACGATGTTAAACATCCAGGCCAGCGCCAGCATCGGCCAGATCATCAGCCCGAGGTACATCGCAAAGCTGGTTAACTGCCCGAGGGTCATGGTGCCTCGCACGACCATCCAGCTGCCGCCACCCACCGCCAGCAGGTTCGCCATGCCAATCGCTACGTAGATTGTCGGATCGAAACGGGCATCGATGCGCGCCACGCGCATGTTTTTCGCGCCGGTGTCGGCGGCGTCTGCGGCAAACAGCGCCGACTGCCGGTCTTCCAGACCAAACGCCTTGATCATGCGGATGCTGGTCATACTCTCCTGGGTGCGATCGTTGAGCGATGAAAACGCCGCCTGCGCCAGCTTAAAGCGTTCATGAAGCTGTTCGCCGTAGCGGTTAATCGCCAGCGCCATCAGCGGCATCGGCAGCAGCGCCAGCAAAGTAAGCTCCCAGCTGATCTGGGTAGACATTACAATCAGTACCGCACAGCCCATCACCAGTGAATCCACCAGCGTTAACACCCCTTCTCCGGCGGCAAACACCACGCGGTCCACGTCATTCGTGGCGCGGGCAATAAGGTCTCCGGTACGGTGACGCAGATAAAATTCGGGGTGCTGGCGGCTCAGCTGACGATAGAAATCTTCGCGCAGCTCAACGGCGAGCTGGTAGGACGCGCCGAACAGCAGCACGCGCCAGACGTAGCGCAGCAGGTAAACCACCACGGCCGTCAGCACCAGCGTACCGACCCACATCATCACCCGTGCGGCGGTGTAATGTTGTTCCGTAACGCCATCGACGACGTATCCCACCACTTTTGGCGGGATCAGCTGCAGGACGGCAATGATAATAAGCAGGGCCACCGCGCCGAGGTAGCGTTGCCACTCCCGACGAAAGTACCAGCTTAATTGGGCAAATAATCGCACGCGGTATTTTCCTGAAGGTATTTTACGAAGTTATTCAATGGGTAATGCTGTGGTGTATTTAATCTGTTCCATAGCAAAGCTGGAGGTGACATCGGACAAGCCCGGTACGCTGTTGACCAGCCGCTTGTAAAAATCATCGTAGCGCTTCATGTCCGCCACCTGAACGCGCATCAGGTAGTCATATTCCCCCGCCATCCGCCAGAAGCCGAGCACTTCCGGCATTTCGGATACCTGCGTGACAAAACGACAGTACCATTCGCTGCTGTGATGCTGCGTTTTTATCAGGACGAAGGCGGTCAGCCCAAGCCCCAGTTTTTCAGGATCCAGCAGCGCCACGCGTCCCAGCAGAATGCCATCATCTTCCAGCTTTTTGAGGCGCTTCCAGCACGGGGTGGTGGTCAGATTAACGGCATCTGCCAGCGCCTGCAAAGAGAGGGTGCAGTCGTTTTGCAGCAATGAAAGCAGCTTGCGGTCAATTTTATCTAGCATGTCCACCTCGCAGAGAAAATTTTTCTCCCTTCATTCTATTTTAAAGGCCAGATAGCAACAATTTTTTCTGTGCTTTTCGCTATGCTGGGCACAAAATGACAAACGGATAATCACGATGAATAGCACCTGGGTTAAACATGCCATCAGCGAAATAAACGCCGACTATCAGCGCTCGGCAGATACCCACTTAATCCGCCTGCCTCTGCCCGGATTTCCCGGTATTCAGCTTTACCTGAAGGATGAAAGTACCCATCCTACCGGCAGCCTGAAGCATCGCCTGGCGCGTTCACTCTTTTTATACGGCTTATGTAACGGCTGGATTAAAGAGGGCACCACGATTATTGAATCCTCGTCCGGTTCAACGGCCGTTTCCGAAGCCTACTTTGCCCGCCTGCTGGGCCTGCCGTTCATCGCCGTCATGCCTTCCTGCACGGCAAAGCGTAAGGTAGAACAGATCGAATTTTACGGCGGGCGCTGCCACTTTGTGGAAAGCGCCTGCGAAATCTATGCCGCCTCCGAAATGCTGGCCCGCGAGCTGAACGGCCACTATATGGACCAGTTCACCTTCGCCGAGCGCGCCACCGACTGGCGCGGCAATAACAACATCGCGGACAGCATTTTCCGTCAGATGACCCACGAGCCGCACCCCGTTCCCGCTTACATCGTCATGAGCGCGGGCACGGGCGGCACCTCCGCCACCATCGGGCGTTATATCCGCTGCCAGGGTTATGATACGCAGCTGATGGTCGTTGATCCGCAGAACTCGGTATTCCTCGACTACTGGCAATCACGCGACGCCAGCCTGCGCAGCCCGGTGGGCAGCAAGATCGAAGGGATTGGTCGCCCGCGCGTCGAACCCTCGTTCATTCCGGACGTGGTGGATGAGATGCTCCGCGTCCCGGACGCCGCCAGCGTCGCAACGGCGCACTGGCTGGAAACACAGCTTGGCCGCAAGGTCGGGGCCTCTACCGGCACCAATATGTGGGGCGCGCTACAGCTGGCCGCGCGGATGCGCGAAGAAGGCCGTACCGGCTCCATCGTTACGCTGCTGTGCGACAGCGGGGAGCGCTACCTCGACACCTACTACAATGCAGACTGGGTGCAGGCCAATATTGGCGACGTTGAACCGTGGAAAGCGCAGATTGCGCAGCTGGTGAAATAAAAAAAGCCAGGCCGAAGCCTGGCTTGCTGGAAGGGTCTCGCTATTCGGGGGAATAAGGGAGGTTGTTATTGTCCAGCCAATGCGTCAAAAAATGGGACACCGCTTCGTTACGGCAGTGTCCGATAACCGGAAGATGGGGGAGCGCGGCAATAAGCTGCGGCATCGCGTTCCCCATGATCAAACCACGGCCAACGCTGCTCAGCATCTCGTGGTCGTTCATGGCGTCGCCAAACGCCATACAGTCCTGCATCGTCAGCCCGAGATGGTCGCTCAGAACCGCAAGCGCGGAACCTTTGTTACAGCCCACCGGCAGCACTTCGAGACAATCCACCGCTGAGAAAGTCAGATGCGCCCGGACGCCCAGCGCCTCGTTCAGCTGAATGCGCAGGCGGCAGAGATCGTCATGATCGCCGCAGAAGCAGATCTTGGTCACCTTATATGCCGGGATCCGGCGCAGATCGATAAGCTGATACCTGAAGCCGCTATAAACATGAGCGTGCAGCAGGTCCGGAATGTCGCGTCCGGTAAACCAGCCCTCGTCGTTAAATACGTGCACGCTGGCCCGCGTATCCCATGAGCTATGCAGGACAATATCCGCCACTTCCGGATCAAGATCCTGACGGTGCAGCACGTCACCGTTGACGGCGTGGATCCTCGTCCCGTTACCGGTTATCAAAAACGCGTTCAGGGAAAAGGCTCCCAGCAGATGGCGCATCTCCAGCACGTGGCGACCGGTAGCAAACGTCAGGGTAACGTCACGCTCGCGCAGGCGCTTAAGCGTGCTCAGGGTTTTCTCCCCCAAACGGTGATCCGGCATTAACAGCGTGCCGTCCATATCAAATGCAGCGAGCCGAGCCATGAATACTCCCGAAATGTGATGCGGTTAACTTGTGCATCAGTATTGCGTGGGATATACGGAAGTAATAGTGAATAGATGATAATTATTGTTCCGGGTTTATCATGCGCCAGCTCAACCGTCTTAACCAGTATCAACGCCTGTGGCAACCTTCCGCTGGCGCTCCGCAGCAGGTGACCATCAGCGAGCTTGCCAGCCGCTGCTTTTGCAGCGAGCGACACGTTCGCACCCTGCTGCGCCAGGCGCAGGACGCGGGCTGGCTGAGCTGGCACGCCCGGTCCGGACGAGGGAAGCGCGGAGAGCTAACCTTTCACGTGACCCCGGATTCGCTGCGTAATACCATGATGGAAGATGCGCTTAAAAGCGGACAGCAGCACAACGTGCTGGAGCTGGCTCAGCTTGCGCCTGAAGATTTGCGCTCGCTGCTGCATCCGTATCTGGGGGGGCAGTGGCAAAATGATACGCCGACGCTGCGTATCCCCTACTATCGCTCGCTGGAGCCGCTTCATCCGGGGTTTTTACCCGGCCGTGCCGAGCAGCATCTGGCGGGACAGGTGTTCTCGGGCTTAACGCGTTTTAACGGTAACTGCAGCGAGCCCGCGGGCGATCTGGCGCATCACTGGGACGTTTCTCCTGACGGCCTGCGCTGGCATTTTTACATCCGCTCCACCCTGCACTGGCATAACGGCGATAAAATCGCGACGGCGCAGCTCCAGCGAAGCCTGACGGCGCTGCTGGCACAGCCCGTCATGCGCACGCTTTTCCAGAGCGTCTTGCGTATCGAAACCACGCATCCCCAGTGCCTGACGTTTATTCTGCATCAGCCGGACTACTGGCTGGCGCACAGGCTGGCAACCTACTGTAGCCGTCTGGCGCATCCCGATATTCCCGGTGTCGGCAGCGGTCCCTTCCGTCTGAGCGTTTTTGAGCCTGAACTGGTGCGCCTGGAAAGTCACGAGCAGTATCACCTGAGCCATCCGCTGCTCAAGGCTATCGAGTACTGGATCACCCCCCAGCTTTTTGACTACAGTCTGGGCACCAGCTGTCGCCACCCGGTGCAAATCGCCATAGGCGAAGCCGATGAGCTGGAAAGCCTGCGGCTGGTCAGCAACAGCACCAGTCTGGGCTTCTGTTACCTCACGCTGAAGCAGAGCCCCCGTCTGAGCGAGCTACAGGCGAAGCGGCTTATCAACATCATTCATCTCTCCCGGCTTCTGCGCACGCTTCCGCTGAACGAAGGGCTTATTACCCCTACCGGGGAACTGCTTCCCGGCTGGGCGATCCCGCAATGGCCTGATTTAACGGACGTTGCGCTGCCGGAGTCATTGACGCTGGTCTACCACCTGCCGGTTGAGCTTCACACGATGGCCAGCCAGCTTAAGGCCTACCTTGCGCTACAGGGCTGTGAACTGACCGTCATCTTCCACGACGCCAAGACGTGGGACGGATGTCAGCAGCTTGCCGATGCAGACATCATGATGGGAGACAGGCTGATTGGCGAAGCGCCGGAGTATACGCTTGAGCAATGGCTCCGCTGCGATGCGCTCTGGCCGCATCTGCTGAGCGCACCGGCATACGCCCACTTGCAGGCCACGCTGGACGCGGTGCAAACGCAGGCCAGCGATCGCGACCGACACGCGGGCCTGCAGGCTATTTTCAGCCGGTTGATGGAAAATGCCGTCCTGACGCCGCTGTTTAACTACCAGTATCAAATCAGCGCCCCGCCGGGCGTGAACGGTATCCGTCTTAACACCCGTGGCTGGTTTGACTTCACCGAAGCCTGGCTTCCGGCCCCCAAAGCGTGAAGAAGCTGGTCGTCGCTTTAGCCAGGCGTTAACATGACGCTTTTACCGTAACTGTCGAGATGATTTATGAAACGTGCCGTCGTCGTGTTCAGCGGAGGACAAGATTCCACAACCTGCCTGATTCAGGCGCTTCACCAGTATGATGAAGTTCACTGCGTCACTTTTGATTATGGTCAGCGTCATCGTGCTGAAATCGACGTTGCCCGTGAACTGGCCCTGAAACTGGGGGCCCGCGCGCACAAGGTGCTGGACGTGACGCTGCTGAACGAACTGGCCGTTAGCAGCCTGACCCGCGACAGTATTCCGGTTCCAGATTACGAACCGGACGCCAGCGGCATTCCGAACACCTTCGTACCGGGCCGCAACATTCTCTTCCTGATCCTGACGGCAATATACGCTTATCAGGTAAAGGCCGAAGCGGTCATTACGGGCGTGTGCGAAACCGACTTCTCTGGCTACCCGGACTGCCGGGACGAATTTGTCAAAGCGTTAAACCACGCCGTGGATCTGGGAATGGCAAAAGAGACCCGCTTCGAAACGCCGCTGATGTGGCTGGATAAAGCAGAAACCTGGGCGCTGGCCGACTACTGGGGCAAGCTGGACGTGGTTCGCAACGACACCCTCACCTGCTACAACGGTATTAAAGGGGATGGCTGCGGTCAGTGCGCCGCCTGCAACCTGCGCGCAAACGGGCTGAATCACTATCTGGCGGATAAAGCGGGCGTAATGGCCGCAATGCAGAAAAAAACCGGGCTGAAATAAGTTACTTCACCGTGCTGTCGAACAGTTTAACGCCGGCAGCACGCGTCACTTTCATGAGCGTTGTTAGCGTTGGGTTGCCGTTATCAGACAAGGTACGGTATAGCTGCTGACGTGATAAACCCGACTTAGCAGAAATTTCTCCGATGCCGCCACGGGCCTCAATGACCTGACGAAGCGCAATGAGATAGGCAGGGATCCCCTGATCTTCATAAATTTCTTCCAGCGCTATCTGAAGATACAGTTGAGCATAGGAAGGGTTCTCGCGAAGCATTTTCACAACCGCATCGTGATGACTGACAGAACTTGAATATTTTCGTTTAGGCGCGCCCATCTGTTTTTCCTTGAGATAGATGATCTTTCAGATATTCTACCGCCTGCTTAACATCTGCTCTTTGACGCTTCTTGTCGCCACCGATGAGTAACAATAAGACATTCCGATGCTCTACGGCAAAATAGATCCTGTAACCGGGACCACAGTCAATTCGCATCTCCCAAACACCTTCTCTTAGGTATTTGTAATCGCCAAAATTACGTTTTATTGCACGGTTAACGCGCATAAGGATTCGTAAAACGGTCTCCGGATCCTTACGCCTCGTTTTTGCCACCCACTCCTCAAACGGCACTTTTCCGTCACGGGTCCGGTAGCGTTCAACAACGTAGTCCCTGTTCATTATTTTATCCCTGAAAAACCTTTTTGTCTTTTATAAAAGACAAAAATTTACGCGATCATCAGCTCCAGCTTTTCGCGCAGCTCCCCTTCCAGCGGCAACGCTTTCTGGGTTTTAAGATCGATACAGACAAAGGTGATTAGCGCATCGGCCACCACCTGCCCTTCTGGCTCCAGCGTTACGACCTGGCTCAGTACACCGCTTTTTCCATTCAGCTGCTGGACCTGGCTGGTCACGGTAAGTACATCCCCCAGCACGGCCGGGCGACGGTAGTTGATATTGATATTGGCGACCACAAACGCGATGTTGTGAGCGGTCAGCCACTGAAAGCTTTCGCTGTTCTCCAGGCCGTCCCAGCGCGCCTCTTCCAGAAATTCAAGGTAGCGGGCGTTATTAACGTGCTGGTAAACATCGAGGTGATAACCACGGACTTTGATTTGTGTCTGCATAGCGCAATAGCCTTTCGTTGTTATAGGTTCAGAGGTCATAACTGGTATGACCTCTTTATCCTGGCAAATTTTTGCCGCAGTGCAAGTTATTGCGCGATTACAACGTCAGGTGTGCGAGGTTGCGCTCAACCAGCGCGCTTCCCATACCCGGCACCTGTTTGAGATCGTCAACGGTTTTGAAAGGACCATACTCTTCGCGATAGCTGACGATGGCCTGCGCTTTTTTGAGACCTACGCCATTCATCGCCCGGGCCAGCTCTTCTGCGGAGCCAGTATTGATGCTGACCCGCGTACCCTCCTCTTCTCCAGCTTTCGGGCTGGTCGTCGCGTTAGCTTTAGCATTTCCCTGGGGCGCTGCCTCCGCCTGGTTTTGGACGGCCTGCGCCTTAGCCGCAGGTGCCGCCAGCGCTCCCGCGCTCATCCCGCAGGTGGCAATAGCCAGCGTAATAAAGAGTGCTTTGATTCCACGTTTCATGCTGTTTTCTCCTTGTTTGTTGACAGCCACGCCACGATAGCCGCAAGGAAAAACCGGGACAAACAGCAGATTGCAGAAATGGAAAAGGCCGCGAAAGCGGCCTTTGGTTGTTGCAGAGCGTTACGAAAATCTGCGAGCAGACACGTAATTATTGCTCCTGAGTGACCACATCACCCAGCTTGATTTTGGCTTCTTTACGCAGGTTGCTCATCATCGCTTCGAAAGCAATCTGGGCATTGTTCTGGGTAATTCCCTGAACCATAGCCTTCTTCTGCGCTTCTGGCAGCGTGCCGGCCTTCACTTCGTCCAGCGCCAGAAGAACAACGTTACCCTGCATATCGGTCGTGGTGCCGAAGACAGGTTTGTCCTTCGCCGGCAGGCTAAGACCAAACGCCGCCTGGCTGACAGGATCCTGACCGGTACGGCTCAGCGTTTTCGGCTCGCCAAAGCTCAGGCCAGCCGCTTTCAGCGCATCACTCTTACCTGCTTTCAGCTCGGCTACGATCTCCTCGGCATCCAGTTTTGCCTGCTGTTCCGCTTTATTGTGCTTCACCAGCGCCACAATCCGATCTTTCACTTCCGCCAGTGGTTTCACTGCTTCAGCTTTATGCTCGCTGACGCGCAGAACGAACGCACGGTCACCGTCAACGGTGATGATATCTGAGTTGCTACCCGGCGTACCGTTCTCGCCCACCAGACCACCATTGAAGATGGCGTCTGAAACCGGCTTGAAGTTCAGCTCTTCAGGCAGGTTTTCGTGGCTGAACCAGCCAGTCTCAACCGCCTTCACGCCGGCAGCCTGCTCAGCTCCCGCCAGAGATTCATTGTCGTTACTCGCGGCATCGCTTACTTTCTGCTGAAGGGCATAGAAGGCGTCCAGCGCTTTCTCCTGCTTCACTTTCGCAGCGATATCATCACGAACCTCAGCCAGCGGCTTGGTTTTCGCAGGCGTGATATCGTCCAGGCGCGCCACCAGGAAACCGACGGAGGATTTGATCACGCCAGACAGCTGGCCTTTTTCTTTCAGGCCCGCATTTTTCAGCTCGTCCGGGGTGGTAGCGTCTTCCAGCCAGCCCATATCACCGCCGTTTTTGGCAGAAATGATGTCGGTGGATTTTGCTTTCGCCACGGTTGCGAAATCCGCGCCCTTGTTCAGCTCGTCAAGCACGGCTTTAGCTTCAGCTTCCGTTTTGGTCTGGATCACGCTGTAGCGGTTACGCTGCGGCTGAGTAAACTGATCCTGATGCTGGTCGTAGTAAGACTGGATATCCGCGTCAGTCGCGTTTTCCTGCATCGCAGCCGCATCCAGCTTGATGTAGCTTACGCGGAACTGTTCAGGAGAGACGAAGTTGTTCTTGTTCTGCTCGTAGTAAGCATTAACTTCAGCGTCGCTGACCTGCTGCTTCGCCGCCAGCGCGTTAACATCAATCGTCGCTTCACGCACTACGCGCTGCTGAGCCACCAGCGCCGCCAGCTCTTCGGTTTCGCCTTTCAGCATGAAATCGGTGCCCACGACGGCATTGATCAGCTGCTGCGTGGTCAGCTGGTTACGCAGCGCCTGAGCGTACTGGTCAGCCGTCATGCCCATCTGGTTTACGATGCTGTTATAACGCGCGTTGTCGAACTTGCCTTCAGACTGGAAAGCCTGCGTTGAGAAGATGGCTTTTTTGACCTGCTCATCGCTGATGCTCAGCCCCAGACTTTTCGCGTACTGGTCCAGCAGCGCTTCGTCGATAAGGCGGTTCAGCGTCTGCTGACGCAGGTTTTTCATATAGCCTTCGTTGGCTGCCAGTTCAGAGTATTGGTCGCCCAGCTGTTGCTGCATGCGGTTACGTTCCCCGGCAAAAGCGTTCTCGAACTGCCCACGGCTGATTTCCTGGCCATTCACTTTTGCGGCGTAGTTCGCGCCACCGCCGATGAGGTAACTACTCACACCGGTCAATATGAACGACACGATAATGATACCGAAAATAATCTTGAGCACGAGACTGTTAGCAGCCGTGCGTAAGCTGTCCATCATGGTGTAACAACACTCCGCTGTAGGTGACTGGTTACCTGACGCTGACGGAAAATCCTGACCGTCGCGCGTAAAGGCGTATTGTGACAAGAAAACAGGGCAATTGTCAGCCCACAACTCGCATAAACTCGCACAAATCAGGTCTGGACAAACAAAAAAGGCACATCAAATGATGCGCCCTTGTACTTTTCAGCTTCCCTGAAGCGGGAAAGCAATCAGTTTACTGCGTCTTTCAGCGCTTTACCTGCACGGAAACCCGGCACTTTAGCGGCAGCAATGGTGATCTCTTTACCGGTCTGAGGGTTGCGGCCAGTACGGGCAGCACGCTCTTTAACCGCGAAAGTACCGAAGCCTACCAGTGCAACGTCGTCCCCAGCCTGCAGAGATTCAGTAACAGAAGCAATTAAAGCATCTAAAGCACGTCCAGCTGCAGCTTTAGAAATATCAGCACCCGCAGCAATTTTGTCAATCAGTTGAGATTTATTCACTGTTCTCTTCCTCTCTTTATAATTTATATCGCACCTGAATCCTTCACAGCGCGACCGCGCAGCAGTTATATCAGTCCTGCTATGACCTTACAACACCCGTTGTTGATGGCTTACCCAATCAGCAATCTAAATTAGCTATACAAAAAAAGGCTGGCAAGTACGAAATGACTTACCAGCCTTGTTTTTATTGACGCTCTTTGCGCGAGGTCACTATTTTGCGGTTACAACCTGCATTCCGGACGGCTCATTTTGCAGTGCGAGAGTCAGAACTTCCTCAATGCGCTTCACCGGATGGATCTGAAGATCGGCAATAACGTTGTCCGGAATCTCTTCCAGATCGCGTTTATTCTCGTAAGGAATCAATACGGTTTTGATCCCACCACGGTGTGCCGCCAACAGTTTTTCTTTTAACCCACCGATTGGCAGTACCTGACCACGCAGGGTGATTTCACCAGTCATTGCCACATCAGCGCGTACCGGGTTACCTGTCAGACAGGAGACCAGTGCCGTACACATGGCAATACCCGCGCTTGGACCGTCTTTAGGCGTCGCCCCTTCCGGAACGTGAACGTGGATGTCGCGTTTCTCGTAGAAATCCGGGTTGATGCCCAGTTTTTCCGCGCGCGCGCGCACCACGGTCAGCGCAGCCTGAATAGACTCCTGCATTACTTCACCGAGCGAGCCGGTGTAGGTCAGCTTGCCTTTGCCCGGTACGCAGGCGGTTTCGATGGTCAGCAGATCGCCACCCACTTCCGTCCATGCCAGACCAGTAACCTGGCCCACGCGGTTTTCGTTGTCCGCACGGCCATAGTCGAAGCGCTGAACGCCCAGATAAGCGTGCAGATTATCGCCGTTAATCACAATGTGTTTCAGGCTCTTATCCAGCAGCAGCTGTTTCACCGCCTTACGGCACAGTTTTGAGATTTCGCGCTCAAGGCTACGCACGCCCGCTTCACGGGTGTAGTAACGAATGATGCCAACAATAGCGCTGTCCTCAACGGTCAGCTCGTTAGCTTTCAGCGCGTTGCGCTCAATCTGCTTCGGCAGCAGGTGCTGTTTAGCGATGTTCAGCTTCTCGTCTTCGGTATAACCGGACAGACGGATCACTTCCATACGGTCCAGCAGGGGTGCTGGAATGTTCATGGAGTTCGAGGTCGCCACGAACATCACGTCGCTGAGGTCGTAGTCCACTTCCAGATAGTGATCGCTGAACGCGACGTTCTGCTCTGGATCGAGCACTTCCAGCAGCGCCGACGCCGGATCGCCACGCATGTCCGAGGACATTTTGTCGATCTCATCGAGCAGGAACAGCGGGTTTTTGACCCCCACTTTCGCCATCTTCTGGATCAATTTGCCCGGCATCGAACCAATATAGGTACGACGGTGGCCGCGGATTTCCGCTTCATCACGTACGCCGCCCAGCGCCATACGGATGTACTTACGTCCGGTCGCTTTGGCGATGGACTGGCCCAGAGACGTTTTACCTACCCCCGGTGGCCCTACCAGGCACAGGATTGGGCCTTTAATTTTGTTCACGCGGCTTTGTACCGCGAGGTACTCAAGAATGCGGTCTTTCACGCGTTCCAGGCCGTAGTGGTCGGTATCCAGGATCTCCTGGGCCTGACGCAGGTCTTTTTTAACCTTGCTGCGGGTGTTCCACGGAACCTGTACCATCCACTCAATGTAGCCGCGCACAACGGTTGCTTCTGCCGACATCGGAGACATCATTTTCAGCTTCTGCAATTCAGCTTCCGCTTTCTCTTTCGCCTCTTTCGGCATCTTCGCCGCGTCGATCTTGCGCTTCAGCGCTTCGTTTTCGTCCGGAGCGTCGTCCATCTCGCCGAGCTCTTTCTGAATGGCTTTCATTTGCTCGTTCAGATAGTACTCACGCTGCGATTTTTCCATCTGCTTTTTAACGCGGTTGCGAATGCGCTTCTCAACCTGCAGCAGATCGATTTCTGACTCCATCATCGCCATCAGATATTCCAGACGTTCGTTAACGTCGGACATTTCCAGCACGGACTGTTTGTCAGCCAGCTTCAGCGGCATATGTGCAGCGATGGTGTCAGCCAGACGCGCCGGATCGTCGATGCTGTTCAGCGACGTCAGCACTTCTGGTGGGATTTTCTTGTTCAGCTTGATATAGCCTTCGAACTGGCTGATCGCGGTGCGCACCAGCACTTCCTGCTCGCGCTCATCAAGCTCAGGTGAATCAAGGTACTCTGCCTTCGCAGAGAAGTGCTCGCCATCATCTGACAGAGTGGTAATACGCGCACGCTGCAGGCCTTCCACCAGTACCTTGACGGTACCGTCTGGCAGCTTCAGCATTTGCAAAATAGAGGCCACGGTCCCGACGGTGAAAAGATCGTTTACACCCGGCTCATCCGTAGATGCTTCCTTCTGCGCGACCAACATGATTTTTTTATCATGATCCATGGCGGCTTCGAGGCAACGGATAGATTTTTCCCGCCCTACAAATAAGGGTATGACCATGTGCGGATAAACCACCACATCGCGCAACGGCAATACGGGGATTTCAATGCGTTCAGAACGCTCAGGATTCATAGAGCTCTCTCTTAGTTTAGTGTCCGCCAGGTAAACTGGTCATGTAACTGTGCTTCACACAACCATTAACATGTAATCCAGTATATGGGGATGTTTCCCATACATTCAACGCCACGAATACGGAAAAAGTAAAGGGGAGATAAAATCCCCCCTTTTTGATTAACTGATTGTATGAATTGGTGAATTATTCGCCAGATGCCTGCTGCGCTTCCGGTTTACCGTAAATCAGTAACGGCTTGGTCTGGCCACCGATTACGGACTCGTCGATAACCACTTTTTCGACGTCTTCCATAGAGGGCAGATCGTACATCGTGTCGAGCAGGGCTGCTTCGACGATAGAACGCAGGCCACGTGCACCGGTTTTACGCGCCATCGCTTTCTTGGCAATCGCGTCCAGCGCTTCGTCACGGAATTCCAGCTCAACGCCTTCCAGATTGAACAGCGCCTGATACTGTTTGGTCAGCGCATTTTTCGGCTCTTTCAGGATCTGAATCAGCGCGTCTTCGCTCAGTTCGTTCAGGGTTGCCACTACCGGCAGACGACCAATGAACTCTGGGATCAAACCGAACTTGATCAAGTCTTCCGGTTCCACCTGAGCCAGCAGTTGGCCTTCGTTTGGTTTTTCAGACGTGGATTTTACCGTCGCGCCAAAACCAATGCCGGAGCCGGTTTCAACGCGGTGAGAAATCACTTTGTCCAGGCCTGCAAACGCACCGCCACAGATAAACAGGATCTTGGAGGTATCAACCTGCAGGAACTCCTGCTGCGGATGCTTACGTCCGCCCTGAGGTGGAACAGCCGCGACCGTACCTTCAATAAGCTTCAGCAGCGCCTGCTGCACGCCTTCGCCCGACACGTCACGGGTGATGGACGGGTTGTCAGATTTACGGGAGATCTTGTCGATCTCATCAATATAGACAATCCCGCGCTGGGCCTTCTGCACGTCATAATCGCATTTCTGCAACAGCTTCTGGATGATGTTTTCAACGTCTTCACCCACGTAACCGGCTTCGGTCAGGGTGGTGGCATCCGCCATGGTAAACGGCACATCCAGCAGGCGCGCCAGGGTTTCAGCCAGCAGCGTTTTACCGGAGCCGGTTGGCCCGATCAGCAGAATGTTACTTTTACCCAGCTCCACGCCGTTGCTGGTATCGCCGTTACGCAGGCGCTTATAGTGGTTATATACCGCCACCGCCAGCACTTTTTTCGCCTGTTCCTGACCAATGACGTAGTCATCCAGATGATGGCGAATTTCGTGTGGCGTTGGTAACGCGCTGCGCTCGCGGTGCGGCGCGACTTCTTTAATCTCTTCGCGAATGATGTCGTTACATAAATCGACGCATTCGTCGCAGATATACACGGACGGCCCGGCAATCAGTTTACGCACTTCATGCTGGCTTTTGCCGCAAAAAGAGCAGTACAGCAGTTTGCCCGAACCATCTTTGCGTTTATCTGTCATGAGTCCAAACCTCTTTTTAAGTTCTATGTGCCGCACATGACGACGCAAATGCCATTTTCAGACGCAAGCTGCTTACTGGCAACGTGCCGCCCTACCTTAGTATAGCGGCACACTCGCGTCGCGGGCATCAATTACGATGGGTCAAAATGGAGTCGACTAAGCCGTACTCAACTGCCTCTGGTGCAGAGAGGAAGCGATCGCGCTCGGTATCGCGCTCGATCTGCTCAAGAGGTTGACCCGTATGCTGCGCCATAAGTTCATTCATGCGCGCTTTTACTTTCAGAATTTCTCGGGCGTGGATTTCGATATCCGTCGCCTGGCCCTGGTAACCACCCAGCGGCTGGTGAATCATCACGCGGGAGTTTGGCAGGCAGAAGCGCTTGCCTTTCGCCCCTGCGGTTAACAGGAAGGCGCCCATGGATGCCGCCTGTCCCATACAGATGGTGCTGACATCCGGCTTGATGAATTGCATGGTGTCATAAATAGACATACCCGCCGTAATAACACCGCCTGGCGAGTTGATGTACAGGTAAATGTCTTTTTCCGGGTTTTCCGCTTCCAGGAACAGCATCTGCGCCACGATCAGGTTAGCCATATGGTCTTCCACCTGGCCGGTCAGAAAGATAACGCGTTCCTTGAGCAGACGGGAGTAGATATCGAAAGAGCGCTCACCACGTGAGGTCTGTTCAATAACCATCGGCACCAGCGCCATATGGGGTGCAAAGTTATCTCGTTCGCCACTGTATGACATTTCCGTCTCCTGGTTCAAAATTGAAAACACCTGCTGTACTGATTGTAACCTTATGGACGGATTATCAGCCAGTCTCAATCATCTCGATTACATACTTATGGGGTTCGCCACGCCCTATTTCAAGCATAACAATCTTTTGTTGTAACGCTAACACTGAAAAGGCGTTTTAGCACCCTTCCAGGACTCAAGCTGTGATAAAAAAAACCCGTCGCCGGAGGGCAACGGGTTTTTTGTTCAAACTTTAAACCGTTGGGGCGAAATTACGCCTGCTGGTTCATCAGCTCGTTGAAAGAGGTCGCTTTTTCGGTCACTTTCGCTTTCGCCAGTACCGCTTCAACAGCCTGCTCTTCCAGTGCGACGTTGCGCATGTTGTCCATCAGCTCTTTGTTCTTACCGTAGAACTCGATCACTTCTGATGGATCTTCGTATGCAGACGCCATCTCTTCGATCAGGCCCTTCACACGCTCTTCGTCAGCTTTCAGCTCGTGGGTGCGAATCACTTCGCCCAGCAGCAGGCCAACAACAACGCGGCGTTTCGCTTGCTCTTCAAACAGCTCGCGTGGCAGTTCCATCGCTTGCTGCTGGTTGCCACCGAAACGCTGTGCAGCCTGACGGCGCAGAACGTCGATTTCGCTGTCGATCAGGGCTGCTGGAACGTCGATGTCGTTCGCTTTCACCAGACCGTCAATCGCCTGAGACTTCACACGGTTACGTACAGCACCGTTCAGCTCGCGCTCCATGTTTTTACGCACTTCGGTACGCAGGCCAGCGATAGAACCATCCTCAACGCCGAAACGCTTGATGAATTCTTCCGTCAGTTCTGGCAGTTCGCGCTCTTCCACTTTCTTCAGGTTAATCACGAACTTCGCTGCTTTACCCTTCAGGTTTTCAGCGTGGTATTCTTCTGGGAAGGTCACGTCGATAGTGAACTCTTCACCCGCTTTGTGGCCTTTGATACCGTCTTCGAAGCCTGGGATCATACGACCCTGGCCCATCGCCAGTACGAAGTCAGACGCTTTACCGCCTTCGAACTCTTCGCCGTCTACGGAACCGGTAAAGTCGATAGTTACGCGGTCTTCTGCGTCAACTGCACCTTCTTTCTCTTTCCAGTTCGCCTGCTGCTTGCGCAGGGTATCCAGCATGCCGTCAACGTCTTCGTCAGTTACGGAAACGATCGGTTTTTCAACTTCGATAGATTCCAGACCTTTCAGCTCAACTTCCGGGTACACTTCGAACTCTACGGAGTAGGTGAAGTCTTCGCCCATTTTGTATTCGCCCGGCACGTAGTTTGGCGCGCCAGCTGGATTGATTTTTTCTTTGATGATCGCGTCGATAAAGTTGCGGCTCATCAGTTCACCCAGCACATCCTGACGCACGGAAGCGCCATAACGCTGAGCAACAACATTCATTGGTACTTTGCCCTTACGGAAGCCGTCAATACGTACTTTCTTTGCTACGTTGACCAGCTCGCTTTTCACAGCAGTTTCGATGCTGTCAGCAGCGATAGTAATCGTTACACGGCGGCCAAGGCCTTGAGTGGTTTCAACTGAAACTTGCATCTTGTTACCTCAAAAAAATCACAGTGCTCGGTCAACTCTGAATCTGTCTGTTATACCGGGATGCTCTCTTATGTGCAGATTCACATTCCCTGTCGCCAGAATCATCCCGAAGACATTCATTAAGACGCGGCATTATAGCGGCATCACTTAGGTGAGTCGAGAACGGTTGGAGCATGTTGCTGCGGCTTTTTTCACACTTTAAGGCTATTTTTAGCCTTAAAATCGCGCCATCCGCTCAAAACTCAGACAAAACAAAACGGCCCGAAGGCCGTTTTGAGGAAATCTGTAAGCAACATACTGGAAAAACTCCGGCGGTTGCAAATCCGATTTATCAGGCGATGGTGCCTGCACCACGACAAGGCGGTGATGCGAATACCGTATCCTGCAGCCCTTCCCATTCCTTAATGGTGTAGGTATGCAGAGCAAGCGCATGTACGGTTGTGGAGAGTTCTTCCGTCAAGGTGCTGTAGATCAGGCGGTGTCGGTTCAGGAAACGTTCTCCCATGAAGCGATCGCTGACCAGAACCACTTTGAAGTGGCTTTCAGAACCTGCCGGCACGTTATGACGATAGCTTTCGTCGACAACTTCGAGAAACACAGGGTTGAACGCTGCCCTTAATTTTTCTTCTATCTGCTCACGTATCATCATGAAATCACTCCTCCGACAACGCTAAGATGTCACCCATCCCTTTAAATATTAGCCGCTTTTACCGGTTCCATTACAACAAGACAACAAATATTTAGCTTTCGTCCGATTTTCTCATTCAAACGAATGAAGTTCACTATGAGACTCATACGTTTTGTCACTCATGCGTGGAGAAAAGCGGAAAGCTGGTCAGTTTTCAGACAAGGCGATGAATTTACATGCGTTGACCACTTCCCCTGGCCGTTGGCGATGTTATGATGGCGGCAATTTTTCTCTATTTGCTTACGATTCGTTGAGAACCCGAAAATGTTAAAAAAACTCTTCTTTCCGTTGGTAGCGCTCTTTATGCTCGCCGGCTGTGCAACCCCGCCGACGACCATTGATGTTTCCCCAAAAATTACCCTGCCTCAGCAGGATCCAAGCCTGATGGGCGTAACGGTCAGCATTAACGGCGCCGATCAGCGTCAGGACCAGGCGCTGGCGAAAGTCACTCGCGACAACCAGCAGGTCACCCTGACCGCATCCCGCGACCTGCGTTTCCTGTTACAGGAAGTGCTGGAGAAGCAGATGACCTCCCGCGGCTACATGATTGGCCCAAGCGGCGCGGTTGACCTGCAAATCATCGTGAACAATCTGTACGCTGACGTGTCCCAGGGCAACGTTCGCTACAACATCGCAACCAAAGCCGATATCGCCATCATCGCGACCGCGAAGAACGGCAATAAGATGAACAAAAACTACCGTGCGAGCTATTCCGTTGAGGGCGCGTTCCAGGCCTCCAACAAAAATATCGCTGACGCGGTTAACAGCGTGCTGACTGACACCATTGCCGATATGGCACAGGACACCAGCATTCACGAATTCATCAAGCAGAACGCTCGTTAATCCTGCTGACTGGCCCGGTGCTTCACCGGGTCAGTTCATAAGAACATGTCCAGTCACTACTTACGCATTTTCCAGCAACCGAAATCAGCTATTCTGCTGATCCTTGGTTTCGCCTCCGGTTTACCGCTTGCGCTCACCTCCGGCACGCTGCAGGCGTGGATGACGGTCGAGAACATCGACCTGAAAACCATCGGCTTCTTCTCGCTCGTGGGCCAGGCCTACGTCTTTAAATTCCTCTGGTCGCCGGTCATGGACCGCTATACCCCGCCGTTCCTCGGGCGGCGTCGCGGCTGGTTAGTGATGACGCAGGTGCTGCTGCTGCTGGCGATTGCCGCCATGGGCTTCCTTGAGCCGTCAACGCAGCTCCGCTGGATGGCCGCGCTTGCGGTAGTTATCGCCTTTTGTTCCGCCTCCCAGGACATTGTTTTTGACGCCTGGAAAACGGACGTCCTGCCTGCGGAAGAACGCGGTGCTGGCGCGGCGATCAGCGTGCTCGGCTATCGTCTCGGTATGCTTGTCTCCGGCGGGCTGGCGCTGTGGCTCGCCGACCGCTATCTCGGCTGGCAGGGTATGTACTGGCTAATGGCGGCCCTGCTGATCCCCTGCATTATTGCCACCCTCTTCGCACCAGAACCGAGCGAGGTCATTCCGGTTCCGCGCTCGCTGGAGCAGGCCGTGGCAGAACCGCTGCGCGATTTCTTTGGCCGTAATAATGCCTGGCTGATCCTGCTGCTTATTGTCCTTTATAAGCTCGGCGATGCCTTTGCCATGAGCCTGACGACAACCTTCCTGATCCGCGGTGTCGGGTTTGATGCGGGGGAAGTCGGCGTGGTCAACAAAACGCTGGGGCTGTTTGCCACGATCGTCGGCGCTCTGTACGGCGGCGTACTGATGCAGCGCCTGACGCTGTTCCGTGCGCTGCTGATCTTCGGCATTCTTCAGGGCGCATCGAATGCCGGTTACTGGCTGCTGTCGATTACCGACAAGCATATGATCAGCATGGCGACGGCCGTATTCTTTGAGAACCTGTGTGGGGGTATGGGCACGGCAGCATTTGTTGCACTGCTGATGACGCTGTGCAATAAGTCATTTTCCGCCACCCAGTTTGCCCTGCTCTCTGCCCTCTCCGCCGTCGGGCGCGTGTACGTAGGTCCCGTCGCGGGCTGGTTTGTTGAAGCCCACGGCTGGCCGACATTTTATCTCTTCTCGGTGGTGGCCGCCGTGCCGGGGATTTTATTGCTGCTGGTCTGTCGCCAGACGCTGGAATATACCCAGCGCACGGAACACTTCATGCCGCGCACGGAATACCATGCCGCCTATCGGTTTGCCCTCCGCCTGCTGATGGTGGGCTGCGTTGCGCTGGTTCTGTGGCTCGTGGTGCTCATTATTAACGCCACCACCGGGCTATCGCTGCCCTATGAAACCGTGCTGCTTGATGCAGGCGTGCTTCTCGCCGTTGCAGGTATCCTGACAGGCGGAACGCTGGATTTCATGTCCTTGCGGAAAACGCAGATGACCTGAAGCAAAAAGCGAAAGGTTATTTCCCGTTGTAATAACCGTGCGAAATTATAACGGTGAAATAACCGCCATCGGATAAAAAAAATATTTGTTGTTTTGTGCGGGATAGCATTCGGAAATTATTGGAGCTTAATTCGCTACGCTATTTTCCGTTAAACGATTCAGCTTTCGAAAGATTGTATTTTCGTTTTTTATTTGTCTTTTTATTGATAATTAATTGTTAATTATTTGTATATTTTTAGCAATGGTTATACCAATTGCCCCATTTGGGGTAGGCTAAAGCGGCCTTTCGTTATAACGCCCACGCTGTGCGGCTTTCCTCCAAAAATGCGACATAATTTGCAACACATGTGACATGTGCGGCAGAACCCAGTAACACCTTCCTGACACAGGGCTAATGATGTTTACAGTAATGTAACCTTCCCGTAAAATGCCCCCACACTTTAAACGCCACCAGACTCCCGTGGAATTGAGGTCGTTAAATGAGACTCAGGAAATACAATAAAAGTTTGGGATGGTTGTCATTATTCGCAGGCACTGTATTACTCAGTGGCTGCGATTCTGCACTACTAGACCCCAAAGGACAGATTGGACTGGAACAACGTTCATTGATACTGACGGCTTTTGGCCTGATGTTGATTGTGGTTATTCCTGCCATCTTGATGGCTGTTGGTTTCGCCTGGAAGTATCGTGCGAGCAATAAAGATGCGAAGTATAGCCCTAACTGGTCACACTCCAATAAAGTGGAAGCTGTGGTCTGGACGGTACCTATTCTGATCATCCTGTTCCTTGCCGTACTGACCTGGAAAACCACTCACGCACTTGAGCCGAGCAAACCGCTGGTTCACGATGAAAAACCGATTACCATTGAAGTGGTCTCCATGGACTGGAAATGGTTCTTCATCTACCCAGAGCAGGGCATTGCTACCGTGAATGAAATCGCCTTCCCGGCGAACACTCCGGTTCAGTTCAAAGTGACCTCCAACTCCGTAATGAACTCCTTCTTCATCCCACGTCTGGGCAGCCAGATTTACGCGATGGCCGGTATGCAGACTAACCTGCACCTGATCGCGAATGAAGCAGGCACCTACGACGGTATCTCCGCCAGCTATAGTGGCCCGGGCTTCTCGGGTATGAAGTTTAAAGCTATCGCTACGCCAGACCGCGCGACTTTCGACCAGTGGGTTGCAAAAGCGAAGCAGTCTACCAACACCATGTCTGACATGGCGGCGTTCGAAAAAGTGGCTGCACCTAGCGAATACAACAAGGTGGAGTACTTCTCTAACGTGAAACCGAATTTGTTTAAAGACGTTATTGGCAAATTTATGGACCACGGTATGAGCATGGACATGACCCAGCCTGAAGGCGAGCACAACACGCACCAGGGTATGGAAGGCATGGACATGAGCCACGCGGAAACCGCTCACTAAGGGGCCGAGGAAGAAAATGTTCGGAAAATTGACATTGGATGCGGTGCCGTACCATGAACCCATTATCATGGTTACGATTGCTGCAATTATCATTGGTGGCGCAGCCCTACTGGGCCTGATTACTTACTTCGGTAAGTGGAGCTACCTGTGGAATGAGTGGCTGACTTCGGTTGACCACAAAAAACTCGGCATCATGTACTGCATCGTCGGTATCGTCATGTTAATTCGTGGCTTTGCGGATGCGATCATGATGCGTAGCCAGCAGGCGCTCGCTTCTGCGGGTGAAGCAGGTTTCCTGCCGCCGCACCACTACGATCAGATCTTTACCGCCCACGGCGTTATCATGATCTTCTTCGTAGCAATGCCGCTGGTTATCGGTCTGATGAACGTTGTCGTTCCGCTGCAAATTGGCGCACGCGACGTTGCCTTCCCGTTCCTGAACAACCTGAGCTTCTGGTTCACCGTTGTTGGCGTTATCCTGGTTAACCTGTCGCTGGGCGTGGGCGAATTTGCTCAGACCGGCTGGCTGGCTTATCCACCGCTCTCGGGAATTGAGTACAGTCCGGGCGTAGGGGTCGATTACTGGATTTGGGCGCTTCAGCTCTCCGGTGTTGGTACCACCCTGACCGGTATCAACTTCTTCGTGACCATCCTGAAGATGCGTGCTCCTGGTATGACGATGTTCAAGATGCCGGTATTTACCTGGGCATCTCTGTGCGCCAACGTACTGATTATCGCGTCGTTCCCAATTCTGACCGTCACCATCGCGCTGCTGACCCTGGATCGTTATCTGGGCACCCATTTCTTCACGAATGATATGGGCGGCAACATGATGATGTACATCAACCTGATTTGGGCCTGGGGTCACCCGGAAGTGTACATCCTGGTTCTGCCAGTCTTCGGTGTCTTCTCCGAAATCGCGGCAACCTTCTCGCGTAAACGCCTGTTTGGTTACACCTCACTGGTGTGGGCAACCGTGTGTATTACCGTTCTGTCGTTCATCGTCTGGCTGCACCACTTCTTCACCATGGGTGCGGGCGCGAACGTAAACGCCTTCTTCGGTATCACCACGATGATCATCGCCATCCCAACTGGGGTGAAGATCTTCAACTGGCTGTTCACCATGTACCAGGGCCGTATTCAGTTCCACTCAGCAATGCTGTGGACTATCGGCTTCATCGTTACCTTCTCCGTAGGTGGGATGACCGGCGTACTGCTGGCGGTACCGGGCGCTGACTTTGTACTGCACAACAGTCTGTTCCTGATTGCGCACTTCCATAACGTTATCATCGGCGGCGTCGTTTTCGGCTGCTTCGCGGGTGTGACCTACTGGTGGCCTAAGGCGTTTGGCTTCACGCTGAACGAAACCTGGGGTAAACGCGCCTTCTGGTTCTGGATTATCGGCTTCTTCGTGGCGTTTATGCCGCTGTACGTGCTGGGCTTCATGGGTATGACCCGTCGTCTGAGCCAGCAGATTGACCCGCAGTTCCACCCAATGCTGATGGTTGCAGCGGGCGGTGCGGTTCTGATTGCGTGCGGTATCGCGTCTCAGCTGATTCAGTTCTACGTTTCTATTCGCGACCGCGATCAGAACCGTGACCTGACCGGTGACCCATGGGGTGGCCGTACGCTGGAGTGGGCGACCTCTTCTCCACCTCCTTTCTATAACTTCGCCGTTGTGCCGCAGATCCATGAACGCGACGCATTCTGGGAAATGAAGGAAAAAGGTGAAGCGTACAAGCAACCTGAGCATTACGAAGAGATCCACATGCCGAAAAACAGCGCGGCGGGCATCGTGATTGCCGCTTTCGCGACGGTATTTGGTTTCGCAATGATCTGGCACATCTGGTGGATGGCGATTGTTGGCTTCGCTGGCGTCGTAATCAGCTGGATTGTGAAAAGCTTTGACGAGGACGTGGACTACTACGTACCAGTCCGTGAAGTTGAAAAGCTGGAAAATCAGCATTTCGACGAGATTTCTAAAGCGGGGCTGAAAAATGGCAACTGATACTCTGGCGCACTCAACTGCCCACGCGCATGAACATGCGCACCACGATGCAGGACCGAACAAAGTCTTCGGTTTCTGGATCTACCTGATGAGCGACTGCATCCTGTTCTGCTGTCTGTTCGCGACCTATGCCGTTCTGGTGAACGGCACAGCGGGCGGCCCGACCGGTAAGGACATTTTTGAGCTGCCGTTCGTTCTGGTTGAAACCGCACTGCTGTTATTCAGCTCCATCACCTACGGCATGGCGGCTATCGCCATGTACAAAAACAACAAGAGCCAGGTTGTCTCCTGGCTGGCGTTGACCTGGCTGTTTGGTGCTGGATTTATCGGGATGGAAATCTATGAATTCCATCACCTGATCGCGGAAGGTTTCGGTCCGGATCGCAGCGGCTTCCTGTCAGCGTTCTTCGCGCTGGTTGGTACCCACGGTCTGCACGTTACCTCGGGTCTGATCTGGATGGCAGTGCTGATGTTCCAGATCTCCCGTCGTGGCCTGACCAGTACTAACCGTACCCGTATCATGTGCCTGAGCCTGTTCTGGCACTTCCTTGACGTGGTATGGATCTGTGTGTTCTCTGTTGTCTATCTGATGGGGGCGATGTAATGAGTCATTCTAACGATCATGGCGCTTCCCACGGCAGCGTAAAAACCTACATGACAGGTTTCATCCTGTCGATCATCCTGACGGTGATCCCGTTCTGGATGGTGATGAGCGGTTCTGCATCCAAGCCGGTTATCCTGGGCGTAATCCTGGTAACCGCGGTGGTTCAGATTCTGGTGCATCTGGTTTGCTTCCTGCACATGAACACCAAGTCCGATGAAGGCTGGAACATGACGGCCTTTATCTTTACCGTGATTATCATCGCTATCCTGGTAGTCGGTTCCATCTGGATTATGTGGAACCTCAACTACAACATGATGGTTCACTAAGAGCGGCGAGTATGTTTAAGCAATACCTGCAAGTCACGAAACCAGGCATCATCTTTGGCAACCTGATCTCCGTAATCGGAGGGTTCCTGCTGGCCTCTAAAGGCAGCATTGATTACACCCTCTTTATTTACACGCTGGTCGGTGTGTCACTGGTGGTTGCGTCCGGTTGTGTATTTAACAACTACATCGACATGGATATCGACAAGAAGATGGAAAGGACCAAAAATCGGGTGCTGGTTAAAGGCCTGATTGCCCCTTCCGTCTCGCTGGTGTACGCCACCTTGCTGGGTATTGCTGGCTTTATGCTGCTGTGGTTTGGTGCTAATCCGCTGGCCTGCTGGCTGGGGGTGATGGGGTTCGTGGTGTATGTAGGCGTCTACAGCCTGTATATGAAACGACACTCCGTCTACGGCACGCTGATTGGTTCTCTCTCCGGCGCTGCGCCGCCGGTGATTGGCTACTGCGCCGTCACGAACGAGTTCGATAGCGGTGCGCTCATCCTGCTGGCTATCTTTAGCCTGTGGCAGATGCCGCACTCCTACGCCATTGCGATTTTCCGCTTTAAGGATTATCAGGCAGCGAACATTCCGGTTCTGCCGGTCGTGAAAGGTATCTCGGTTGCCAAGAACCACATCACGCTGTACATCATCGCCTTTGCCGTGGCAACCCTGATGCTCTCTCTGGGCGGTTACGCCGGATATAAATATCTGGTAGTAGCGGCTGCGGTGAGCGTCTGGTGGCTCGGCATGGCCCTGCGCGGCTACAAAGTGGAGGATGACAAAGTCTGGGCACGTAAGCTGTTTGTGTTCTCGATTGTCGCCATCACCTCGCTGTCCGTGATGATGTCCGTAGACTTTATGGTGCCGGATTCACAAAACCTGCTGACTTACGTCTGGTAAGCCATAGCAAGGACATAAAGGGGTGCTTCGGCACCCTTTTTTATTCATGAAATCTATTAGTTACGCATGTAATATTTGTTAAATAACCCTTTATTTACCCCGCCCCTTCCCCGCACTACACTATGGCCTGCTTTTGAACTGAGGTGGTAATGAACGATTATAAAATGACGCCAGTCGAGCTGCGCGCGACATGGGGTTTAGGGACTGTTTTCTCGCTGCGGATGCTTGGCATGTTTATGGTCCTGCCTGTTCTGACCACGTACGGTATGGCGTTGCAGGGTGCCAGCGAAGCGCTGATTGGCCTGGCGATCGGTATCTACGGCCTGGCGCAGGCCATTTTCCAGATCCCCTTTGGTCTGCTCTCCGACCGCGTGGGCCGTAAGCCGCTGATCGTCGGCGGGCTGCTGGTATTTGTGCTCGGCAGCGTCATAGCCGCCCTCTCCCACTCCATCTGGGGCATTATTCTTGGACGCGCCCTGCAGGGTTCCGGGGCCATTGCTGCCGCCGTGATGGCGCTTCTGTCAGACCTGACCCGCGAGCAAAACCGCACCAAAGCGATGGCGTTTATTGGCGTCAGCTTCGGTGTCACCTTCGCCATCGCCATGGTGCTTGGTCCGATTATTACCCATGCGCTCGGCCTGCACGCCCTGTTCTGGATGATTGCCGTCCTGGCGACCGTCGGGATCGCGCTTACGCTGTGGGTCGTGCCGGACAGTAAAAACCACGTCCTCAACCGCGAGTCCGGGATGGTCAAAGGCTGCTTCAGCAAAGTCATCGCCGAGCCGCGCCTGCTTAAGCTCAACTTCGGCATCATGTGCCTGCACATTCTGCTGATGTCGACCTTTGTCGCCCTGCCCGGCCAGCTTGCCGCTGCGGGATTTCCGGCGGCTGAGCACTGGAAAATTTATCTGGTGACCATGCTCATCTCGTTTGTTTCCGTCGTGCCGTTCATAATTTACGCCGAAGTGAAGCGCAGGATGAAGCGCGTCTTCGTGGGCTGCGTCGCGTTACTGCTGATTGCCGAGATTGTTTTGTGGGGCTCCGGCCCGCACTTCTGGGAGCTGATCGCAGGCGTACAGCTATTCTTCCTGGCGTTTAACCTGATGGAAGCCCTGCTGCCGTCGCTTATCAGCAAAGAGTCTCCGGCAGGATACAAAGGCACCGCGATGGGCATTTATTCCACCAGCCAGTTTCTCGGCGTGGCGATAGGCGGCTCTCTGGGAGGCTGGGTAGACGGCCTGTTTGATTCGCAAACCGTATTCCTGACGGGCGCGCTGCTGGCGATGGTCTGGCTGTTTGTGGCCAGCACCATGAAAGAGCCACGCTACGTGAGTAGCCTGCGGGTAGAAATTCCGGATGACGTAGAGGTTAGCGACGCCTTAAAACAGCGTCTGGAAACGACGGCGGGGGTGAGCGAGGTGCTGGTTGTTCCGGAAGAGCGCAGCGTTTACGTTAAAATTGACAGCAAGGTGACTAACCGCTTTGAAGTGGAACAGGCGCTGAAGGCCTGAAAAAGCCCGGTGAAACCGGGCTTTTTAGTTTAATCGCGGAAGTTTTTGAACTGGAAAGGCTGACCCAGATCGCCGCCGCGCACCAGCGCCATGACCGACTGGAGATCGTCGCGGGATTTCCCCGTCACGCGGATCTCTTCCCCCTGAATCTGCGCCTGCACCTTCAGCTTGCTGTCTTTGATGAGCTTAACGATCTTCTTCTGCACCGCGCTCTCAATGCCCTGCTTCAGCTTCGCTTCCACAAACCAGGTTTTGCCGCTGTGGACGAAATCGTCCGGCACATCGAGCGACGTGCCTTCAATGCCGCGCTTCAGCAGCTTGGCGCGCAGGATATCCAGCAGCTGGTTAACCTGGAAATCAGACTCGCTCAGCACCTTGATGGTCTTGTTCGCGTCGTTCAGCTCAATGGTCGCCTCTACGCCACGAAAATCGAAACGTGATTCAACCTCACGGATAGCATTATCTACGCCGTTACGCGCTTCCTGCAAATCAACTTCAGAAACAATATCGAAAGATGGCATCTTTTCTTCTCCCTTCATTTTTGTTGCGTTGCATAATACCTGCAACGAGGCATAACGAGAAGCTTAGCTGATGCCGCTATACTTAGCGTCATAGCACCTGGCGCAGTTCCGGGTGAGGAGGAACAATGAAAGTAACAGTGCTTGGATGCGGCGCACTTGGTCAACTCTGGCTTAGCGCGCTATGCAAACAGGGACATAGCGTTCAGGGCTGGCTGCGTATTCCCCAGCCCTATTGCAGCGTGAACGTGATTGGAACCGACGGCTCCATTTTTAACGAGTCTTTGACGGCAAACGATCCGGAATTTCTCGCCAGCAGCGACCTGCTGCTGGTCACGCTGAAGGCCTGGCAGGTTTCCGATGCGGTGAAAAGCCTTGCCGCTCAGCTGCGTGAGAGCACGCCCATCCTGCTGATCCACAACGGAATGGGCACCATTGAAGAGCTGAAAGCCGTCCGTCAGCCGCTGCTGATAGGCACCACGACCCACGCGGCGCGTCGTGACGGTAACGTCATCATTCATGTTGCCAGCGGCGTCACCCATATCGGCCCGGCGCGTGAACAGCGCGGCGATTACAGCTACCTTGCGGATACCCTGCAAGGCACGTTGCCAGACGTCGCCTGGCACAATACTATCCGCGCCGAACTGTGGCGCAAGCTGGCGGTAAACTGCGTGATTAACCCGCTTACCGCACTGTGGGATTGCCCCAATGGCGAGCTGCGCCATCATCCCGATGAGGTTGCGCTGATTTGCCGGGAGGTCGCCGCCGTGATTGAACGCGAAGGCCACCACACCTCCGAGGACGATTTACGCTATTATGTCGACCAGGTCATTGAGAGTACGGCAGAAAATATCTCCTCGATGTTGCAGGATATCCGGGCTATGCGGCATACCGAAATTGATTACATCACCGGTTATCTGTTAAAGCGTGCCCGGGCACACGGTATTACCGTTGCGGAAAACAGCCGTCTGTTTGAGTTAGTAAAACGAAAGGAGAGTGAGTATGAGCGCATCGGCACTGGTATGCCTCGCCCCTGGTAGCGAAGAGACGGAAGCGGTTACTGCCATCGATCTGATGGTACGTGGCGGCATTAAAGTGACTACCGCCAGCGTCGCCAGCGACGGAAGTCTGGCGATTACCTGCTCGCGCGGGGTGAAGATCCTGGCCGATGCACCGCTTGTACAGGTAGCGGACGGTGATTACGACATTATCGTTCTGCCGGGTGGCCTGAAGGGTGCAGAGTGTTTTCGCAACAGCCCGCTGCTGGTTGAAACCGTTCGCCAGTTTCACCTTTCCGGCCGCATCGTCGCGGCCATTTGCGCTGCCGCAGGTACGGTGCTGGTTCCGCACGACATTTTCCCCATCGGAAATATGACCGGTTTCCCTGGGCTAAAGGACACGATCCCGGAAGACCAGTGGGTGGATAAGCGTGTGGTCTGGGATCCGCGCGTTAACCTGCTCACCAGCCAGGGACCGGGCACCGCCATTGATTTTGGCTTGAAGATTATTGACCTGCTGGTCGGGCGCAAGAAAGCGTACGAGGTGGCGTCATCGTTAGTGATGGCGGCGGGTATTTATAATTATTACGAATGAAGCAAAACGGCAACCGCACAGGTTGCCGTTTTTAATGTTTGCGCCAGAGGGGCGGAGTGAGGGCATCAGGCCGCCCCCCCGACAATGAACTACGGGCGATACACCTTCACATTCGCAAAGCCCTGCTCGCGCAGGTACAGCGCCTGTAAGCGGCTCATCACACCGCGCTCGCACCACAGCAGATAGGTTTTGCTCTGGTCGAGGTCGCCAAATTTGGTGCTCAGCTTGTAGAACGGCAGAGAAACCACCTCCACGCCATCCACCTGCAGCGGTTTGTCATCCTGCTCATCAACAGAGCGAATATCCAGAATTGCATCGTTAGCGCCGAAGCCGCTGACGGTTTCCACCTCAACCACGTCCTGCTCGGTCTGCTGGGCAATCTCGCGGATGTCGATGTTGGTCGCTTCCGCCACCACGTTGTCCAGGATGCTGAAATCGAAGTTCTCTTCTTCCGCTTCGATCTTCGCCTTCACCGCTTTCACGGTCGGGCTTTTTGAGATCACGCCGCAGTATTCCGGCATGGTGCGGGCAAAATCTTCGGTACCGATTTCGCGGGCCAGATCGATGATGTGCTCTTTATCGTGAGAAATCAGCGGACGCAGGATCAGGGTATCGGACACGTTGTCGATAAGACGCAGGTTGGTCAGCGTCTGGCTGGAGACCTGGCCCAGCGCTTCGCCGGTGACCAGCGCCTGCACGCCGTAGCGCTCGGCCACTTTGGATGCCGCGCGCACCATCATACGCTTGAGGATGACGCCCATCTGGCCGTCATCCACTTTTTCGAGGATTTCGCCCACCACCGGCTCAAAGTTAATTGCCACAAAACGCACGCGGTGGGAGCTACCGAAGCGGTTCCACAGGTAATGCGCCACCTGACGAACGCCGATTTCATGCGCCGCGCCGCCCAGGTTGAAGAAGCAGTAGTGCACGCGACAGCCGCGACGCATCAGCATATAGCTGGAGACGCCGGAGTCGAACCCGCCGGAGATCAGCGACAGCACATCTTCCTGCGTACCGATTGGGAAACCGCCAATACCCTCGTAGCGGCCTTTTACCAGCAGCAGACGGTCGTTCTCGATCTCAAGGTTAACGGTCACGTCCGGATTCGTCAGACGCACGCGCGCCGTCTCAACGTGCTGGTTCAGACCGCCGCCGACGTAGCGCTCGACTTCAATCGAGCTAAACTCATGCTTACCGCGACGCTTCACGCGCACGCAGAAGGTTTTGCCTTCGATTTGGTCGCGGTACTGCACCAGCGCTTTTTCGAAGATGTCATGCATATCGGTGAACGGAACATCTTCCACTTCCAGGATATGGTGAATGCCCGGGATACGGGTCAGCGCGTCGCGGATATCCTGACGTTTGTTTTCGTCTTTCGCGCGGACTTCAACGTGGTCCCAGTGGCGCACCACGGCGAGGGTGTCGTCGTAGTGTTTTAATACGTTACGGATGTTCCCGGTGAGAATTTTAATAAAGCGCAAACGCACAGATTGGCTTTTGATGGTGATTTCAGGGAACAATTTAATGATAAACTTCATGGCGGCAATGTTTCTTAGGCAAGCGGTTGGGCTTGTAATGGAAAAGTACAGCAGCCCCTATAACCGAAGACTGCTTCCAGGCGCGCAAGTATACCACCATCGCGCGGCTCCTGTGCACATTGCGCGTTATTTGATAATTGCCCCGAGTCCGTTACCATGGCGGGGCTAAAAGATAAGAGTCAATTCACTATGCCGAAGAAGAACGACGCACCGGCCAGTTTTGAAACTGCGCTGAGTGAGCTTGAGCAGATTGTTACCCGCCTTGAGAGCGGCGATTTACCGCTGGAAGAGGCGCTGAACGAATTTGAACGCGGCGTGCAGCTAGCGCGCCAGGGGCAGGTAAAGCTCCAGCAGGCCGAGCAGCGCGTGCAGATCCTGCTTTCCGACAGCGAAGACGCTAAAACCACGCCATTCACACCGGACGCCGAGTAAATGGATTTTGCCAACGCGCTTCAGGCGCGCGTCGCTCGCGCCAACGACGCCCTGCGCCGTTTTATTGAGCCGCAGCCTTTTCAGAACACTCCACTGGTTGAAGCCATGCACTATGGCGCACTCTTGGGTGGTAAACGTCTGCGCCCGTTCCTCGTCTATGCCACGGGAAATATGTTCGGCATCAGCGATAGCACGCTGGACGCCCCGGCAGCCGCCGTGGAGTGCATCCATGCCTACTCGCTGATCCACGACGATTTGCCGGCCATGGACGATGACGATTTGCGACGCGGTCAGCCAACCTGCCATATCAAATTTGGCGAAGCGAATGCGATTCTGGCGGGTGATGCCCTGCAAACCCTGGCCTTCTCGATTCTGAGCGATGCGCCGATGGTTGAGGTAAGCGACCGTGACCGTCTGGCGATGGTGTCCGAACTGGCCATGGCCAGCGGCGTCGCCGGCATGTGCGGCGGTCAGGCGCTGGATTTAGAGGCTGAAGGTCGTCAGGTTAATCTGGAACAGCTGGAGCGTATTCACCGTCATAAAACGGGCGCGCTGATTCGTGCAGCCGTTCGCCTGGGCGCACTGAGTGCGGGTGAACGCGGGCGGAAAGCCCTGCCGATTCTGGACAGATACGCAGAAAGTATCGGTCTGGCATTCCAGGTTCAGGATGACATTCTGGATGTGGTGGGCGATACTGCAACATTGGGAAAACGTCAGGGTGCGGATCAGCAGCTTGGCAAAAGTACCTACCCCGCCCTGCTGGGCCTTGAGCATGCCCAACGTAAAGCCCGGGATCTGATTGACGATGCCCGCCGCTCGCTGAACGAGCTGGCCGCGCAATCGCTGGATACCTCGGCACTGGAAGCGCTAGCGGACTACATAATCCAGCGTGATAAATAAACTATATATCTCGATGAGCCTTTGATGAGTTTTGATATTGCCAAATACCCGACACTGGCGTTAGTTGACTCCACTCAGGAGTTACGTCTGTTGCCGAAAGAGAGTCTGCCGAAGCTGTGTGACGAGCTGCGTCGCTACCTGCTCGACAGCGTTAGCCGCTCCAGCGGCCACTTCGCCTCCGGACTTGGCACGGTTGAGCTGACCGTGGCGTTGCATTACGTCTACAACACGCCGTTCGATCAGCTAATCTGGGATGTGGGCCACCAGGCCTACCCGCACAAAATTCTGACCGGTCGTCGCGATAAAATTGGCACCATTCGCCAGAAAGGTGGCCTGCACCCGTTCCCGTGGCGCGGCGAGAGCGAATATGACGTGCTCAGCGTCGGCCACTCCTCTACGTCCATCTCGGCGGGTATCGGGATTGCCGTTGCCGCCGAAAAAGAAAATAAGCAGCGCCGCACGGTCTGCGTGATTGGCGACGGGGCGATCACCGCCGGGATGGCTTTTGAAGCCATGAACCACGCGGGCGATATCAAGCCGGACATGCTGGTTATCCTCAACGATAACGAAATGTCTATCTCCGAGAACGTCGGCGCGCTGAACAACCACCTGGCGCAGCTGCTTTCCGGCAAGCTTTACTCCTCGCTGCGCGAAGGCGGTAAAAAAGTCTTCTCCGGCGTGCCGCCGATTAAAGAGCTGCTCAAGCGTACCGAAGAACACATCAAAGGCATGGTCGTGCCGGGTACGCTTTTTGAAGAGCTGGGCTTTAACTATATTGGCCCGGTTGACGGCCACGACGTGCTGGGGCTGGTGACGACGCTTAAGAACATGCGCGACCTGAAAGGCCCGCAGTTCCTGCACATCATGACCAAAAAGGGGCGTGGCTACGAGCCGGCGGAAAAAGATCCGATCACGTTCCATGCGGTACCAAAATTCGACCATACCAGCGGCTGTCTGCCGAAAAGCAGCGGCGGCATGCCGAGCTATTCAAAAATCTTCGGCGACTGGCTGTGCGAAACGGCGGCGAAAGACAACAAGCTGATGGCGGTCACCCCCGCCATGCGCGAAGGCTCCGGCATGGTGGAGTTTTCCAAAAAATACCCGGATCAGTACTTCGACGTTGCGATTGCCGAGCAGCATGCGGTCACCTTCGCGGCGGGCCTGGCGATTGGCGGATACAAACCGGTGGTGGCGATTTACTCCACGTTCCTGCAGCGCGCCTACGATCAGGTTATCCATGACGTTGCCATTCAGAAGCTGCCGGTGCTGTTTGCTATCGATCGCGCGGGCATCGTGGGGGCTGACGGCCAGACGCACCAGGGGGCGTTTGACCTCTCCTTCCTGCGCTGCATCCCGGACATGATTATCATGACGCCAAGCGACGAGAACGAGTGTCGTCAGATGCTCTTTACCGGCTACCACTATCAGGACGGACCCTGCGCGGTGCGTTATCCGCGCGGCAATGCCCTGGGCGTTGAGCTTAAGCCGCTGGAAAAGCTGGACATCGGTAAAGGTCTGGTGAAGCGCCGCGGCGAAAAAGTGGCGATTTTGAACTTTGGCACGCTGATGCCTGAAGCGGCAAAAGTCGCTCAAGCCCTGAATGCGACGCTGGTCGATATGCGCTTTGTGAAGCCGCTCGATGAATCGCTTATCCTGAGCATGGCGGAAAGCCACGACGTGCTGATTACGCTGGAAGAGAACGCCATCATCGGTGGCGCGGGCAGCGGCGTTAACGAGGTGCTGATGGCGAACCGTAAGCTGGTTCCGGTGCTGAACCTCGGCCTGCCGGACCACTTCATCCCACAAGGCACTCAGGACGAGGCGCGCGCGGACATTGGTCTGGATGCCGCCGGTATTGAAGCCAGAATCCGCAGCTGGCTGGCCTGATCCCTCCCCTTTTCTGCTCCTGCTATGCTTAAACGTATTGTTTAAACAGCAGGAGCGGAACCATGCAATACACGACATTAGGAAAAACGGACCTCAGGGTGTCCCGGCTTTGCCTGGGCTGCATGACGTTTGGCGAGCCTGACCGGGGAAACCACGCCTGGACGCTGCCGGAAGAGAGCAGCCGCCCCATCATCAAACGCGCCATTGACGGCGGCATTAACTTCTTTGATACCGCCAACAGCTACTCCGACGGCAGCAGCGAAGAGATCGTGGGCCGCGCCCTGCGGGATTTTGCCCGTCGGGATGAGGTAGTGGTCGCCACCAAGGTGTACTATCCGGTGGGCGACCTGGCCGAAGGACTTTCGCGCGCGCAGATCCTGCGCTCCATTGATGACAGCCTCAGACGCCTGAACATGGATTACGTTGACCTGCTGCAAATCCACCGCTGGGACTACAACACCCCGATTGAAGAGACGCTTGAGGCGCTGAACGACGTCGTGAAGGCCGGTAAAGCGCGCTACATTGGCGCGTCGTCTATGCACGCGTCGCAGTTCGCTCAGGCGCTCGATCTCCAGGCGCAGCACGGCTGGGCACGCTTTGTCACCATGCAGGATCACTACAACCTACTCTATCGCGAAGAAGAGCGCGAGATGCTGCCGCTCTGCTATCAGGAAGGCGTGGCGGTGATCCCGTGGAGCCCGCTGGCGCGCGGGCGTTTAACCCGCCCGTGGGGGGAGACCACGGCCCGCCTGGTGTCGGATGAAGTGGGGAAAAATCTGTACGACGCTACCGAAGCCAGCGATGCGCTAATTGCCGAACGCGTGGCCGGGATCGCCGACGATACCGGAGCAACCCGCGCCCAGGTGGCGCTGGCGTGGCTGCTGAGCAAGCGCGGCGTCGCCGCGCCGATCGTGGGTACATCGCGGGAAGAACAGCTGGATGAGCTGCTGAGCGCGGTGGATTTATCGCTGACGCCGGAGCAGATTGCCGAGCTGGAGACGCCGTACCAGCAGCATCCGGTGGTGGGGTTTAAGTAAGCAAACGCCGGGTAGCGCAGCGCTTACCCGGCGCTCAAAACATTCAGCCGAAGTGGTCGTACCCTTTCCAGTCGAGCTTAACCGGCGCGCCCTCACGGACAAACTGCAAACCTTCACTCTCCGGCATCACCTGCCCGATGCAGGTAAATTTCGCGCCCAGATGCGCTAACGCCACATCCAGCGTCCCGCGGTTCAGTTCGGGCACGGTGAAGCACAGCTCGTAATCTTCTCCGCCGGATAGCGCCCAGCGCAGCGCCTGTTCAGGCGCTGCATGGCGCAGCAGCTGCTCTGACAGCGGGAACAGGTCCAGATCGATACGCGCTCCCACGCCGCTGGCCTTGAGGATGTGGCCGAGATCGGAGATCAGCCCGTCAGACAGATCGATAGCCGAGCTGGCGCGCTCGCGCAGCGCCTGACCGTGCAGAATACGCGGCGTTGGCCGCAGGTGGCGCTTCACCAGGTATGCCGCATCGTCGGCGTCGTTAACCTTCAGGCGGTCCTGGAGGATCGCCAGCCCCGCCGCGCTGTCCCCCGGCGTACCGGTCACGTAGATCCAGTCACCCGGTTTTGCACCCGAGCGCTTCAGCGCACGTCCCACCGGCACGTAGCCGTGGATCGCCAGGGTCATCGACAGCGGACCGGCCGTGGTATCACCGCCAATCAGCTGCATATCGTAATAGTTCAGCTGCTCAAACAGCGCATCGCTAAAGGCTTCAAGCCAGGCTTCATCCACCTCTGGCAGCGTCAGGGCCAGCGTCAGCCAGGCGGGATCGGCGCCCATTGCCGCCAGATCGCTGACGTTAACCGCCAGCGCTTTATACGCCAGATCGGCAGGAGCGATATCAGGTAAAAAATGACGTCCGCACACTAAGGTGTCGGTGCTGATTGCCAGCGTCTGTTTTTCGGGAACATTGAGAAGTGCACAGTCATCGCCAATGCCGGTTTCAACATCAAGACGAGAGGTTCTGACACGGTCGAAATAACGGGCAATCAGGGAGAATTCGCCGCATGCCATACGTTATGCCTCAGCAAATAAAAGAAAAAACCGGAGCCGCACTGCCCGTCAGACAATGCAGGACTCCGGTTTGCGGATCACTTTTTGTGGGGACGGATCGCAGGTGCGGCTTTATCCAGCACGCCGTTAACAAATTTGTGGCTGTCTTCAGCGCCGAAGGTTTTCGCCAGCTCGATCGCTTCGTTGATGGCTACCTTGTACGGCACATCATCACGTTTTGACAGCTCAAACAGCGCGATACGCAACACTGCCTTTTCCACCTGACCCAGCTCTTCCAGCAGGCGGGACAGGTATGGCTTCATCAGACCATCGAGATACGCGCTATTAGTCGCCACTCCCGACAGCAGTTCACGGAAGTACAGAACGTCAACGTCTTTCACGTCCTGTTCTGACAGGAACTGGTATTCAACATCAGCGATGTCGTTCTGGGACAACTGCCAGGAGTAAAGTGCCTGGACGGCACATTCACGGGCGCGGCGACGAGCAGCAGGTTTCACGGAATTCCCCTTACAAAAAATCAGGCCTTAATGGCTTTCAATACATTGATCATTTCAAGCGCGGTCAGTGCAGCTTCTGCACCTTTGTTACCGGCTTTGGTGCCAGCACGTTCGATGGCTTGTTCAATACTTTCGGTAGTCAGCACGCCGAACGCGACAGGAATTTCAGCATCCTGTGCAACGTGTGCCAGACCATTGCTTGCACCGCCCGCAACGTACTCGAAGTGCGCAGTGCCGCCACGAATAACGGTACCCAGCGCAATCACGGCGTCGTATTTACCGGTTTTCGCCAGCGCGCCTGCTGCCAGTGGCAGTTCGTATGCACCTGGAACCCAAACAACGGTAATGTTGTCATCTTTAACCTGGCCGATACGCTTCAGGGCGTCAACCGCACCTTCCAGCAAGCTGTCGTTGATGAAGTTGTTGAAACGCGCAATGGTGATGGCGACGCGAGCGTCCGGGGTAGCTACAGCAGCTTCAATAATGTTCATACTCTTCCTTTACGGGTTCATTTGGCCCCGCAGGGGGGCGGATTTTATCATAATACTTTGCGCGCTGCTTCCCTATTTCGGGAGCAATTACGCTGTCGTTAAATGGAGGCAGACATCCGGACCCACCGGACGTATCTCGCTGAAGGCGAGTTGCGGTGCGTCGGCCAGTTTTTCAAGGCCGGGCAGCACAAACAGGCCGCGCGCGTCGTTCCCTAACAGTTTAGGTGCAAGGTAGACGATCAGCTCGTCCACCAGCCCCGCCTGGAGCAGCGCGCCGGCGAGCGTCGGGCCCGCTTCGACCCAGATGCTGTTAACCTGCTGTTTGCCAAGCAGCATCATCAGCACCACCAAATCGAGATGCCCGTTGTGCTCCGGCACCATTATGCTGCGCACGCCTTCCGGCCACGCGCGCGTATCGTCTTTAGTGCGCGCAATCCAGGTTTCACCCGGCTGCTGCACGATGCGGTGCTCCGGCGTCACGCGGTTCTGGCTATCAATGATAATGCGCAGCGGCTGGCGCAGGTTTTCCTGCGGATAAAGCG
The DNA here is from genome assembly GCF_026627565.1 of Enterobacter cloacae complex sp. 2022EL-00788. NCBI lineage: Bacteria > Pseudomonadati > Pseudomonadota > Gammaproteobacteria > Enterobacterales > Enterobacteriaceae > Enterobacter > Enterobacter cloacae complex sp. 2022EL-00788. The sequence continues at coordinate 53,293 of NZ_JAPNMC010000002.1, read as the reverse complement.
CCTGAGTATCGGAGTTCAGCTCGTCCCAGCGCACGGTCATGGCCGGATCGTCAGCCAGCACCGTTTCACTGGTAGTGAGAATAGCATGGCTTTGCGCGCGCAGACGTTGCACATCGCGCCTTGCCTGTGGCGACGTGATCCACTGGCTTTCACCGTTCGCCATCGCCGTCCGGCCGTCCAGCGACGCGCCAAGCTTCAGCTGGATAAACGGGAAGCCGGTGCGCATACGCTTCAGGAACCCTTTGTTGATCGCTTCCGCATCCTGCATCATCAGGCCGTGACTGACGTCGATCCCTTCCTGCTGCAGGCGATACAGGCCGCGCCCCGCCACCTGCGGGTTAGGATCCTGCATGGCGGCAACCACGCGCGAGACGCCTGCCGCAATCAGCGCTTCGCAGCACGGCGGCGTGCGCCCGTGGTGGCTGCACGGCTCAAGCGTAACGTAGGCCGTTGCGCCACGCGCTTTTTCTCCCGCCATGCGCAGGGCATGGACTTCGGCATGCGGCTCGCCCGCGCGGTAGTGAAAACCTTCCCCCACGATCTCGCCATTGTTAACAATAACGCACCCAACATTCGGGTTAGGGTGAGTGGTAAACCGACCGCGCTGCGCCAGCTTCATGGCTCGCGCCATGTACATCTCGTCCTGCATGGTCTTAATCCTGTAAGCGGGCGATCTCTTCGCCAAATTCTTTGATATCTTCAAAGCTACGGTAAACCGAGGCGAAGCGGATATAGGCGACTTTATCGAGCTTTTTCAGCTGCTCCATCACCAGATTACCGATCATTTTGCTCGGCACTTCGCGCTCGCCCAGACCCCGCAGATAAGATTTAATATGGTTTAGCGCCATTTCGACGTCATCGGAGCTGACGGGCCGCTTCTCCAGCGCCTTGAGCATTCCGCTACGCAATTTCTCTTCGTTGAACGGCTCGCGCACATCGTTACTTTTTACCACGCGCGGCATCACCAGCTCTGCCACCTCAAAGGTGGTAAAACGCTCGTTGCACACCAGACACTGCCGACGACGGCGCACGGAAGACCCTTCGCCTACAAGACGTGAGTCGATGACTTTGGTATCCACAGCGGAGCAAAATGGGCAATGCATACGATGTCCCTGTTATCTGGTTAACTGATTTCTATTTTACCCTGAACTGGCCCGACAACAAAGGAAGAGCTTTTTGAGACAAAGGATCTATGCCTGAGCGCACTATCCTGTCTACCATTGCAACAATCTGTGATTTCAAGGAATTAAACGCAATGACAAGACGTTACCTGAAAATAGTGCTGCTGGGGAGCCTCTTCACGCTTAGCGCCTGCGCACAGCAAAGTGAAGTCCGCGAGATGAAACAGAGCGTGAATACGCTGAACGTGGCCATGGACAAGCTCAACAAGGAAACGGTGAAGATAACCCAGCAGAACGCGCTCAACGCGAAATCCAGCAACGGCGTTTATTTATTGCCAGGCGCAAATACGCCGGCCCGACTCAACAGCCAGATTGGCATGCTTAAAATGTCTCTGGTGAACGTTGCAGCCAACGCGGATGGTACGCGCGCCACACTGCGTATCCAGGGGGAGTCCGACGATCCGCTTCCGGCCTTTAGCGGCACCGTCGAGTGGGGGCAGATCCAGGGCACCACCGAAGATTACCAGGAAGTGAACGTGAAGAACCAGCTTTTCACCGCCCCGGCAAGCACGCTTGCGCCGAGCGACGTCGATATCCCCGTTCAGCTGAGCGGCCTCACTCCGGAACAGTTAGGCTTTATCCGCATTCACGATATTCAGCCCGCCGCGCAGTAACCTCAGATCCGCAGCGGAGTGCAATTTCACTCCGCTAACATTTACACTCCGCAAAGATTGGCAACATAAATGATTGCCGCTACAATCCCGCCCGTCTAAAGTACGCAAACGTGAACGCAATCGATTACGTATGTGAGAGATATGTGAAACAACACATATTTTTGTGAGCAGGGATTCCTATAATAGGCTCCGCAGAAACACGAAATATTTAGAAACGCAATTCGCGCATTTTTCACTCCCGGAAGGGAATTTCAATCAGTGGCATGATTATGAAAAAAACATTACTCGCAGCCGGTGCAGTTCTGGCACTCTCCTCCTCTTTCGCCGCTAACGCAGCGGAGAATAACAAGCCAGAATACGTATCCGACTGGTGGCATCAGAGCGTTAACGTTGTAGGCAGCTATCACACCCGTTTCGGACCGCAGATCCGTAACGATACCTACCTGGAGTACGAAGCCTTCGCCAAGAAAGACTGGTTTGATTTCTATGGCTACATGGATGCGCCGGTATTCTTCGGTGGTAACACCGACGCGAAAGGTATCTGGAACCACGGTTCTCCGCTGTTCATGGAGATCGAACCGCGCTTCTCCATCGACAAACTGACCGGTACCAGCCTGGCGTTTGGTCCGTTCAAAGAGTGGTATTTCGCGAACAACTATATCTACGATATGGGCCGCAATAAGTCCGGTCGCCAGAGCACCTGGTATATGGGTCTGGGTACTGACGTTGATACCGGCCTGCCAATGAGCCTGTCCCTGAACGTGTATGCAAAATACCAGTGGCAGAACTACGGCGCTGCGAACGAAAACGAGTGGGATGGCTACCGCTTCAAGGTGAAATACTTCGTGCCGATCACCCAGCTGTGGGGCGGCAACCTGAGCTACATTGGCTTCACCAACTTTGACTGGGGTTCAGACCTGGGCGACAACGATTTCCGTGACCTGAACGGTAAAAAAGCGCGTACCAACGACTCCATCGCCTCCAGCCACATCCTGGCGCTGAACTACGATCACTGGCACTACTCTGTTGTTGCGCGTTACTGGCACAACGGTGGTCAGTGGAACGACGATGCGAGCCTGAACTTCGGCAACGGCGACTTCAGCGTTCGTTCTACCGGCTGGGGTGGTTACCTGGTCGTGGGTTACAACTTCTAACCCGTGCAGTATCGCACCCTCGCCTCCTCCACGGGAGAGGGCGCAAACACAAAAAACGGCAACATCGTTGCCGTTTTGCTTTTACCTCGCCACCCGGCTTTTACTGCTTAACCTTGCGCAAAAAATCCGCCAACGACCTGTCCGCGCTTTCGCTGTACCGTCTTTCCGTCTGTGCAATATTAAGGCATCTGTCGAGACGGAAGCAGCGATAGTCATTGCGCCGCTCGCACCACGCGGCCAGCAGCCAGTGCTCGCCCCAAAAGAACAGCCCCAGCGGCTGGACCTCACGCCGGCTTAACTGCCCGGCCTCATCACGATAGTGCAGCGCCAGCACGCGCTGAGCGGAGATGGCCTGGTGAATCAGGTCGAAGCCGCTGCGCGAGTGCTGCTGTAGCGCAATTTCCGGGGCATAAATCCGCGTCTGTTCGGCCCTGCGGCGACGCTCCTCCGGCAGGATCGCCAGCACTTTTTCCTGCGCCGACTCAAGCTCTCGCGACAGTAACTCCCCGCCCCAGGTCTTGAGCAGACGGATCGCCACCATTAGCGCCTCGGACTCTTTGTTGGTCAGCATTAGCGGCGGCAAATCAAAGCCCGACATCAGGCGATACCCGCTTCCCGCCTCGCCTTCTACCGGCACGCCAGACAGCGACAGGTCGCGGATATCGCGGTAAATCGTGCGTTCAGATACGCCCAGCCTTTCTGCCAGATGCGCCGCCGTTGTCAGTCTCCTGCCCCGCAGGATTTGCACAATCTGAAATAAACGGTCAGCGCGTCGGGTCATCGTGTTTGTTGCTCTCAGGCCGGTTGATGAAGGCCGACGCGATTGCCTTCGCTGTCGGTAAACAGGGCGATAGTGCCAATACCGTCTGGCAATTCCAGCGGGCCAAACACGCACTTGCCGCCCGCGGAAGCGATACGATCGAGCGTGGCCGCCAGGCTGTCAGTGTGCAGATAAATAATAGCGCCCTGAGAGGACGGCGTAATACCATCAAATTTTGCCAGCGCGCCGCCGGTGGCGGGATCCTCATGCGGGAAAATCGCCAGTTCCGCCACGTCCATCTTCTCGCGACGCAGCGCAACCTGCATCACCGGCTCGTAGAATTTAATGGCGCGGTCCATGTCGACGACGGGAATTTCAAACCAGTTAATCACACTTTTCATACTTCCTCCTGCCTGCTGTTAGGGTTCAGAGGGAGTCTACGCCAGGGCTCCTGACAGCATACTGTCAGGAGTATTTATCCGGTTAAGGTAAAAAAAAATCCCGGCCAACAGGCCGGGATTTCGATACGCATAAGACGTTGCCTTACGGCAGAATTGACGGCTGATCCGCCCCTTCTTTCTCGACCTTCTGCTGGATCAGGTGCTCGCGCTTCATGCCCAGCTTCAGCGCCAGCGCGGACGCCACGTAGATAGATGAGGCCGTACCGATAGAAACACCGATCAGCATGGTCAGCGAGAAGCCTTCCAGCACCGGGCCACCGAACAGGAACAGCATCAGGATCACCATCAACGTGGTGCCGGAGGTGATCAACGTACGGTGCAGCGTCTGGGTCAACGACACGTTAAAGATTTCGTACGGCGTACCGCGACGGATCTTACGGAAGTTTTCACGAATACGGTCAGATACCACGATGCTGTCGTTCAGTGAGTAACCGATAACGGACATCAGGGATGCCACAATCGTCAGGTCAATCTCAATGTGGAACAGGGACAGTATGCCCATGGTAATGACCACGTCGTGCGCCAGAGCGATAACCACGCCTGCCGCCAGTCGCCACTCAAAGCGGAAACCGACGTAAATCAGGATCGAGATCAGCGCCACCAGCAGCGCCATAGCGCCGGTCTGCGCCAGGTCTGCACCGACGCTCGGGCCGACAAACTCGATACGCTTAACCGTCGCGTCCTGGCTGGTCGTTTCGTTAATAACCTGTACGACCTTGCTGCCCAGCTCCTGGCTGCCGTTAGCATCGTGTACCGGCGGCATACGCACCATGATGTCGCGGCTGCTGCCGAAGTTCTGCAGCAGCGGCTCTTCAAAGCCCGCTTTTTGCAGCGACTCGCGCATCTGGTCCATATCGACCGGTTTTTCCAGGGTAATCTCAATCACCGTACCACCGGTGAAATCAAGCCCCCAGTTAAAGCCCTTCACGCCCATAATGACGATGGACAAAATCAGCAGAAAACCTGAAATGCCGAAGGCCCAGTAGTCCCAGCGCATAAAGTCCCAGACTTTACGGCCATGGTTCAATTGTTCAACAGTATATTCCTGTGCCACAACGCACTCCTCAGATAGACAGCTTTTTGACGCGCTTGCCGCCGTACAGCAGGTTCACGATGGCACGGGTGCCGACAATAGCGGTAAACATCGACGTTGCGACACCGATACCGGTTGTAATCGCAAAGCCTTTGATCGCGCCAGTACCCACTGCATACAGGATAAGAACCTTAATCAGTGTTGTTACGTTCGCATCAAAGATGGAGCTGAACGCCCCTTTGTAGCCTTCTTCAATCGCCTGCTGTACAGAGCGACCGTTGCTCAGCTCTTCTTTGATACGCTCGTTTATCAGTACGTTGGCGTCGACCGCCACCGCAAGGGTTAGCACGATACCCGCTATACCCGGCATGGTTAGCGTCGCCCCTGGCAGCAGGGACATGATACCGATGATCAGCACCAGGTTGGCAATCAGCGCGGACGTCGCGATCAGGCCGAACTTCTTGTAGAAGAAGATCATGAAGATGATGGACACCGCCAGACCAGCCAGACACGCTTCCAGGCCCTGTTTGATGTTCTGCATACCCAGGGTTGGACCAATCGTACGTTCTTCAACAATCTGAATTGGCGCAATCAGCGCACCGGCACGCAGCAGCAGAGAAAGCTGACGCGCTTCGTTCGGGTTGCTGATACCGGTAATGCGGAAGCTGTTACCCAGACGAGACTGGATGTTGGCGATGTTAATCACCTCTTCCTCTTTCACCAGCACCGCGCGACCATTAGCGTCTTTTTTACCGCTGTCTTTGTACTCCACGAACAGGGTCGCCATCGGCTTGCCGATATTGTCCTTGGTGAAGTTAGACATGATGTTACCACCCGCGCTATCCAGCGAGATGTTAACCTGCGGCTGGTTGTACTCATCCTGGCTTGAAGTGGAGTCGGTGATATGGTCACCGGTCAGGATCACGCGCTTGTACAGCACAACAGGCTGGCCTTCACGGGTCTGTTTCACTTCTGAATCGCCCGGCACACGGCCTGAGGCCGCTGCAGCCTGATCGACGTTGGAGTTAACCAGACGGAACTCCAGGGTCGCCGTCGCGCCCAGAATCTCTTTCGCCCGCGCGGTATCCTGGATACCCGGCAGTTCAACCACGATACGGTCGGCACCCTGACGCTGTACCAGCGGCTCAGCCACGCCCAGCTGGTTTACACGGTTACGCAGAATGTTGATGTTCTGCTGAACGGCGTATTCACGCGCTTCGCTCAGACGCGCATCCGTCATTACCGCACGCAGCTGGTTGCTGCCCTGAGAGGTGATGACCAGATCGCGGTGACGCTGGGTCAGATAAGTTACAGCCTGATCGCGCGCCGCGCTGTCGCGGAACGTGATGCTCATGCCGTAGTTATCTTCTTTACGGACGGTGGTGTACGGAATGCCTTTATCGCGCAGATCGCTGCGCAGGCTATCGATATTTTGTTCCTGCAGCTTGCCGAGGGCGGTATCCATATCCACTTCCATCAGGAAGTGAACGCCACCACGCAGGTCAAGACCGAGTTTCATTGGCTCTGCGTTCAGCGCAGCCAGCCAACGTGGGGTTGCAGGAGCAAGGTTAAGCGCCACGACGTATTTATCACCCAGCACGCCCATCAGCGCTTCACGTGCGCGGAGCTGCGTGTCGGTGGTGTCGAAGCGAGCAAGAATTGCGCCCTCTTCCAGTGCCACAGACTTAGCGGTAATTTTTTCTTCTTGTAACGTTTTCTGGACCTGGATCAGCGTTTGCTCACTGGCGGCGACACCGCGCGCGCCAGTGATTTGAACGGCCGGATCCTCACCATACAGGTTGGGAAGCGCGTACAGCAGGCCGACGATAATCACGACGACCAGCATGATGTACTTCCACAAAGGATAACGGTTTAACACGGCAGTTCCCTTTGGGAAAAGTTGGGATTACAGCGCCTTCATGGTGCCTTTCGGCAGAACGGCAGCTACGAAGTCACGTTTGATAACCACTTCAGTGGTGTCGTTGAGGGCGATAGCAATGTAGCCGTTTTCCGCTACTTTGGTTACGCGACCTACCAGGCCACCATTGGTCAGGACTTCATCGCCTTTCGCGATGGAGTTCATCAGGTTTTTGTGCTCTTTAGTACGCTTCTGCTGTGGACGCAGGATCATGAAGTAGAAGATCAGACCGAACACAACCAGCATCAGAATCAGTGACATTGGGCTGCCCTGCGCTGGTGCTCCCGTTGCTGCTACCGCATCAGAAATAAAAAAGCTCATTCAAATTCCCTCATTATTAAAATTAATCAACGTTCAACGGTGGAACATCCCGCCCCTGACGTTGGTAGAAATCGGTCACGAAGCTCTCTAATTTACCCTCTTCGATAGCCTTACGTAAACCAGCCATTAAGCGCTGATAATAACGAAGATTATGAATGGTATTGAGTCGCGCGCCCAAAATCTCGTTGCAACGATCGAGATGATGCAGATACGCGCGAGAATAATTGCGACAGGTATAGCAATCGCACTCGGAATCGAGCGGGCTGGTGTCACTCTTATGCTTCGCGTTACGGATTTTCACCACGCCATCGGTAACGAACAGATGACCGTTACGTGCATTTCGTGTTGGCATGACGCAGTCGAACATATCAATGCCGCGACGTACGCCTTCAACCAGATCTTCCGGTTTGCCCACACCCATCAGGTATCGTGGTTTATCCGCCGGGATTTGCGGGCAGACATGCTCCAGAATGCGGTGCATATCTTCCTTCGGCTCACCCACAGCCAAACCGCCGACAGCGTAGCCATCAAAGCCTATCTCTACCAGACCTTTAACGGAGATATCGCGTAAATCTTCGTAAACGCTGCCCTGAATAATGCCGAACAGCGCATTTTTGTTCTGCAGGGAGTCAAAACGGTCGCGGCTACGCTTCGCCCAGCGCAGGGACATCTCCATTGAGCGTTTCGCGTAGTCCCAGTCCGCCGGGTATGGCGTGCATTCGTCGAAGATCATCACGATATCGGAGCCGAGATCGTACTGAATCTCCATTGATTTTTCCGGATCGAGGAAGATCGGATCGCCGTTGATCGGGTTACGGAAGTGTACGCCCTGCTCGGTGATCTTGCGGATATCGCCCAGGCTGAAGACCTGGAAACCGCCGGAATCGGTCAGGATCGGGCCTTTCCACTGCATGAAGTCGTGCAGGTCGCCGTGGAGCTTCATGATCTCCTGACCCGGACGCAGCCACAGGTGGAACGTGTTGCCGAGAATGATCTGTGCGCCAGTGGCTTCCACCTCTTCCGGCGTCATCCCTTTTACGGTGCCGTAAGTGCCCACAGGCATAAACGCGGGGGTTTCAACCACGCCGCGATCAAACACCAGGCGACCGCGACGCGCGCGGCCATCGGTGGTATCGAGTTCAAATTTCATTTTTTCTCCGACGTCAGAAAAACAGTCCAACGTTGTAACACGGTGCCGCGGACTTATTCCCCGACACGCTCATTCAAAGCCTGCGGATTGTACGTGATAAACATCGCGTCACCGTAGCTAAAAAAGCGATATTTTTGTTCTACCGCAGACTTGTAGGCATTCATCGTATGCTGATAACCCGCAAATGCGGAGACCAGCATAATCAGCGTAGATTCAGGCAGATGGAAGTTGGTCACCAGCGCATCAATCACTTTGTACTGATAGCCCGGGTAGATAAAGATCTGCGTATCGCCAAAGAACGGCTCGATCAAACCGCTTTTCGCGGCCTGCGCGGCGCTTTCAAGGGAACGTACCGACGTCGTACCGACGGCCACCACGCGGCTGCCGCGCGCTTTCGCCGCCAGCACCGCATCCACCACCTCCTGCGGCACTTCGGCATACTCAGAGTGCATGATGTGGTCTTCAATGCTGTCCACGCGTACCGGCTGGAAGGTTCCCGCGCCGACGTGCAGCGTGACAAACGCCATCTCAACGCCTTTGGCGCGCAGTTTTTCCAGCAGCGGTTCATCAAAGTGCAGGCCTGCCGTCGGCGCCGCGACCGCGCCAGGCTTCTGGCTGTAGACGGTCTGGTACAGCTCGCGGTCGGCCTCTTCGTCCGGGCGCTCAATGTACGGCGGCAGCGGCATGTGGCCGATGGTGTTGAGGATATCAAGCACCGTGCGCTCGTCGTTGAACTCCACCTCGAACAGCGCATCGTGACGCGCGGTCATGGTCGCTTTGATACTCTCGTCATCGCCCAGCAGCAGCTCAGCGCCCGGCTTCGGCGCTTTGGAGGCGCGAATATGTGCCAGAATACGTTTATCATCGAGCATACGTTCGACCAGCACCTCAATCTTGCCGCCGCTGGCTTTACGGCCAAACAGACGCGCCGGGATCACGCGGGTATTGTTAAAGACCAGCAGATCGCCAGGGTTGAGCTTGTCGACCAGATCGGTGAAAGTACCGTGCGTCAGCGCGCCCGTTGGCCCGTCAAGTGACAGCAAGCGACAGCTGCTACGCTCAGGCATGGGGTAGTGAGCAATCAGGGATTCAGGTAGTTCAAAGGAGAAATCGGCGACGCGCATGACGTATACTCGTGACTTAAAAACAGGCGGCATAGTCTAGTGCTCACACCCATTTGCTGCAACAACTAGCCGCCACCGGACAAATAAAACGCATGAATTTTCTCGCTCACCTGCATCTCGCTCACCTCGCGGACAGCTCCCTTTCCGGCAATTTGCTGGCCGATTTCGTGCGCGGCAACCCCGCTGACGCCTATTCCCCGGAGGTTGTCGACGGGATTTTTATGCATCGCCGCATCGACGTGATGACCGACAACCTGCCGGAAGTGACGGAAGCCAAAGCCTGGTTCCGTCCCGAAACGCGCCGCGTTGCGCCGATTACCCTTGACGTGATGTGGGATCATTTCCTCTCGCGCCACTGGGAACGGCTTTCGCCAGAGATGCCGTTACCCGAATTTGTGCGCTATGCCCGTCAGCAGGTGGCGATCATTTTGCCTGACTCGCCGCCGCGCTTCGTAAATCTCAATAATTACCTGTGGTCGGAACGCTGGCTGGAGCGTTACCGCGAGATGGATTTCATTCAGAACGTGCTTAACGGCATGGCCAGCCGCCGCCCGCGTCTTGACGCGCTGCGCGACTCCTGGCACGACCTGGACGAACATTATGACGCGCTGGAAACGTGCTTCTGGCAGTTCTACCCGCGCATGATGGCGCAGGCAAAAAACAAGCAGCTCTGAGTGCGTTTTCATTGATAGGTAAAAGCTGGCGGAACGATTGTCACCACCTCTTTGTCTTATGAGCGAACACTCTCTATACTGGGCCGCGTTGCGTTCCAAATAACCTTAGTATCTACAGGAGAATCATATGGTTCTGGTAACTCGTCCGGCTCCGGATTTTACGGCTGCAGCAGTTCTGGGCAACGGTGAAATCGTTGAAAACTTCAACTTCAAACAGCACACCAACGGTAAAGCGACCGTTCTGTTCTTCTGGCCAATGGACTTCACCTTCGTTTGCCCGTCTGAGCTGATCGCGTTCGACAAACGTTACGAAGAATTCCAGAAGCGTGGCGTGGAAGTGGTTGGCGTCTCCTTCGACTCTGAATTTGTACACAACGCATGGCGTAACACCCCTGTCGACAAAGGCGGCATCGGTGCGGTGAAATACGCGATGGTTGCGGACATCAAGCGCGAAATTCAGCAGGCTTACGGTATCGAACATCCGGACGCTGGCGTTGCGCTGCGTGGTTCTTTCCTGATCGACGCCAACGGCATCGTTCGTCACCAGGTTGTGAACGACCTGCCGCTGGGTCGTAACGTTGACGAAATGCTGCGCATGGTTGACGCGCTCCAGTTCCACGAAGAGCACGGTGAAGTGTGCCCGGCTCAGTGGGAAAAAGGTAAAGAAGGTATGGCTGCTTCCCCGGACGGCGTGGCTAAATACCTGTCTGAGAACGTATCCAGCCTGTAATCGGCACGGTTTACGGAAGAGGCCCGCTTATGCGGGCCTTTTTTTATGCTTTACGCTGCGTCTCTCGCCAGATGCGCCAGGCCATGCCTGCCAGCAGGATCACGCCCGCAATCAGCACGCCCCACACCAGCAGCGTGTTCATCCTGCTCGCCCGTTCGGCCGCAGAGGTGGCGCTCAGGCGAGCCTCGCCGCCTAAGGCGACATTATCCTTAAGATCGGCCTGCGGCAGGTTCGCCATATCATACGTTTTACGCAGCGCGGCAGGGATCAGCATGTCAGGCTCCACGCCGGCAGGTTTTGCAGCCCCGTTTCCCCATGCGAGGAGGTACGGCGCTTTTCCCTGCGCGTTAAACACCAGGTCATAGCGGTCGCGATGCCCGATGACGCCCGGCAGGTATTCCGACAGACGCGCATTCAGCGTCGTGATTTTCACCGCCTGCACCAGGCCTCCGCTAAGCGAAACGGGTGGAGAGGTTTTGCCCTCCAGACGGTAAAGCACCTCTTTTTTCAGAGGATGCCATTTGTCCTTCTCCGTACCCCGCCACGCTATCTCTACGGGAAGGACGCCGTCGCCATTCAGTAAGATACTGACCGCACGCAGCGGCTGCGGCCGCGCCCAATGCCACTGCGCTTCGCTTGTAGATAGCTGCTCCCCTTTCCCCTCCAGATCGATCGTTTCAGGCGCCGCCTGCGCGGGAGCGCCGATCGCATTTACGCCTGTCAGGGTTATTCCGGGGCTCTGCGCGTTCAGCACCACCATGAGATAGCGATTCGCGTCGGGAGATAAAACCGTATCAATATCGATCCGATCGAGCTTAAGACGATCCTCGCCGCTAACGACGTCCAGCAGGGGCGTATCTTCGCGCAGGGTATACCAGCGCTTAAGATCCTCACTGTAATAAACCGACGCCGTTCCCTGCCACGGCGTCTGAGAGGTATTCCAGAGCAGCTGAAGCTGGGACAGGGCAACCTCACCCGTAGCCTGCTCCGGCAGGGTCAGCAGATAATGCTGCCCGGCTGCGGCGGCTTTTTGCCCTTCCAGCACAATCTCCACGCCGTTTCGGGAACGGAGCAGGATTTTATCGCGGTCCTCGTCCCCTCGCGCAGGCGCCAGCGGCGAGGCATCCAGAGGAAAGAGGCGCAGCGCCGTGGTTTGCACAGACGGCTGCGGACGCGTCGCGGCGACCAGGCTGAAGGGAACCGGCTCGCCCGACTGATTAAAGACGCGAACGTCCTGCAGTTCCGGCGACGTGCTCTGCGCATAGACGGCGAGCGGCAGCATCACCCGATACCACTGGGAAGGGACAGACGTATCCAGCGAAAGACCGAAGGCATAATCCCGCGGCGATTCCGTCTGCACCTCGTCGCAGAACGCCGGGCCTGCAAGCGCCAGCAGCGCGGTACACGCTACCGCTTTCATCCATTTCATTTTTCTTCTCCTGCTTTAGGCGGTAGCGGCGAAAAATAGCCTACAATCAGCACCAGGATCGCCACGCCGATAAACGCGACGGCGCGCGACAGGCCGCCGCCGCCCGCGCTATCTACGAGCATCAGCTTGAGCATGACCACGCCCAGCAGCGCCGCACCGCAGAGCCACTCCTGCCGGGCGGCCCGGCGGGTAGCGCGGATCATGACCACCAGCGCGCACAACATCCAGAACAGGGCAAACGTGGTCTGGATAAGCCGCGAATCCCACAGCGACGCCATATTCCATGCCACCTCGCCGTACCACGCCAGCGCGCGCAGCAGCGCGCCGTTAAGCCACCAGAAGCCAAACGCCATCAGCATGGCGGCGGGCCACGGGCGAGACTGCGCGAGCGATGCCGGGCAATAGCGATCCACGGCCCGATAAAACACCACCAGCCCCAGCAGCGCAAACGCGGCCCCTTCCTCAAGCGGGTTTACCAGCGGCAGCCAGGCTTGACCATAAACCACACCGTCCTGGAAATTGGTCACCACCAGCAGTACCAGCAGCGCTACGACCACGGGGATCGGTGCCACGCACGCATAAAGTGCAGGCCACTCCCGGAACGGCCACCCGCGACGCCGCACCGCCGCAGAGAGCGCCATAATTACCGCGCCGCCAGCGGCCATGGCCAGCCCACAGCCCCAGGGCAGCATGCCCCACGGCAACGATCGGGCAAACCAGTAAAGCTCAGCGGCCAGCGCCAGTAAAATCATCCACAGCAGCGAAAGATGCAGCCCCATTGAGGGACGCGGCAGGAGACCTTCTCCGTCACGCCGCAACAGCAGCAGCGCGGAAGGCAGCGCAACACACCAGGCCAGATTTGCCCAGCCGGCGGCAAAGACCTGCTGGTGCGAGAGTTGATAGCCCAACATCAGCAGCATTACCGGCCACAGCAGCCATTTGCTTCCATCCAGCTCCCGCCACGCCAGACAAGCGGCCACCTGCCGCCAGCCCCAGACCGACGCCGCCGTCAGCGCCAGCACGCCCGCCAGAATCGATAGCTCCTGCTTCATCAACAGCTGCGATGCGCCCAGCAGCGCGACTAACCAGATCAGCAGCCCGCCGGCCAGCAGCGCCCAGCTGACCGGCAGCACATAACGCCGCCACAGCCAGGCCGCAGCCAGCCAGCTAAGGCTGAGAATGGCGAAGATCAGCAGCAGGCTCAGCGACGTAACGCCGTCCCTCTGCGCCCACAGCGCGCTGCCGAGCGCCAGCACCAGCAGCGCCGTCCCGCTATAGCTCATGCGCCTTTGCTGCTGCTGGATCCCCAGCCAGAGGATGCCCAGCCCTTCCAGCGCCCAGGCCATTGCCGTCCAGCGCGCCGACAGCGCCAGCGGGATGGCGAGCGTCGCGAAACCTCCGCCGATGGCCAGCGCCGCCATCACCAGCGGCCGCCCGACTGACGGATAGCGTCGCAGCGCAAGGAACGCCAGCGAGAGGTAAAACGCCCCATACCCCAGCGCGCCGAGCGCCGGGCCGTATGTCCAGTGCGACGTCATGCCGTACTGCATTCCAAATCCAACAAGCGGCGGCGCAAACAGCAGTACGCCGTCAATAATCTGTTTACCTTTTTCCTGCGCCCGCAGCGACAGCGCTACGCTAAACACGCCGAAAATTAGCGTATTGGCAATCAGGAACAGCTGGCAGATAACGTAGTCTTCAGGCTTATAGTCGCTCAGCCCCCACCATCCCCCCACGCCAAACGTAAAGAGCAGCCCGAGCAGGTTGAGCTCGCGCCAGTGCTGCCAGATGCTGATGGCGAGAATGCCGATAGAGAGCAGGAGATAGAAGGAGAACAGCGCCACAAAGCTCCCTCCTCCCGTCGACAGCAGCAGCGGTGCAAGGTACCCGCCGAGGCTCGCCAGCATGGCAAGGCTCAGCGCCCTTTGCAGCACGGCCAGCCCGACGCTCGCCGCGCAAATCACCACCAGCAGCGCAAACGCCAGGGTCATCGGCAACATTTGCCAGAGCCGGAACGCGCCAAAGACGGTCAGGTAGAGCACGCCGGTTGCGCCGCCCTGAAGAATAAGGGCATAGATCCGCTGCCTGTGCCGCAGCCGCCATCCGACGGCCAGCAGGACCATGGCAAACAGCTCCGTGGCCGCCAGGCGCAGCTCAAGCGGAAACAGTGAATGTTCGACGGTATAGCGCAGCAGGAAAGAGAGGCCGAGGAAGAGCAGCACAATCCCCAGCTTCGCCAGCGGATTGCCCTGCATAAACCAGCGCGTCAGTGAAGACAGGATGCCGCCAAAGGCGGAGGGCCGTTTCGGGGCCGGTGCCGGCGCTGGTTTTGCCTCAGTAACAGGCGGCCCGGGGCGCCAGGGATCGACGGGCGAAGACTCGACCTCTGCCGCCGGAGCAGGCTCCGCCACCGGCGCGGCGGGCTGCACCGGTTCCGGCGCGTTATCAGCCGCGCCGCGCTGCTCAAGCGCCTCAATGCGCTGGCGTAGCCGGACGATCTCCTGCTGCGCCGCCGTGCTTCGGTTAAAGCCTATAACCGCAAGCACGGGCGCCACCAGCAGCGCAAAAACCAGGAACAAACAGCCAAGGATGTAAAGCTCGTCCATGTTTCCACCTTCACCGTAAACGATCCGTTAAGATTGACACAAATAGTTGCATTTGCGCCATCTAAAAGGTGAAAACCGCTCCGCCCGCAGTTAGCTGCCGAACCAGACCGCCGCTGAAATGGCCGGAAGCGTAAGCACGCTTTCCTGGAACGTCGCTTTACCCGCTTTGCTCTTCCACGTTTTACCGGCCAGCAGCGGTGAATCTTCCAGCACCACCTCGCACGCCTCGCCCCGGTTGAGAGCCACCAGCACGCGCTGCTGGTTATAGACGCGGACAAACACCACCACGTTATCGTGAGCGTACATCACCTGACAGCCCCCATAGCGCAGGGCCTGGCTCTGCTTGCGCAGCGTCGCCATGCGCTGGTACAGGCTGAACAGCTCCCGATCCTGATTCTCAGGCTCCCACGGGAACGTTTTACGGCAGAACGGATCGTTGTTGCCGTCCAGCCCCACTTCATCGCCATAGTAGATGCAGGGTACGCCGGGCCAGGTAAAGAGCCAGGTTACCGCCAGCGGCAGTCGCGCTACATCCTTACCAAGCAGCGATTTGAAGCGGGCGGTATCGTGGCTGTCGAGCTGGTTGAACATCCGCAGCTGCTGCTGATGCGACAGGCTGGCGCGGTAGTTCTCCATCCACGCCATGCAGGTTTCGGCATCAATATGGTTCGGATCGTATGAAATGTCGGTATTGGCGAGGAATCCCCACAGCGGGAAGGTGAAGCCGCGATAGTTCATCGCCGCGTCTTCGGCATCTGCCTGCAACCACTGGCGCGCGTCGCCAAAGTGTTCGCCAAAGACAAACGCCTCCGGACGCGCGATTTTCGCCGAGCGAGAGATCTCCCGGACGTGGTGAAGGTTGTTTCGCGCTCCGCCCGCCTCACCGAGCATATGCACGACGTCCAGCCGCCAGCCGTCCATATTCCACGGCGCCTTCAGCCAGTGGCGCACGATGCTGTCTTCGCCGCCGTAGATCTCATTCACCAGAGAGGGCGACTGAAAATCCAGCTTCGGCAGGCTCGGGTAGCCAAGCCAGTCCAGGGCGCGGCCGTTTTCGTCAAAACTGTACCAGTCACGCTGCGGTGAGTCCGGGTTATGGCATGCGCCGCCCATCGACTGATTATGACGGTCGAACCACGCGTGAGAATCACCGCTGTGGTTGAACACGCCATCGAGTATCAGGCGCATACCTTCCTTTTGCGTGTTGTGGCGCAGCCGCAGCAGCGCCTCGTCACCGCCAAACTGCTCGTCAACGTGCCGGTAATCCTGAGTATCGTACTTATGTACGCTTGGCGCCTTAAACACCGGGTTCAGGTACAGCGCGGTCACGCCGAGCTTTTTCAGGTACGGCAGCTTTTCGCTGATACCGTCGAGATCGCCGCCGTAAAAGGTCGAGCCGCCCGCCTGCGCGGTCAGCGGCTCGCCCCATTTTTTGATAATGATGTCGTGACCGGCCGCATGGTGGTAGTAGACCTTGTCCTGCCCGGCGGTGCGTTTTTCACTGCGCGCAAAGCGGTCCGGGAATATCTGGTAAAAGACCCGATCGTTAACCCACTGCGGGCCGTTATCCGGATAATCAACCGCAAACTGCTCAAGCCTGGCCGGAGGGAAACGGCTAAACCCCTGCGGGGTAAACCACAGCTGACGGTTATTCCACAGCAGCTTAAAGCTGTAGCGGCGACGCGGCTGCCCGCTGCGAAGGTCGATATTCGCCCGCCACGCCGTGATTCCCGGCTGAGGCTGGCTGCGCGCCTTGTGCATTTTCAGCGACGTCTCTTCGTTATCCACTTCGGCGCGTAAGGTCACACGTTCAGGCTGATTTTCCCCCGCCAGCCAGAGCGTAATCACAAGGTTGTCTTTGTTTTGCTTAACAAATGGGGCAACCGGAAGGTGCCAGGCGTTTAACATCACGAATCCCCTTTGATGAAATTGACGTCACCATGCCACAGGGTGGTTAAGGTTAGCTCATCGTGAGGACGTTTATTGGGGGAGGAGGACGGGGGATGAGGCATCAGTGCGGCCTGATGCCCTCATCCTGAGCCTCTCCCGGCGGGAGAGGGGATTAAAATATTACTGCGCTTGCGCCAGCTGACGGTCACGGCGGCATTTAAACATCCAGCCCACCAGCAGCAGGACGATCCACGCAAAGCCCACGTAAAGCGAGATACGGGTGTCCGGATGGTAGCCAATCAGGCCGATGATAAACACCAGGAAGATCAGCCCGACGACGGTCGTTGCGATGCCGCCCGGAACCTTAAACTTCAGCGCCTTTACCTCTTCCGGCGGCAGACGGCGGCGGAACGCAATCTGCGACAGCAGGATCATGATCCACACCCACACGGTCGCAAAGGTCGCCAGCGACGCGATCACCAGGAAGACGTTCTCCGGCATGATGTAGTTCAGGTAAACCGAGAACAGCAGCGCTACGGTCATCACCAGCACCGTTACCCACGGCGTGCCGCGGCGCGACGTTTTGGCGAAGACCTTCGGCGCACTGCCCTGCTCCGCCATGCCGTGCAGCATACGGCCAACGCCGAAGACGTCGCTGTTGATGGCCGACAGCGATGCGGTCAGCACCACAAAGTTAAGAATGCTGGCAGCAAACGCAATGCCCATGTGCTGGAAGGTCAGGACAAACGGGCTGCCGTTGGTGCCCACCTGGTTCCACGGATAGATGGACATAATCACAAACAGCGTCCCCACATAGAACACCAGAATACGCATCGGCACCGAGTTGATGGCGCGCGGAATGGATTTCTCAGGATCTTTCGCTTCTCCGGCGGTGATCCCGATAATCTCAATACCGCCGTAGGCGAACATAACCATCTGAAGCGACATCACCATTCCGAGCCAGCCGTTGCTGAAGAAGCCGCCGTTGCTCCATAAATTATGAATGCCCGTCGGCTGTCCGCCGTTGCCAATACCCCAGATGATGATGCCAAAACCGGCGAGGATCATGATGATGATGGTCGCGACCTTGAAGAAGGAGAACCAGAACTCCAGCTCGCCAAACACCTTCACGCTCATCAGGTTGACGGCGCAGATGATCAGCACCACGCTCAGCACCCAGATCCAGTGCGGCACGGCGGGGAACCAGACGCCCATATAGATGCCAAACGCCGTGACGTCGGCTATGGCCACAATCAGGATTTCGAAGCAGTAGGTCCAGCCGGTGATAAACCCGGCCAGCGGGCCTAAGTTTTCCTGCGCGTAGCGTGAGAACGAGCTGGCTGACGGGTTGTGAACCGACATCTCCCCCAGCGCACGCATGATGATGTAGGCCGCGGCGCCGCCAATGATGTAGGCCAACAGTACGCTTGGACCGGCCATTTTGATGGCATCTGCCGAGCCATAAAAAAGACCGGTGCCGATAGCCGAGCCCAGCGCCATAAAGCGGATGTGGCGGGTGCTCAATCCACGTTTAAGTTTGTTAGTGCTTTCCATTAAAATCTTGCCATTCAACACGAAAAAAACAAAAAACCACGGGGCCTTAAGCCCCGTGGTTAAACAATTTGTTGCCGTTGATTAATGGGCGTTTGATGTAACCTGACGCCCCGCCGCACGGTCCCAGACAATAGCCAGCACCAGCGCAACAACGGATGGCATCAGCCAGGCCAGTCCCTGCTCGGACAGCGGCAGACGCTGTGTCCATGCTGGCAGGATGTCGGCGAACGCTGATGCTTTGATCCCGTCAAGGATACCAAAAATCAGGCTGATAAACATGGTTGGCGCAATAATTCGCGTGGAGTTATGCCACCACGGACGGGTGAAGCTCAGCACCACCAGCACGATGCAAGGCGGATAGATTGCCGTCAGTACCGGAATCGACACCTGAATCAGATGGCTCAGACCGAGGTTTGACACCGCCATGGAGAAGATGCCGAGGATAAACACCAGCGAGCGGTACGAGAGCGGCAGATACTGGGCAAAGAACTCCGCACAGGCGCAGGTCAGCCCTACCGCCGTGACCAGGCACGCCAGGAAAATCAGCGCCGCCAGCAGCATGCTGCCCGCACCGCCAAAGGTGTGCTGCACGTAGGCATGCAGGATCGCCGCGCCGTTTGCACTCTGATCGACCAGCGTTGCGCTGTCTGAACCCAGGCGGAACAGCGCCAGATACAGCAGCGTCAGGCCAACACCGGCCATCAGGCCAGCCCAGATGGTGTAGCGGGTCAGCAGACGCGCTTCGGTTACGCCGCGGGAACGCGCGGCGTTAACGATAACAATGCCAAACACCATAGCGCCCAGCGTATCCATCGTCAGATAGCCGTTAACAAAACCGTTCGAGAACGCCGCGTTCTCGTACGCGTCCATCGCAGAGCTGATAGGACCCGCAGGCCAGACGATGGCCGCAACCGCCAGCACGATCAGCGCAACAATCTTCAGCGGCGCCAGGAAGTTACCTACGGTATCCAGCAGTTTGCCCGGATAGAGCGACACCAGAATAACGATCGCGAAGTAGATCAGGCTGTAGATAAACAGCGGCATCGCACCGTCACCGGTCAGCGGGGCGATACCCACCTCAAAGGAAACCGTCGCCGTGCGCGGGGTCGCAAACAGCGGGCCAACGGCCAGATAGCACACGGTCGCCAGCAGAACGCCAGCTACCTTGCCAATCGGCGTGCTGAGGCTGTCCACGCCGCCGCCGACTTTCGCCAGCGCGATGACGGTCAATACCGGCAGACCCACCGCAGTAAGCAGAAAACCAAACGCGGCCGTCCAGACGTGTTCACCCGCCTGTAAGCCAACCATTGGAGGGAAAATGATGTTGCCTGCGCCAACGAACAGCGCAAATGTCATAAAGCCCAGCGCGATAATGTCACGCGATTTCAAGTGATGGGTCATAAAACCTTACTGCCTGTGGATGTGGTGTTGAAAACGTTGAGTTTTTCGCCATCCCTGACGGGACAATACAGCGGAAAATTTGCTCAATTTCAGCGGGAAATGCTCCCGTCCTGGCGTGGAGAAGAATAGTTTTTCGATTTACCACGCAAATACAGTCGGTCTGACAGTATATGGGGGGCAATTTAAACGCTTATAACGTTTAAAGGCAAGAAGGGATCGTAAAACCAGAACAATATGCCAGCATGAAAATACAGGCCAACATAATATGCCATGTATAAGAAAAACCCATGGCTAATCATGCGAACAAAAAAGCATCAACCGTATAATATTCACCCGCGCTTCGCTTGACTGCAAAGCAAACGGGCTAGCAGTGGCTGGCCCGTGGAAAGCATGACTGACACACCCGCGGTCAGGCGCTCTTTTTGGCAATTAATCGTTCCGGGATAACAAAGCTAAAGCGCGTGCCCTTGCCCAGCGTGCTTTCGATATCAAGACGGCTCTCATGGTGGCCCACCGCATGCTTCACGATTGCCAGCCCCAGGCCGCTGCCCCCGGTCTGCCGCGAGCGCGCCTTGTCCACCCGGTAGAACCGTTCGGTGAGGCGCGGGAGGTGTTCAGACCCTATTCCCGGCCCGTTGTCTTCGACGCTAAACTCAGCGCCCGCCGGGGTATGCTGCCAGCGCACCACGATGTGCGTCCCTTCCGGGGTATGGTTTACGGCGTTGTACACCAGGTTCGAGATGGCGCTGCGCAGTTCATCTTCGCTGCCGAGCACCTTCAGGTCGTTATCAACCTCAAACGCCAGGGTGTGTTTTTTATGGCTCAAGGTTTGCGCCTCGCGCTCCACTACGCGCAGCATCATCGGCACGTCAATGACCTCGTTGAGCGCCAGCGACGGCGCGGCCTCAATCTTCGAGAGCGTCAGCAGCTGTTTGACCAGCCCTTCCATGCGGTACGTCTGCTCGCGCATGGTGTGCAGCGCTTTCTCATGCGGCGCACCTTCAAGCGTTTGCTCCTGCATCATCTCCAGATAGCCCTGCAACACCGTCAGCGGCGTGCGCAGCTCGTGGCTGACGTTTGCAAAGAAGTTGCGACGCGCCCCTTCCAGCTGGTGCATCTGGGTGACATCTCGCGCCACCATCAGCCACTGCCGATCGCTGTAGGGCATCACGCGAATTTCAAGATGGCGACCGTTATTGAGCTTCAGATTGTGCGGACGACTAAAATCACGCGTTTTCAGATACAGCGTGAACTCGGGATAGCGCAGAAGGTTGAGGATGTTCTGGCCGTTATCATCCGGCCAGCGCAGGCCAAGCAGCTGCTGTGCGAGGCCATTACACCAGAAGATCGTCCCTTCTTCGGTCGTCAGGATCACCGCGTCCGGCAGCGACTCCGCGCCGCTGCGAAAGCGTTTGATCAGGCTTCCCAGCTCCCGTCGGCGCTTTTTATTACGCATCTGCATCTGGTGCAGGCCGTAGAGCAGCGGCTCCCAGCTTCCGCTTCCCGGCGGCGGCGTCATACTTTTGTCGACCCAAAGCCACCAGGAGAGGCGCAGTAAATTCCAGAAATGCCAGACGAGCAGTCCCGTCACGGCCACCAGTAAAAACCACGGCAGATAGCCAAAAATAGCCCCCAGAATGAAGGCCGGAATACAGCATAAGATCAGTTCAAAGACGAGCCTTTTCCATGACAGACGTTCCAGCACGCGTCACACTCCTGTCATTGTTCAGAAACGGGTCGAGAAACGATAACCCGTGCCGCGGACCGTCTGTACCATGCGATCGTGGCCGCTCAGCTCCAGTGCTTTGCGCAGGCGGCGAATATGGACGTCAACCGTTCGGTCTTCGACATAGACGTTAGTTCCCCAGACGTTATTCAGCAACTGTTCGCGGCTGTAAACGCGTTCCGGGTGTGTCATAAAGAAGTGCAGGAGTTTAAATTCGGTTGGCCCCATATCGAGGGGATTTTCGCCGGTCATCACGCGGTGCGAGGTAGGATCCAGGCTTAGCCCCTGCATCTCAATCACCTCTTCCACCGCCATCGGAGAAATGCGGCGCATCACGGCCTTAATGCGAGCGACCAGCTCCTTCGGGGAAAACGGTTTGGTAATGTAATCGTCCGCACCGGTTTCCAGACCGCGCACGCGATCCTCTTCTTCACCGCGCGCCGTCAGCATAACCACCGGGATATCGCGGGTCAGCGCTTCGCGTTTGATATGCTTGATAAACTGCAACCCGGAACCGCCAGGCAACATCCAGTCCAGCAGGATGAGATCGGGCCAGGGTTCATTCAGCTGGTTCACCGCGCTGTCATAATCTTCCGCTTCAACCGGCTGGAAGCCATTTTGTTCAAGCACGAAGCACACCATTTCACGGATCGGAGCTTCATCTTCTACGACCAGAATACGTCTCGCCATACTTTGCCCTGTCTTATCGTATTTAAGTTACAAGTCTGTAATGCGGCGTCATTATGCGTCAGATTTATGACAGATTTATGAAAAACATTACCACGGTAAATAGCAAACTGTTGTTTTATTACAGCGGTTATTTTCCGTTCCCTGAAAGTTTATAATCCTGCTTCCTTATTTTTGCCACGGATCACTTATGCGCATACTTCACACCTCAGACTGGCACCTGGGTCAAAATTTTTACAGCAAAAGCCGCGCCGCTGAACATGAAGCGTTCCTGAACTGGCTGCTGGAGACTGCCCGGAGCCATGAGGTGGACGCGATTATTGTGGCGGGCGACATCTTTGATACCGGGTCGCCGCCGAGCTATGCGCGCGAGCTGTACAACCGTTTCGTGGTTAACCTCCAGCAAACCGGCTGCCACCTTGTGATCGTCGCCGGTAACCATGACTCCGTGGCGACGCTGAATGAATCCCGCGATATTCTGGCGTTTCTCAATACCACCGTGGTAGCCAGCGCCGGGCATGCGCCGCAGATCCTGAAAAAACGCGACGGCACGCCGGGCGCGGTGCTGTGTCCGATCCCCTTTTTACGCCCGCGCGATATCGTGCAGAGCCAGGCTGGTCTTTCCGGCAGCGAAAAGCAGCAGCACCTATTGCAGGCCATCACCGACTATTACCATCGCCAGCACGCGGAGGCCTGCGCCCTGCGCGGTGAACAGGCCATTCCGGTCATCGCCACCGGACACCTCACGACCGTCGGTGCCAGCAAAAGTGACGCGGTGCGCGAGATCTACATCGGTACGCTGGACGCGTTCCCGGCCCAGAACTTCCCGCCCGCCGACTATATAGCCCTCGGGCATATTCACCGGGCGCAGGTCATCGGCGGCTGCGAGCACATTCGCTACTGCGGGTCGCCCATTTCGCTCAGCTTCGACGAAACGGGCAAAGCAAAATGCGTGCATCTGGTGAGCTTCACCGAGGGCAAACTCAGCGCCGTGGAGAGCCTTGAGGTTCCCGTCACCCAGCCGCTGGCGGTGCTGAAGGGCGATCTGGCCGCCATTACCGCTCAGCTTGAGCAGTATCGCGGCGCCGAACATAACCCGCCCGTCTGGCTCGATATCGAGATTACCACCGACGAGTATCTGCACGATATGCAGCGCAAAATCCAGGCGCTGACGGAGACGCTGCCCGTAGAAGTGTTGCTGGTGCGCCGCAGCCGCGAGCAGCGCGAGAAAACGCTGCTAAGCGCCCGGCGCGAAACGCTTAGCGAACTTCGGGTTGAAGAGGTCTTCGAGCGGCGGCTGGCGCATGAAGAGATGGACGACGCCAGGCGCACCAGGCTTAACGAGCTGTTTGCGCAGACTCTGCACACCCTTCATGACGAGGAAGAAAACGCATGAAAATTCTTAGCCTGCGTCTGAAAAACCTGAACTCGCTGAAGGGCGAGTGGAAAATTGACTTTACCGCTGAGCCGTTCGCCAGCAACGGGCTGTTTGCCATTACCGGCGCCACGGGCGCGGGGAAAACCACGCTGCTGGACGCCATCTGCCTGGCGCTTTACCACGAAACGCCGCGTCTGAATAAGGTCTCCCAGGCGCAAAACGACCTGATGACGCGCGATACCGCCGAATGCCTGGCGGAGGTGGAGTTTGAGGTTAAAGGCGTCGCCTATCGCGCTTTCTGGAGCCAGAACCGCGCCCGCAACCAGCCGGACGGAAACCTGCAGGCACCGCGCGTTGAGCTGGCCCGCTGCGAAGACGGCAAAATCCTGGCGGATAAAGTCACGGATAAGCTGGAACAAACCGCCGCACTGACCGGGCTGGACTACGGCCGATTTACCCGCTCAATGCTGCTCTCTCAGGGACAGTTTGCCGCCTTCCTGAACGCTAAGCCGGGGGATCGCGCCGAGCTGCTGGAAGAGCTGACCGGCACGGAAATTTACGGCCAGATTTCCGCCACGGTCTTTGAAAAACACAAGGCGGCACGCGGCGCGCTGGAGAGGTGCGAAGCCCAGGCCGCTGGCGTTGTGCTCCTGAGCGAAGAACGGCAGCAGCAGTTGCAGCAAAGTTTGCAGGCGCTTACTGACGAAGAGAAAACCCTGCTGGCTCAACAGCAGAGCCAACAGAAAGATTTTCAGTGGCTGACGCGCAACGACGAGCTTGTTGGTGAACAGCAGCGTGCGGCCGCTTCGCAGCAGCAGGCGCAAAGGGCTTTGGCCGATGCCGCGCCTGAACTGGCGAAGCTCCAGCTGGCTCAGCCCGCCGCCCAGCTGCGGCCGCTGTGGGAGCGCCAGCAGGAGCAGACCACCCGCCTGGCGCAAACGACGCAGCGGATTGTCGAAGTAAATACTCGCTTACTCGACAGAACGGCGCTGCGCTCGCGTATCCGCAACGGCGCGCTGGGTATACGCGAACGCCTGCAGGCAGAGCACGCGTCGCTGGCGCAGTGGCTGACCGAACACGATCGCTTTCGTCTGTGGGGCCAGGAGATGGCCGGCTGGCGGGCGAATTTTACGCAGCTGAGCCGCGATAAAAATCAGCTCGCGTCCCAGTCGGCGCGCATTGCGGAACTCCGCCAGAAGCTGGCTGACATGCCGGAAAGCGCGCTTACGCTGACGGCTGAGGCGCTCGCGACGGCCATGGAGCAACAGGCGCAATCCCGGGCGCTCCGTCAGCGCCTGACCGCGCTTCACGCTCGCTACCAGCCGCTGCAAAAGCGGCTGCGCCAGAATGGGGAAAGCCTGCAAAAGGCGCAGGCTGAGCAGGGTAAGCTCAACGAAACGCTGACCCTGCGCCGCCAGCAGTATAAAGAGAAAAACCAGCACTTCGCCGACCTTAAAACGCTCTGCGAGCGTGAAGCGACAATCAAAGATCTTGAGCACTATCGGGAACGGCTGGAAGCGGGTAAGCCTTGTCCGCTCTGCGGTTCAAGCGAACATCCGGCCGTGGTGGAATATCAGGCGCTTGAGCTGACCGACAATCAGCGCCGCCGTGACGCGCTGGAAAAAGAGGTTGCCGCGCTTAAGGACGAAGGATTGCTGGTGCTTGGGCAGGTGAATGCGCTGGCCCAACAGATCCAGCGAGAAACAGAGGAAGCCACGACGCTCTCTCAGGAAGAGCAAGCGCTCACTAAAGAGTGGTTTGAGGTCTGCACTTCCCTGAACGTAGCGCTGAATATACAGGATGATATCGCCCCCTGGATGAGCGAGCAGGAGCAGTACGAGCGCCAGCTTTATCAGCTCAGCCAGCGCCTGACGCTGCAAAATCAGCTCAGTGAACAGGAAGGTCAGGCGCGCCAGTACCAGCAGCAGCTGACGGCGACGCGTGAGGCGCTGGCGTCCTCGCTACGGCCGCTGTCGCTCAGCATGCCCGATGAAGGTGAGGAAAGCGCCTGGCTCAGCGCGCGCGAAGCCGAATATACCCGGTGGCAGGAAAAGCAGACCCAGCACGGCGTGATTCAGGAACGTATTAACGCCCTGACGCCGCTGCTGGATACGCTGCCGGTCTCCGAGGGCGCGGAAGCCGAGGCGATCATTCCTGAGAACTGGCGCGGGATCCACGACGAATGCCTGTTGCTGCAAAGCCAGCTCGCCACCCTTCAGCAGCAGGAGACGCTCGAGCGCGAGCGGCTACAGCATTCGCAGGAACAGTTCAGCGCCGCGCTGGCCGCGAGCTGCTTCGCCGATCGGGAGGCGTTTCTCTCCGCCCTGCTGGATGAGGCGACGATCCGCCGGCTTGAGCAGCAAAAGCAGACGCTGGAAAATCAGCTCCAGCAGGCTACGGCGCTTTCCGGGCAGGCAGGTCAGCAGCTTCAGGCGCATCAGGCGCTGCGCCCGGAAGGGCTGGACACGGATGCCGCAAGCCTTCAGGCGCAGCTACAGCAGCTGGGGCAGCAGCTTCGGGACAATACCACCCATCAGGGTGAGATCCGCCAGCAGCTCAAGCAGGACGCAGATAACCGTCTGCACCAGCATGCGCTCATGCAGCAGATTGAAGAGGCGGCGCGTCTGGCCGACGACTGGGGCTACCTTAACTCGCTGATAGGCTCCAGCACCGGCGACAAATTCCGTAAGTTCGCCCAGGGGCTGACGCTGGATAACCTGGTGTGGCTTGCCAACCAGCAGCTTAACCGCCTGCATGGCCGCTATCTGCTGCAGCGTAAAGCGAGCGACGCGCTGGAGCTGGAGGTGGTCGATACCTGGCAGGCGGACGCGGTACGCGATACCCGTACCCTGTCCGGCGGCGAGAGTTTCCTCGTCAGCCTGGCGCTGGCCCTGGCGCTTTCCGATCTGGTCAGCCACAAAACGCGGATTGATTCGCTGTTCCTGGACGAAGGGTTCGGCACGCTTGATAGCGAAACGCTGGACACCGCGCTGGACGCGCTCGACGCGCTGAACGCCACCGGGAAAACCATCGGCGTGATCAGCCACGTAGAGGCGATGAAAGAGCGCATTCCGGTACAGATTAAGGTGAAGAAGATCAACGGGCTGGGGTATAGCAGGCTGGATCGGGAGTTTGCGGCGCGGTAAATGGTGGGTCGGTGCGGTCTGGTGCCCTCACCCTGACCCTCTCCCAAAGAGAGAGGGAACAAACATCAAAAACCGCAACGTGCGTTTTTTATTCGGGCCATAGCCATGCCGCGCCGCGCACGCCGCTGGAATCCCCGTGGACGGCTTTGCGGATCGGGGTTTCACACTCGCCGCCAAATACCCACTGTTTCACCAGCGTCGGCACCGTCGCGTACAGCCGGTCGACGTTGCTCATGCCGCCACCCAGCACAATTACGTCGGGATCGAGGATATTGATCACGTGCGCCAGCGATTTTGCCAGCCGCATTTCGTAGCGGCTGAGCGCCAGCTCGGCCACCGGATCCTGCTCCTCAACCAGGCGCATAATCTCGTTCCCCTTCAGCGGTTGCCCGCTCAGGCGGTGGTAGTCCGTCGCAAAACCGGTGCCGGAGATAAACGTCTCGATACAGCCCTGCTTGCCGCAGTAGCACGGCACGTCGACGCGGTACTTAAGCTCATCTTCATCCATCCACGGCAGCGGGTTATGCCCCCACTCGCCCGCGGTGCCGTTGCCGCCAATATGCGAACGTCCACCGAAGGCCAACCCGGCACCGCAGCCGGTACCGATAATCACCGCAAACACGGTCTGCGCGCCTGCTGCTGCGCCATCGACGGCCTCAGACACCGCCAGGCAGTTAGCGTCATTCGCCAGACGCACCTCCCGGTTCAGGCGCTGGCTTAAGTCTTTATCGAACGGCTGGCCGTTAAGCCAGGTGGAGTTGGCATTTTTCACCACGCCGGTATATGGCGAAACAGAGCCGGGGATACCTATTCCCACCGTCCCCGTCTCGCCCGTGGCCTCCTCGGCCATATCGATCAGCCTGGCAATCGTCTCGATGGTCTGGTGATAGTCATCACGCGGCGTAGGCAGACGGTGGCGAAACAGCTGCTGCCCCTGCTCGCTCAGCGCAATAACTTCCGTTTTGGTGCCGCCCAAATCAATCCCAATACGCACAAGACACTCCTCATTATTTTGATTATCAACAGAGTAGAAGCCTGCTTCCCGATTAGCAATGCAAGCGATGCGACAATTCGCTATCATGCCCGCTGATTTAACGACAAGGCCGTGGAAATTATCATGCTGTGGTTCAAAAATTTGATGGTTTACCGTCTCAGCCGCGACATTTCGCTGCGTGCAGAAGAGATGGAAAAACAGTTAGCCGCTTACTCCTTTACCCCTTGCGGTAGCCAGGACATGGCGAAAACCGGCTGGGTTCCGCCAATGGGTTCTCAAAGCGATGCGCTGACCCACGCCAGCAGCACGGGGCAAATCATCGTTTGCGCCCGTAAAGAAGAGAAGATCCTGCCAACGCCGGTGGTTAAACAGGCGCTCGAAGCGAAGATCTTCAAGCTGGAAGCAGAACAGGGCCGTAAGCTTAAAAAAACCGAAAAAGATTCGCTGAAGGATGAAGTGCTGCACTCGCTGCTGCCTCGCGCCTTTAGCCGCTTTAGCCAGACCATGATGTGGATCGACACCGTTAACGGGCTGATCATGGTGGACTGCGCCAGCGCCAAAAAAGCGGAAGATACGCTGGCGCTGCTGCGTAAGAGCCTCGGCTCGTTGCCGGTCGTTCCCCTGGCGCTGGAAACGCCGATTGAGCTGACCCTGACGGAGTGGGTGCGCAGCGGTACTGCCGCTCAGGGCTTCCAGATCCTCGATGAGGCAGAGCTGAAAGCGCTGCTGGAAGATGGCGGCGTGATCCGCGCGAAGAAACAGGATCTGGTGAGCGACGAAATAGCCGTGCACATTGAAGCGGGCAAAGTCGTAACCAAGCTGGCGCTCGACTGGCAGCAGCGTATTCAGTTTGTCATGTGTGATGACGGCTCCGTGAAGCGTCTTAAATTCTGCGATGAACTGCGCGATCAGAACGAGGATATCGACCGCGAAGATTACGCGCAGCGCTTTGATGCGGACTTTATCCTGATGACCGGAGAGCTGGCGGCGTTGATCCAGAATCTGGTGGAAGGCCTCGGCGGCGAAGCGCAGAGGTAATGTCCTTCCCCCTCGCCAGTCAGGGTTGAGGGGGAAGAAAGAAGATTATTTCAGATAGCGGCACAGGTAAGAGGTTGGCTCTGCCACCTGTAAATGGAACTCGCTGTGGCCCGGCACGTTGAATACCTGCCCGGCGCTATATACTTTCCACTCTGTTTCACCCGGCAGCAGGACGTTCAGCGCGCCGCTGACCACCGTCATCTCTTCCGCTTCTGCGGTGCCAAAGGTGTATTCTCCTTCCGCCATCACGCCCACACTGGCGCGGCCAGTGCTGCTGCTGGTAAAACCGATGGATTTCACTTTACCGGAAAAGTATTCGTTACTCTGAAGCATGAACTGGCCCTTATATTTATAGAGAAAAATCCACTATAGGGGCCATGCTCATGACCTGTCACGCAAAATCATTACACCAGTAATTCTGACGCCAGACGCGCCATCAGCACGTTTGAGAGCAGCACCGGAACGTCCAGCGCTTTTTGCAGTAAATCACGATGCCGCTGGTGGAAGCCCAGGCAGTCCAGCATCAGCACGTCCGCCCCTCTGTCGATCAGCTCTTGCCCCGCGGCAATCAGCTTCGCTTCGCTGTCCCAGAACGGATTTGCCAGCGCATACAGCGGCGGGTGCTCCAGCGCGGACCACTTCACCGCCTGGTTATCCAGCAGCTCCTCAACGGGAACAATAACCCCAACCTGATGGCCGTCGACAATGGAGGCCACCAGCGGTGGAATGATCCGCATCGGCTCCAGCAGAATCGCATTACGCGCGCTGAGTCCTTTAACCGGGGCCGTGCTCATCAGCAAAATAACGTCATAATCCTGATTATCGAGCACTTCAATCACGCCCTGAAGCGCGCGCTCAATTTTCTGGCGCGACACGTGCGCCAGTTTACCGTCGCTTAATAACGTCGCCAGGGGATCGTCCCCCGCCTCGACAGCGTAGTCTTCCATGACCTCTTCCCGACTCAACTTCCCTAACAGGCTAAGATGCGTGATCTGTTGTTCAGAGACATGCTCCGTTAAGAGCGGTAATACTTCGCTTACAGGGACCACACCAATCGTGAGGATCGCCAACGTCGCCTTCATTTTGATCGCCTTTCGTTACTGCCATAACTACAACACAGGTACAGGCTCACTACGCTGCACGGTTCGTTTTTTGAACAAAACAGCACCAAGCGTAGCAGCGGATCTCTACACCGTAATGTAAAGATCGACTGG
Organism: Enterobacter cloacae complex sp. 2022EL-00788; assembly: GCF_026627565.1. Lineage (NCBI taxonomy): Bacteria > Pseudomonadati > Pseudomonadota > Gammaproteobacteria > Enterobacterales > Enterobacteriaceae > Enterobacter > Enterobacter cloacae complex sp. 2022EL-00788. Next base: position 23,110 of record NZ_JAPNMC010000002.1, on the reverse strand, counting down.
CCTTAACGAATCTACCTGTAATAACTAAATATTAACTGCTACTTAACATTAGCGATAAGTTAAAAATGTGATTCAGGCACGGTTGTAACGAATTCGGAACCCTGTCAGGTCTTATCCGGATCCTCATACCGCCGTTTCGCATCCAGCGCTTCCTGTTCGGTATCATGTTCGCTGATGAGCGAATCGGGTTTTGGGTGATCGGCACGCAGCTGATACCAGGTTACAGTCCGATCGCCATTACCTTTTTCAACGGTAACAATGCGGGCTTCACGTGGATAGGGAGGTCTGGTTGGCATAGCTCATCCTTTTTTTATGTCTGAGCTATGAGTATAGACGGCTGTTAGCTGGCGCAAGCCAAACGCAGGGCGGTAATAATCTGAATCGCAACTTTTTCGGGTGACGCAGACGCATCCACCACGTGGTGCGCGGCCTCGCGGTATAGCGCATCGCGTTCGGCAAGCACCTCGCTGACCTCTTCGCTCAGCGGTTTCGCGGTTAATGCCGGACGCTGCCCCTCTTCCGGAAACGCTTCCAGCCGCCCCACCAGCGTAGAGACCGGCGCGCAGAGATAGATGACCTCCCCATTTTCACGCATAAACTGGCGGTTGTACGGCGCCAGAATAATGCCTCCGCCGGTCGCAATCACGGTAGATGGCGCGGTGACGGCCTCAAGCGTTGCCGTTTCACGCGCACGAAAGCTCTCCCAGCCCTCTTTTTCCACGATATCGGCGATGGTCCGACCGGCCTTCTCCTGCAGCCAGTGGTCAGTATCGACAAACTGACTCTGGCACAGACGCGCCAGCTCCAGACCAACGGTGGTTTTCCCACAGCCGCGAGGGCCAACTAAAAAGATGGGTGGGTTCATAACCAGGTGTTCCCCTTGATGCCGGATAACTGAAGGCTGTAAAGAAATGATTGCAGAAGATGTTGCGCTAACTTTACTGCAAAGCGGTACGGAATGACAAGCCTGTGGAGGCCACACTGTACCACAAAACAGCCCGGCTGAGGATTACGCCGGGCGGCGCTTCACTTCCAGCAGCCATTTATCCAGCTCGGCGGCAAACTGCTGGCGGTCGCGCTGAGACAGGCTGTCCGGCCCGCCGGTCTGGACGCCGCTGGAACGCAGGGTATCCATAAAATCTCGCATGGTGAGCTTTTCCCGAATCGTTGCCGGAGAGTAGCGCTCGCCGCGCGGGTTAAGCGCCGCGGCCCCCTTCGCCAGCACGTCGGCAGCCAGCGGGATATCCGCCGTGATCACCAAATCTCCGGCGCTGCACAGGCGCACAATCTCGTTATCCGCCACGTCGAACCCGGCCGGCACGCGCAGAGAACGAATGAACCTGGAGGGCGGCACGCGGATATTCTGGTTCGCCACCAGCGTCATCGGCATCTGCACCCGCTCGGCGGCGCGGAATAAAATCTCTTTAATCACATTCGGACACGCGTCCGCATCAACCCAGATAGCCATAGTCTCTCCCCATTATGTTGCTGGCGACTATTGTCGCCTGCATTTCGTTGTTAAGCTATCAGTCAGAGATAACAACGCATAATAACGGAGAGACGTGATGGATAAGAAAATCGGGTTTATCGGCTGCGGGAACATGGGCAAAGCGATCCTCGGCGGGCTGATCGCCAGCGGTCAGGTTCTGCCCGGGCAGATTTGGGTTTATACCCCATCACCGGATAAGGTCGCGGCGCTGCGCGATGAGTACGGCGTTAACGCTGCTGAAAGCGCGCAGGAAGTGGCCCAGGTTGCGGATATTGTCTTTGGCGCCGTTAAGCCAAACATCATGATAAAAGTCCTGAGCGAAATTACCTCCAGCCTGAATAAAGAGACCCTGGTGGTGTCGATTGCCGCAGGCGTCACCCTCGACCAGCTCGCCCGTGCGCTGGGCCACGATCGGAAGATCGTCCGCGCCATGCCGAACACGCCGTCGCTGGTGAATGCCGGCATGACCTCCGTCACCCCGAACGCGCTGGTCACTTCTGAAGACGTGGCGGATGTACTGAACATTTTCCGCTGCTTCGGCGAAGCGGAAGTGATTGCCGAACCGATGATCCACCCGGTTGTCGGCGTAAGCGGCTCTGCGCCAGCCTACGTGTTTATGTTTATCGAAGCCATGGCCGATGCCGCCGTGCTCGGCGGTATGCCGCGCGCGCAGGCCTATAAATTTGCCGCGCAGGCGGTGATGGGCTCGGCCAAAATGGTGCTGGAGACGGGCAAACATCCGGGCGAACTGAAGGATATGGTGTGCTCACCGGGCGGCACAACTATTGAAGCCGTGCGCGTGCTGGAAGATCGCGGGTTCCGCTCCGCCGTGATCGAGGCGATGCAAAAATGCATGGAAAAATCAGAGAAGCTGAGCAAGTCCTGACGAGCAGCGCCGGGCGTCAGGCGGCCACTTCGGTGCGGCCACGTCCGGCATTCTTGGCTTTATAGAGGGCCACGTCCGCCGCCTTCAGCCATTCACGATAGTGCGTGAACTGCGCGCCCCACGGGGCAACCCCAACGCTGATGCACAGCCTCGCCGCTGGCGCACCGTGCAGCGGCATATTAACCAGCCGCTCGTGCACGCGCGACATGGCAGCAATCGCGCTGTCGGCAGGCGTGCCGGACATGATCACCGCAAATTCATCTCCCCCGAAGCGGCCAATAAAATCCCCGGCGCGCAGCGCCAGCTGAAGCTGCCGCGTGATCGCCACTATCGCTTCATCCCCCACGTCATGACCCCAGGTGTCGTTGATATTTTTAAAGTGATCGATATCGATGAGCAGTATCGTCGCCTGTCGATGGCCACGACGGCAGGCCTCAAACTCGTTACGCAACAGCGTTTCCCAGTGGCGGCGGTTAAACACGCCGGTCATACCGTCGCGGGTACTCATCAGCTCAAGCCGGCGCTTATGCTCTGCAAGCCGGATCGCCGTGCGGTGGCTGAGCCAGGCAAACAGCACGGGGTAGACCACCAGCACAGGCAGCGTCAGCCACAGCACCAGCGGCTCAGCGCTTAATCTCACCGGAATGGCCGCTACGTGCACGGTAAGCAGGGCAGACAGGGCAAGCAGCACGAGTCCCGTCAAAAATAACCGGCAGCCGCCCGATCCCATCATGTTCATCCCGATCGTCACGATCAGCGCCGCCGCCGGCAGCGCGTTGAGCCCTGTCAGCCCAACCCACACGCCGGCAATAATGGCGTCGATTTTCAGATTAACGATCTCGCTGCTGAAAGGATCCGCCGCACGAAAGGCAAGCTGCCAGGCGAGGTGTGGCCAGACGAAGGCCCAGCCAAGCAGAAATAACCACCAGCCGCCGGAGAAAAACTGGCTGACCAGAACGCTGGCAAGCGGGAAAAACAGGGCTCCCAGGCCAGCGATGCGGGCCAGCCGTATACGCCGGGCAAACTGCAGGCCGGAACGGCAGGCGTCATCCTGAGAAAGCTGCTGGTGCCACGCTTCCCGAATGCTCTGGTCATGGTTATAAATTTCATCATTCATCATTTTTGGGAATATTCTGAAACATTTTCCCAAATTATAGAGAGGGGCATGTCGGGGAAAGTATGAAATTTCGGGTGAGCCAGCGTCGCGGCTCACCCGTTAGCACTACGCCTGTTTCTTAAGACACGCGCTCATAAACTTGCTGCGATCGTCCCCTTTCAGCATCTGCTGCGTTGCCTGGGCGTTACATTCGCGCATTTTTTGCTGCTGCGGAGTCAGGCTTTTTTCGCCCGGTTTAGTCGCGCCGTTTTTAAGACAGTCGCTCATATAGGTTTTGCGGGCGTCCCCTTTCAGGCTTTGCGACGTTGCCTGTTGATTACAGGTTGTCATGCGCTGCTGCTGCGGGGTCAGGGTTTTCTCTTCCGCGTGCGCTGAGGCGATCAGACACAGGCCGGATAACAGGGTAACCAGTAATGTTGTTTTCATTGCACCATCCTTTTGTGAAGTTCCACGTTAAGTCTGGTTCGTTGCGGGAAAAAAACCACCCTGCAACCATGATTTTCGTCGGGTTTCTCGATTATTTCAGCCCGAACGCGGCGTGGTTATCATTACCGGGACTCGCGAGAAGAGAGATATTTAACAGAGGACATAACGCGGTGTAAAAGCGCGCTCTGCTTCAGTTAATATTACTACCTGAAATAAAAACAGAGCGACTACAGGCATCCTGCATGACAATTCTATGACATGCCCTATTCGCATTCAGCAGGCTAGGTGCGAGGATGCCTTAATAGCTTTTTTACGTATTGCTGAAGCAGCTCCGCATCTTCAGCGGGCACCTGTGAATCGGGGCGAGCCTTGTCCAGCGCGCCTTCAACGTTGTCGATCAGCGCCTGTTGTTCCGGCTGCGCCATCTGTCGCAGCAGCGCCGTGACGACAATTTCAAGCGCCTCAACCTGGGCGACCAGCTCTTTCGACTCTTCTTCCTTTTGGGCAAGCTTAACCAACAACTCAGCAATGAGATTTTTCATGGCGCTATTTCCTTATGTGATTTTCCCTGAAATTAGCACTCTCCCTGAATAATGAAAAGCATGGATTAGTTTTATCTTATGCAAAAGTGACGTCGCTGCCAAAAATCATATTCAGCCCTGACAGCGAAACGTTTTTCTTTAAAAAAAAGGGCCGCATTTCGTTATATAAAAATGCGGCCTTCATAAGAATTAATAATATTTTATCGCGCTTACCGGACTGATTTTGCCGCGGCGATTTGCCTGCGACGGCGCAAGGCGAAGGCCAGCTGTATAATATTCAGAAGCACCACGACCGCCGTCGCGGCAAATACCCAGCGGAACCCCGCCATTGCCGAAACCGATGCGCCAATGAGCGGGCCGGCTACGTTGCCTAAATACATAAAGGACTGGTTATAGCCAAAAATGCGGCCCGTCACCTGGTCACTGGAATATTTCACCAGCAGCGTCTGAACCGCAGGCAGCATGGCGCCATCCGCAAAGCCAAGCAGGAAACGGAGCACCCCGAGCTGAAGCGGCGTCGTGACAAACGACATGGCAAAGAAGAGGATCACCGCAATGACAAGCGTCGCCATCAGGATACGCGCCGTCCCGATCCTGTCGCCCAGCTTCCCCAGACGCGGCGCAGACATCAGCGCCGACACGCCCGGCACGGCGGCAATCATCCCGCTCAGAAACGCGATGTTGCTGCTGTCCGGCTCCATTGACTTAATAAACAGCGCCAGGATAGGCCCCACCGAGCCGTTGCAAAGCTGGATCACCATCGTCGTAACGAAGAGGCTAATCATCAGGCCAGGATATGGCAGCGAGGCGAATACCGCCTTGCCGCTCAGGCGTTCGGATTTGCTGACCATTGGCCGCCCGCCCTCTTTGATCAGAAAAAGCGTAACCAGGAAGCTTATCGTCAGCAGAATGGCGGTGATGATAAAGACCGCGCGCAGGCCAACGTGGTCGGCCAGGAAACCGCCGAGCAGCGGGCCGCCGATGACCCCGCTAATCTGCGCGGTGGAAAGCGTGCTGAGCGCCCAGCCGCTTCGCTCACGCGGTACCTGCGAGGCCACCAGCGCCATCGCATTCGGGATATACCCGGAAGTCAGCCCCATGATTGCCCGCAGAATAAACAGCTGCCAGACGTTGGTCGCGAAGGCCTGAAGCAGGATGGCAATCGCCATTCCCAGCGAGGCGCGCAGCAGCATCAGCTTGCGCCCCTTGCGATCCGCCAGGCTGCCCCACATCGGCGACACGATGGCGGATACCAGAAACGTCACGCTGAACGTCAGGCCGGACCACATGGAGAGCGCTTCATGGGAAGTCACCCCGAGCTGCGACACGTACAGCGGCAGGAAGGGCAATATCTGGCTGATAGCCAGTCCGGTAAAGAAACAGCCGAACCAGACTGATATGAGGTTAACTTTCCAGGATTCCATAACAGAAATAGTCTTCATTTTTAGGCGAATTCGCCGACAGATTAGCAAGTTACGCGTGATGAGATAGCGCCAGAGATGCGGCCCTGCAGACTTCAGTGTTTTATCTGCCCAGTCATCATATTTGTGAAATAAGTCACAAAATATCCAAATTCTGGCGGAAGATTATGCTTTAGCGGCATAACCCATACCCGCGCATACCGAGATGGAAATGGTTGGCATGGGCGGCATTATAGTCCGGCCCCAGGCCGTTACCGTAATAGCCGCAGCTTGCCGACAGCAGCGCCTGTAGCCAGGGCCTGGTCTTTTCCGCCTTCCAGCCGTTGAGTATGGTAACGCGCTCTCCGTTTGCCAGCCGGAAGGCGCTGATATCCAGCGCGTCCGCCGTGGCGTGTTCGCTGCGCCGCGCGTCCGGACGGCTGTAGATGTTGCGGCAGGCAAAGCTGCCGAGGTGTTCGATGCGCGTGAGCTTGCTTCCCGTCCAGGACTGGGTGAGCGGCCGCGCCTGCTGGCTGACAAACAGAGCAGAACTTAACGCCAGCGGACAGCTGGCAAGAAAGCTACTGTTCAGGCTGACCGGACCAAAATCGCGCACCCGCACCACGTTACTCAGCGGGCATTCACCGGCGCTGTCAGCGACGGCCTGAGTGCGGATAAGCTGGCGCTGATTGGCCCGCGCCAGCAGGCTTTCGCACGCCTGAGGCGTTAAGCGCCGAAGCTTAAGCTGGGTTATTTTTCCGGGCGGATCGTCAAGCGTAAGCGGCACGAAAGGGTTGTAATGCGGCGGCAGCCAGCGGTAGCCCACCGCGGCAATCCCGGCAATAACGATAAGAATAAGCAGACCTTTTCCCCTCACGCGCCCTCCTTCAGCATCCCTCAAAACATTATGGCAGAAGGCCGCGAAACCCGCCGGGCATCGTGGTATGTTATTGGCTTTTCGTCAGACTGGAAGAGAGTGAGATGGCTAAGCAGCGCGTAGGTATTGTCTTTGGGGGAAAATCGGCAGAGCACGAGGTGTCATTGCAATCGGCCAAAAATATCGTTGATGCGATTGATAAAAGCCGTTTTGACGTCGTGCTGCTGGGCATTGATAAACAGGGCCAGTGGCATGTTAACGACGCCAGCCAGTATCTGCTGAATGCTGACGATCCGGCGCATATCGCCCTTAATCCTTCAGATATCAGCGTCGCGACTGTGCCAGGCGTGGTGCAGGGGCAGCTTATTGATGCCGGTAACGCCCAGGCGCTGGCACAGATTGACGTGGTATTCCCTATCGTGCACGGCACGCTGGGTGAAGATGGCTCCCTGCAGGGCATGCTGCGTATGGCCAACCTGCCGTTTGTCGGCTCCGACGTGCTGGGCTCTGCCGCCTGCATGGATAAGGACGTCACTAAACGCCTGCTGCGCGACGCCGGTCTGAATATTGCGCCCTTCGTGACGCTCACCCGCGCCAACCGCGATCGATACAGCTTCGCGAAGATTGAGGCGCAGCTCGGTCTGCCGCTGTTCGTCAAACCCGCGAATCAGGGCTCTTCCGTTGGCGTCAGCAAAGTGACCAGCGAAGCGCAGTTTACCGACGCCGTTCGTCTGGCCTTTGAGTTTGACCATAAGGTGGTGGTTGAGCAGGGAATTAAAGGCCGTGAAATTGAGTGCGCCGTGCTGGGCAACGATTTCCCACAGGCGAGCACCTGCGGTGAGGTGGTATTGAACAGCGACTTCTACTCCTACGACACCAAATATATTGACGACAAAGGTGCTCAGGTTGTGGTGCCGGCCGCGCTCGATCCTGACGTTAACGATAAGATCCGGGCGATCGCCATTCAAGCCTATCAGGCCCTTGGATGCTGCGGGATGGCGCGCGTCGACGTGTTCCTGACGCCGGATAACGAGGTGGTGATTAACGAAATTAACACCCTGCCGGGCTTTACCAACATTAGCATGTACCCGAAACTGTGGCAGGCCAGCGGGATAAGCTATCCGGAGCTGATCACACGCCTGATTGAACTGGCGCTGGAGCGTCACGCTGCCGACAGCGCCCTGAAGAGTTCCGTAAGCGGTTAATCGACTTTTTGCGTCGTTTCCGTACGATCCGCCGTCGCCTCATCGGGACGGCGGCGGATAATGAGTCCCGCCAGCCAGAAACTGATAATCCAGGTCACCAGCCCAACCGCGTAGGTTTGCCAGCCCTTAGCTTCAAATCCCAGCAGCCCGACAACACCGTTAAGAATAAAGATCAGCCCGATAGCAAAGGCGTAGTAATGCCAGTCACGGCGTAGTTTGGAAGTGAGCTTCATGACAACTCCGGCAGAAAAAAAGCTATCCTCTCACATTTTAATGCAGGCAACTGTGGCGAATACGTAAATTCTGAAATGTGGCAAAGCTTCACTTATGTTATCAATTTGTGACGTGATGCAGAAATCGACAATCCAGGAGGAATCCTGAGCCGTATTTCCCACGATTCTGATATTGACAAATGCTATGACCTGTCACACTCACCCTGTACGACGCGTATTAAAACAGAGTGATATTTCGGGAGGTCTTATGGCAGACTTTACATTGTCGAAACCGATTTTTGGCGGAAAACAACCAAAAACCTCCACGGCGGGGAATATTGCCTATGCCCTGTTTGTTCTGTTTTGCTTCTGGGCGGGAACCCAGCTGCTGAACATGCTGGTGCATGCCCCTGGCGTGTATGAGCAGCTGATGCAGGTTCAGGATACAGGCCGCCCGCGCGTTGAAATCGGTTTAGGCGTGAGCACCGTCTTCGGGCTCATCCCCTTCCTCGCGGGCAGCATGGTTCTGGGCGTGATTGCACTCGTCCTGCGCTGGCGCCACCGCCGCTGATTACAGTCCCATACAGCGCGCCCGACGATCGTCCACGCGTTTCGCGAACCAGGCGGTCGTCAGGTTACGCGTGATCTTCGGGCTTTCCAGCTGAATACCCGGCAGAACGGCTCTCGGTAACGGTTTACCACTCTTCTTCTCTGCCAGCGTAAACACCTGCTTATACAAATCCGTCTTCTCGAACGCCAGGCTGTCGCCCTTCTCCAGCTGACGGCGGATATCGCTGTCGCTCATCCCAAGCTTCGTCGAAAGTTTACGCACCGCTCGTTCGGTGGTACCCGCCTCGCTGCTGCCGTAAGCAATCAGATCGCCGTCCAGGGCCAGCTTCACGCCGCTGGCGCGGCTTACCGCATTCTGGAAGGCCGCGTTTCGGCTGGCGTACCAGCCCGCGTTAAAGTCAGCAAAGCGATACAGCGGTTTGTCGTAATTAGCCGGATAGTTCAGCAGGTGATAAGTCCCAAACCACAGCCCACCGCGCAGGGAGAAGACTTCCTGACGCACCGTACCGTCGATCTCCCACGGATAGCCGTCGGTATGTTTTTCCGCAAAGGCGATGCTGACCTGCATCGGGCCGCCGGTATGTACCGGGTTCAGCGAGCCAAACAGCCTCTGCCCCATCGGCACCATATTGATAAGATCGTCGAAAATGGCGCTGAGCTGTTTCTCGGTCTTCACCGCATCCAGCCGTTCGCTGTAGCTTTTACCGTCTGGCGAGGAGATTTTAAGGGCGGTATGCACCAGGAAGACCGGGATGTGCAACGATTCGGCCCGGCGGTCTATCTCTTTCCAGGCGATTTTGTTCAGGCCGGGCACGACAGGATCTGACTGATACATCGACTCCTGCTGCGCCACCGCCAGCACCGAGCAGATATTCTCCTCGGTAGGCGCTATCTTCTGGCTTTTGAAGGTCGTTGCCAGAGCCTGCGCCCACGCATTGCGATCCTTCACGCTGGCGGGCATTTTTTGCCGCACGACGCTCGCCACATCCACAGGCTTTTCACCTTCCTTGAGCGGTGCGGCCCCTTTTTCGGCACAGCCCGCCAGCACGAAGGCGGCGAGCAACGTCAGCGGTAACGCACGTGGTACGGCAAATGGCATAGCAGTTCCCTGTCTTATCCTAATGTATGAGTAACTTCCTGCAGATCCTTATCGTCCAGCTCACGTTCGAAGCTGCGTAAGCGCTTATAGATGGACATCAGCTCCACCAGCGTGGTCCAGGAGCTAATCAGGTACTGGAACGAACCGCGAACCTGACCAAATACGTTGGTGATCTGGGTCATCAGACCGAGCGTAATGGTACCCGCAACGATAGACGGGAACAGCAGGAACAACCCGAAAACGTTATCAACCTGCAAATAAAGAATGCGCGCGATATTAAAATACATGTAATGGAAGTAGAGACGGAAGTAGTTACGACGTACGGCGCCAAACAGCTCACGCACGGTAGGCGGTGACGCACGGTCAGGATCGTCTTCGCCATACACCAGCTCTTTACGGTAGGCCGCCTCCACGCGCTGATTTTTGAACTCCAGCCCGGGCAGCTTGATCCCCACCACGGCCAGCAGCCCGGTCCCCATCAGCGACCAGACAATCGCGGCAATCACCAGGCCGTACGGCAGATGGCCGACTATCGGCAGCTCCGGAACATGTGACGAGAGCGTCACGAGCACCGGCAGGAAGGCGATCAGCGTCATGATGGCATTGATAAAGCTCACGCCCATATTCTCAAGGGTAGAGGCAAAGCGCATGGTGTCTTCCTGCACACGCTGTGCCGCACCTTCGATATGACGCAGGTGCTGCCAGTGCGCCATATAGTGTTCGTTCATCGCGGTACGCCAGCGGAACACGTAGTGGCTGACGAAGAAGTTATTCATCACGCCGATCACGACGGCGATGAGGGCGATGCCAAGGAAAATGCCCACCTCATGGTAAAACTGGTTTATGGTCACCTTGTGCGGCGAGCTCAGTGCCGTCTGGATCAGATCGTAGAACGGCGCATACCAGGCGTTGACCGCCACGCCCACTTCCACCAGGAACCAGGTAACAAAGATAATTAACGACGTGCCGAGAATCGACCAGTACTGCCAGCGGTGAGGTGAATAGAGGAACCAGAAGATGGCGAACAGCCCCACGCAGAGCATGTAATAGGCGTAGAAAAGCAGATAGCTCATGGACCAGAAGCGCGCCGCGCTTATGGGAATATCGCCCGTCGCGCCCGTAAGACGGGTCAACCACGCGCCGCCACCGGCCTGCCAGAAAATGACAGCCAGCAGTGCCCAAATAAATGCCGACAGAAAAAATGGCCCCGGCTTTGGGAAAAAAGACTTAAACATTGTGCTTCCTTCTTGTTGTTATGGCTGTTGCTGTGCTCAACATATCACCACGCGAAACCTTGCCTGTGCCAGCCGCCCGGCTCAGGCAAAAAAGTCAGACCTGCGGCTTAATTATTAGTTCGCTTTCCGGTTTCCCGGAATTGTTTCGGTCCGTTTCATCTGCAGCAGCCATCATAGCGACTATCATACGGTCGATGTCACAAAATGGGAGCCGGGTCGCAAGTAATTTATTGTTATTTACCCATGGTTACGTTTTTCTCGCTATCGTTATGCAAATCGGGCCATTGCTCCGTACCGATTAGTAGTATAAATACCCGTAACTTTCCTTATTCACTTGATGGATGTTTTTCGTTGAAACGTTGTCTGCTCTCTTTCGCCGCGCTGTGTGCGGTGAGCCTGTCTACCGCCCAGGCAGCTCAGCCTCTGACGGCCCCGGTGCTGGCCTCTGACATTGCCGATCGCTATGCAAACCTTATCTATTACGGCAGTGGGGCGACAGGCATGGCGCTGGTGGTGATCGACGGTAACCAGCGGGTGTTTCGCAGCTTTGGTGAAACGCGCCCGGGAAATAACGTTCGCCCCCAGCTGGATTCCGTTGTCCGTGTGGCTTCCATAACCAAGCTGATGACCAGTGAAATGCTGGTGAAGCTGCTCGATCAGGGCGTGGTGAAACTCGACGATCCGCTCAGCAAATACGCGCCGCCCGGCGCCCGCGTTCCGACATATCAGGGAACGCCGATCCGGCTGGTTAACCTGGCGACCCATACCAGCGCCCTGCCGCGAGAACAGCCCGGCGGCGCCGCGCATCGCCCTGTATTTGTCTGGCCAACCCGCGAGCAGCGCTGGAACTACCTGAGCACCGCGACCCTGAAGTCTGCCCCGGGCTCGCAGGCTGGCTATTCAAATCTGGCGTTCGATCTGCTGGCCGATGCCCTGGCGACGGCTTCGGGTAAACCCTACCCGCAGCTGTTTGAAGAACAAATCACGCGTCCGCTCGGGATGAAGGACACCACCTTTACCCCATCCCCGGACCAGTGCAAACGCCTGATGGTGGCAGAGAAAGGGGCAAGCCCGTGTAACAACACGCTGGCGGCCGTTGGCAGCGGAGGCGTTTACTCCACGCCCGGCGATATGATGCGCTGGATGCAGCAGTTCCTTTCTTCAGATTTTTACGCGCGCAGCAATCAGGCCGACCGTATGCAGACGCTTATCTACCAGCGTGCGCAGTTACGTCGCGTCACCGGCATGGACGTCCCCGGGAAGGCGGATGCCCTCGGTCTGGGCTGGGTGTATATGGCGCCGAAAGAGGGCCGTCCGGGTATTATTCAGAAAACCGGTGGGGGCGGCGGATTCATCACCTACATGGCGATGATTCCGCAATCAAACGTGGGAGCGTTTGTGGTGGTCACCCGCTCCCCGAACACGCGCTTCGTGAATATGAGTGATGGCGTGAATAACCTGGTCGCCGAACTGAGCGCCAACAAAGCGCAGGTTCTTACCGCGTCGAACTAGCCTCAATAGTCCGTGGGCAAGCGGTTAATACTGACCAGCTTGCCCCGGCTCATATTGATGTAATTCCCCTGCCGCAGCGCCGCCAGTACTTCTGCAACCACCGAGCGTGAAATACGCGTGCTACGCTGAATATGATTCATAACACCAATTTTTGAGCGTAGCGTGTCATCCCACTCGGCCATATTGATCAGCATCGCCCGTATCTGGCTGTAGGAACTATTTCCCACCAGCTGCATATCGCGCTTACCCATAATATGGTTAATCCAGGAGAGCCAGCAGAAAGCGTCCTGCCAGAGATCCTCCTGCTGAATAAGCTGGCACGTCGTTGAGGCGGGCAAATAAAAGCCTGAACAGGGAGTTTGTGCCATCAGGGAATATTCCAGATAGCTGTCATTTACCCATGCGCTCAACCCATAGATAAAAGGTGCCCGCGCAATACCTACAAGAAGCTCATCTGATTTACGGTGAACGGCGATTAGCCCGGACTGTATTACAAAGGTGGATGGCTCATCATCATTATTGCCGGTTGTTATTAATTGCTGTGGTTCGTGCTTAAAGGGGGTACCGGCGACTTCCAGACACTTTACGAGCCGGCTTAATTCAGAAAGTGGTTTCGCATTAACGTTCATGCATACCTCAAGTCATCTGTATCTGTCGGTTCTTTATTATTTTTAAACCATATAAAAAAGCGGGGGTAAAATCCCCCGCGCTTTCTTTACCAGGTATATTTCACACCCAGGTTTGCTCCCCAGTTCTGGTCAACGTCGCCGCCGCCCAGATAAGTCGCGTCAGTGTAGGCACTGAAGTTTTTCGTGAAGCTGAACTGGGTGCCCAGCCCCACGCGAACTGCCGAGCCTTCAACGCCGTTATCAATACTGTCAGTGTTGATATCCGCATTGTTGTCAGCATCGTCATACACGTAAGCCAGTTTGAAGTAAGGCGTCAGCGCCTGTTCACCGCCGTAGTTGAAGGTATAACCTGCATCCACGCCGAGTTCATAGCGCATGCTGTCGTAAGACTGACCATCAATACGCATGTCGTTGCTTAACTGGTAGTCATCACCAGACTGGAACAGGCCGGAGATCGCCGCATAAGGGGTGATGTAGCCGGACAGGTTTGGTTTCCAGTCATAGCCCAGCTTCATCCCAAAGCCAACGGCGTCAGTGGTGGTATCACCATCAACATACTGGCCGTTGCTCATTGTGGCAGAGAGCTCGTTGTTGAAGCGGGTGTAGCTCAGGGAACTGTCGAGGAAGATGTCGTTCATGAACTTCGCCGACGCGTAGATCATCGCCGTCTGGCTGTCCTGATCGACCTGACCCGTACGATCGCTGATATCGCCCTTCGCGAAGCCTGCCGCACCGCCGACAATCCACTTCGCATTGTTACCGTCGATCTGGGTATCCAGGCCAACCATAATGCCGCTTACGTCCTGATCGTAGCTGACGGTGCCATTATCCGCGTCAAAGTTGCCGCCGAAGTAGCTCACCCATGCTCCGCCGCTGTCGGCCAGGCCATGACGGCTGTTGGTCAGACGCGTGCCCACGGTATCCTGCTGCAGATTCCAGATGTTGGTATTGGCTGAAGGAATGCTCAGCGCCATGTTGGCGTAGTCGGTCAGCGCTTTCTGCTCCAGAACAACCGTGTCGCCCTTCTGCTGCGCCTGATAAGTGTATGCACCTAAATCGGCTTTGTTTGCGGCAGTAAAGCTGGCTGCGGTATCCGCGTTATTGTCGTAGACGCGAACGATCTCTTTGTTTTTGTAGTCGGCAACGGAACCTGCGCCGGTTGCATCGTCGATGCGCACCTTATAGTTACCCGCAACATCACCGTTCACCGCCAGATGGCCGTCAGAGTTCAGCGCGACAACACCATAGTCGTAATCCGCTTTGTACCGATCGTTGGTGATATAGCGTGCGTTGTTCAGGTCGCTGTTCAGCACATAATCGCGGCTGGCAACGTCGAGCACACCGCCGTCGGTCAGCACCATATTGTGCGTATCAACCTGGCCCAGTCCAAGCGCCAGCTCTGCACCGTTATCCACGGTAATGGTGTTGGCATACAGATCGGCGGTCTCTTCAGTCAGTGCCGCGCGGCTGCCGCTGTCCAGATACAGGCTGTCGGTTGCCACGGCTCCGCTGTCGCCGATATTCATGGTAGACGCATTGGTCAGGGTGATGGAATCCGCCAGCAGGCCAGAGTTTTCGACGTTGACCTGAGAGCGGTTGTTCACCTTCAGCGCGTCAATGTTAGAGACCTTACGGGTATCCCACTCGGAACCGTTATCCAGCGCCACGTTGAACAGACCGCTCTGATAAACCTCTTCACCGGCAACGTGGCCGTTGCTGTCGAAGGTAGAGTCAGGCCAGATGCTGTTCGGGGACAGCGCGTGCCAGTCAACGTTGCTGTAGCCCTGACCAAACATCTGCGACGTGCCGATAGCTTCCACGCTGGACTGCGCTGCACCGACCCACTTACTGCCGTTTGTCAGCGTAACATCCAGCTTATCGGTGCCATCCCAGCCGTTGGTGGTTGGGTTGTAGACGCCATCGTCTGTGGTGTCCGTTGCCGCATCGCCATTCTCGTAGAAGTTGTTATCGAAGGTGCTGGAGAAAAGAATGTCACCCGTTACGGTGGAGCGATCGAAGGTGGCCGTGGTTTGCATGGCGTTATCCGACGCGCCGGCGGCGACGATCAGTGCCGCGTCATCCGCACCGGTGGCGTTGGTTTCACCGTAGTCGCTCGGCTTCGCCGTTTGACCATAGAACCCGCTGGTGCCCAGATCGCTGTACGCGCCGGAGGTCAGCACAGAGTCTTTCACCACCAGCGTATCGGTAAAGACGTTGCTGCTGTTAGCCACGCCTTCTAGGCCGTCGTAGGGGGTGTTATCCAGTTCCTGATAACCCTGGGTCAGGGTGATACCCGCGACGTGGGAATTATTCTGAATGACGATATCAGACTCAACGTCCAGGGTAATGGCGTTACCCAGACCGAAGGTGTCCTGATAATGCGTTTCAGTGGTATCACCGTTGACGACATCATACGCGTAATGCTCGTACGTATCGTTGATGGTGGAGTGATCCACCGTCAGGCTGAAACGATCGTACTGGGTATGATGGTTACCGTCGGTATCCAGGCCATCAGCACACGTCGTGGTCATGCATTTTGACGTGATCATGCCGTTAACGGTGCTGTTAGAAATGCTCAGCGCATGCGCGCGGCCATTGGCACCATCATCCAGATAGTATGTCGAAATAACCCCGTTCACGGTTGATTTATTCACGACCGGATAAATATCACCGTCATGGGTGGCGTCTGAATAATTCCAGTCAGCGTAACCATAAAACCACGGTGCGGACGCCGTATTGTCATATCCAAAAGTATTATATGTCGTTCCTGATATATCTTTCGCATTGGCCTGAGAAGCGATAGCCAGGGTGCAGGCTAATGCAAGTTGAGATACAACCAGTTTCTTTTTCCATGTTTGCATTGGGTCATCCCTCCTCAGGGACGTAAGCAAGTTTGTCCATCAAATCATTTAGCAATTTTTAATTGCGGAAGGAATTATGCAGTTTCATTTCGAAAAGGTTCAATGAATGATTCCATTAAGTCCGTATCCAGACAAATAAGATTTACCACCCGGATTTATATCAGCCATTATAAATAAAAATCATAAAATCAGCACATTGCACGATTATTGTATTGGCTAAGAAAATATAATAAAAAATAATAGATCATTTATAATGATACATTCCCTGCGATACAGAAATAACACCAATATTTCAAAGCGAGTAAAAAAACCTGATTACGTTTGGAATAAATAAATGCATTGCCGCGCGTTTCGGCGCATTTTGCAAAATCAAAAAGCCCACTTTAGTAAAACACCGCCCCCGGCTTTCAGGTACACTATCCCTCTTTGTTCCACAAACATCAGGCATACCATGACCGATTTAATTGCACGTCCCCGTCGCCTGCGCAAGTCACCCGCACTGCGCGCCATGTTTGAAGAGACAACACTGACCCTAAACGATCTGGTGTTGCCGATTTTTGTTGAAGAAGAGATCGATGACTACAAAGCCATCGACGCGATGCCAGGCGTGATGCGCATTCCAGAAAAGCATCTGGCCCGCGAGATCGAACGCATTGCGAATGCGGGGATCCGCTCGGTGATGACGTTCGGGATCTCCCACCACACCGACGCTACCGGCAGCGATGCCTGGAAAGAGGACGGCCTCGTCGCCCGTATGTCTCGCATCTGTAAAGAGACCGTACCGGAGATGATCGTCATGTCCGATACCTGCTTCTGTGAATACACCTCTCACGGCCACTGCGGTGTGCTGTGCGATCACGGCGTGGACAATGACGCAACCCTGCTGAATCTTGGCAAGCAGGCGGTTGTCGCCGCCGCTGCGGGTGCAGATTTCATTGCGCCTTCCGCGGCGATGGACGGCCAGGTGCAGGCGATCCGCCAGGCGCTGGATGCCGCTGGCTTCACCGACACCGCCATCATGTCCTACTCCACCAAATTCGCCTCCTCCTTCTACGGCCCGTTCCGCGAAGCAGCGGGCACGGCGTTGAAAGGCGATCGTAAAACCTACCAGATGAACCCGCTGAACCGCCGCGAAGCCATTCGTGAATCGCTGCTGGATGAAGCTCAGGGCGCAGACTGCCTGATGGTGAAACCGGCGGGTGCGTATCTGGATATCCTGCGCGACATCCGCGAACGCACCGAGCTGCCGCTGGGCGCGTACCAGGTGAGCGGCGAGTACGCGATGATCAAATTCGCCGCACAGGCCGGCGCCATCGACGAAGAGAAAGTGATCCTCGAAAGCCTCGGGGCGATCAAACGCGCGGGCGCGGATCTGATCTTCAGCTACTTCGCGCTGGATCTGGCCGAGAAAAAAATCCTCCGCTAATCTTCACCAAACTGCAATACAACCGACATCTCCTCCTTCTACTGTCTGGGCAAGACGGCAGGAGGAGTGATCATGTTTAGTCTCGACAGCGTTCTCGATGACCTTTGGCCTCAGGCGAGGCCCGCACCCTGGCAAAAAAGTCTGTTAAAAAGACTGTTCCACGAAGACGAATTTCAGCAGTTTGCCGCCAGCCACCGTCACCTGAAAGGGCTGGACATGGTGGAGCAGGTTCTGGAACACCTCGATATTCTCTGCACCGTATCCGCACGCGATCTCGAACAAATCCCCGAACACGGTCCGCTAATTGTGATGGCTAACCACCCGACGGGCACCCTTGACGGGCTCGCGCTGCTGTATGCCGTCTCCCGCGTGCGCCGCGACGTCAAGGTGGTCACCAACCGGATGCTGTCCCATCTGGAACCGCTCAGTTCGCTGTTTATTCCCGTGGACAATATGGGCGGCAGAACCGCAAAAGCGTCGCTGGTGCAGATGGAGCAACATCTGCAAAACGCCGGCGTGCTGATCTTCTTCCCGGCGGGAGAAGTTTCCCGTCCCACGCGCAAAGGCATCCGCGATAAAAAATGGCATCCGGGCTTTATCAAGCTGGCCGGCAAGCTGCGGGTGCCGCTGCTGCCGGTGCATATTCAGGCGCACAACAGCCTGCTTTTTTATGCCAGCACGCTGGTCTCGCCGACGCTGTCCATGCTGCTGCTGATGCAACAGATGTTTCGCCGCCGTCACAGCCAGCTGCCGATTAAAATCGGCCAGCAGATTGCCTGGAATGCCGGCTTTAGCGCCACCCTTTCATCGCGTGAAATGGCCGAGCAGTGCCGTCAGCACGTGATACGTCTCGGCAAGGGACTGCCCGGCGTCTTTAAAACCCGGTGCGCCATTGCCCGCCCTGAAGACAGGGCCACGCTTAAGCGCGAGCTGGCACAGGCCGAGTGTCTGGGCAAAACCAGCGACGGTAAAACCATCTATCTCTGGCAGCGCAACGGCCAGGAAGACGCGCCGCTGCTGCGCGAGCTGGGACGCCTGCGCGAGATTGCCTTTCGCGCCGTGGAGGAAGGCAGCGGGAAGCGTCGGGATACCGACAGCTACGATGATGATTATCTGCACCTCATTCTTTGGGATGACGACGATCTGGAGATTGTCGGCGCGTACCGCTTTATGCCAACGGCCATGCAGGTGGAAAAACGCGGCGTCGAGGGGTTGTACAGCTACAGCCTGTTCCACTACGACGAAAAAATGCAGGACATTCTGGAGCACGGCATTGAGCTGGGGCGAAGCTTTATACAGCCGCGCTACTGGGGGCGTCGCGGCCTGGACTATCTGTGGTCGGGCATTGGTGCCTATCTGGCGCGCTATCCGCACTACCGCTACCTGTTTGGTCCGGTCTCGATCTCCGGCGGTTTACCGCCAGCCGCGCGGGATCTGCTGGTGGCGTTTTATCGCCTCTGGTTTCCGGCCAGCCATCCGTTAGCCGCCTCGCGTCAGCCCTACCCGGCCTCACTTCCGGACGTGCTGGCCCAGTTTGGCGGCGTGGATTACGTGGACGATCTGACGAAGCTGAAATCCCTGCTCGGCAATCTGGGCTGCGGCATCCCCCCGCTCTATAAACAGTATTCCGAGCTATGCGAGCCGGGCGGCGTGCAGTTTATTGATTTTGGCAGCGACCCGGCGTTTAACAACTGCGTCGACGGGCTGGTGCTGGTAGACCTGTGTTACCTGAAGGCGAACCGCTATCAGCGGTATATTGAGGCGCATTTAATACCCTCCCCCTAAAAGGGAGAGGGTGAAAACCGCCCCGGTCAGTCCCCTCGCCCCTTTGGGGAGAGGGTTAGGGTGAGGGGCTCAAACCGCACGGTAGAACGGCTTATCCCCCAGAATGGTTGCCCGCTGCATAATCCTTCGCTGCGGCAGATAATCCGCATTGGCATAATGCTGCGTCACGCGGTTATCCCAGATCGCCAGATCGTTCTCCTGCCAGCGCCAGCGCACCTGAAACTCCGGTTTGGTGATATGGGCAAACAGGAAGCCGAGCAGCGCCTCGCTCTCTTTTTCCGTCAGATCCACAATGCGTGTGGTAAACCCTTCGTTCACAAACAGCGCCTGCCTGCCCGTCACCGGATGGGTACGCACCACCGGGTGCAGCAGCGGCGGATGCTTCGCGACCGCCTCCAGCCAGCGCTGGTGCTCCTCTTGCGTCTTACGGTACTTATATTCCTGGAACGATTTTTTAAAATCATGCTCCGCCCGCAGGCCGCTCAGCAGGGTCTGAAACGGCGCGGAGAGCGCCTCAAAGGCCGCAATTCCGCTGGCCCACAGCGTATCTCCCCCGGTCTCCGGCAGCCGTTTTGCCGCCAGAATCGCTCCGGCCGGGGGCGTCTCGATAAAGGTCACATCCGTATGCCAGTTGTCGTTATCCGGCGGATTATCGTTGTGGGTATCCAGCACGATAATTTCCTCCACGCCTTCCGCATGCGGATAAACCGGGTGGATATGCAGGTCGCCAAAGCGCAGCGCCAGCGCGCGCTGCTGCTGCGGGGTGATGGCCTGCTCGCGCAGGAACACCACCTGATGGCGCAGCACCGCGTGGTATAGCTGCTCAAACTGGTTATCGCTCAGCGGACGGGTCACGTCCAGGCCCGACACCTGCGCGCCAATGTACGGCCCCAGCGGGGTAATGGTCAGACGTTCACTCATTGTATTTCTCCATGCCAGGGCGTCAGGCGACGCTGTAGCGCGCGCAGTCCCAGTTCTAAACCAAAGGCGATTGCGGCGATTAACGCGATCCCTGCCAGCACCACGTCAGTCGCCAGGAACTCCCCCGCCGACTGCACCATAAATCCCAGGCCGCGCGTGGCGGCAATCAGCTCTGCGGCGACCAGCGTTGACCAGCCCACGCCAAGGCCGATGCGCAGCCCGGTTAAAATCTCCGGCAGCGCGCCCGGTAAAATAACGAACAGCAGCACCTGAGCGCGGCTGGCGCCGAGCGACTGCGCCGCACGAATGCGCACCTGCTGAGCGCTTTTCACGCCGGCCAGAGCCGACATGGCTACCGGCGCGAAAATCGCCAGATATATCAGCAGAATTTTTGAGGTCTCGCCGATGCCAAACCAGATCACCATCAGTGGCAGGTAAGCCAGCGGCGGCACGGGACGGTAAAGCTCAATCAGCGGGTCGAGAATGCCGCGCAGCGTCGAACTCAGCCCCATCGCGATCCCCACCGGAACGCCAATAAAGACCGCCGCGAGCAGCGCCACCAGAATACGCGACAGGCTGGCGCCCGCGTGCTGCCAGAGCGTGGCATCCATAAAGCCCTGCGGCCCGGCGATGGCGATCAGCTTTTCCAGAACCTGACCCGGCGGCGGCAGAAACAGCGGGCTGATCCACTGCTGCGCGGCCACCGCCCACCACAACGCCAGCAATACCACCACCGTGCCAACGCTCAGCGTGAGTTGACGCGGCAAAGGCCAGCGCCAGCGCATCCCGGTACGGCGGGATTTTTCACTGAAGATAATGCTCATGAGAACGCCTCCCGCTGCTCAAACACGCGGCTTAAGATGTACTCCCGCTTCTCGATAAACAGCGGATCGGATTTGATGCTGCGCACCGGCTCTCCCGCCACATAGCGCCGGGCAAACGCTAGCGGCAGGCGCTCCATCACCCGCCCTGGCCCCGGCGAGAGCAGCACCAGTTCCGTCGCCATAAATACCGCTTCTTCGATATCGTGGGTAATCAACAGCACCTGCTTACCGGTCTCGTGCCACAGGCGCAGCAGCAGAGTTTGCATCTGCTCGCGGGTGAAGGCGTCCAGCGCGCCGAAAGGTTCGTCCAGCAGCAGAAGCTGCGGGTTGGCCGCCAGCGCGCGGGCGATGCCGACGCGCTGGCGCTGCCCGCCCGAAAGCTGCCAGATAAAGCGTTTTTCGGCACCTTCCAGCCCAACCTTTTTCAACATGTCGCGCGCGGTATTCAGGCGCCGCTCACGCTCGACTCCGGCCAGCTGCAGACCAAACGCGACGTTCTCCTGCACGTTACGCCACGGGAGCAGCCCTTCATTTTGAAAGACCACGCCGCGCTCCGCGCCCGGGCCTTCCACCTTTTTTCCTTCCAGCTGAATTGTGCCGTGCTGATACGGTATAAACCCGGCGATCAGGTTCAGCAGCGTCGTTTTCCCGCAGCCGGACGGCCCCAGCACGACCAGCAGTTCGCCGCTGTCCAGCGTCAGGTTGATCTCCTTCAGGGCAGGCTTGCCGTCGTAATCGGCGGACAGGTTGGTAATATTCAGCATTGCAGCCCCCTTATTTCACGAAGCGATCGGTCACGTAGGCGCTATAGTCCGCCGCCACCGCAGGCACTTTGCCCTGCTCTTTCAGGAAGGCCGCGGTATCTGCAATCGCTTTGCTCACCGGCCCGTTCAGCTGCTGGACCTGCTGCGCAGGCGTCAGATAGGTATTGCCCTTCACCAGCCCCGGCACGTCCGCTTCCGGTACGCCGCTCAGACGTGAGAGCTTTTCCAGGTTCGCAGGCTGCTTAAGCCACTCATCCGGGTTGCGGATGTAGGGCTGCTGGGCGTCAATGGCGCTTCTGGCAAAGGCTTTCACCACCTCAGGGTGTTTTTCGGCAAAGTCCTTACGAACCACCCAGACGTCGAGGGTTGGCGCGCCCCACTGCCCCACTTTTTCGGAGTCGGTCAGCACGGTGCCGTCTTTTTCCAGCGCGTTGACGGCGGGGGCCCAGACGTAGGCGCCATCAATGTCGCCGCGCTGCCAGGCCGCGATTATCGCCGGAGGCTGAAGATTCAGAATTTGCACCTGGCCCGGCTTAATGCCCCAGTGTCTGAGGGCTGCCAGCAGGCTGTAATGGGTGGTGGAGATAAACGGCACCGCGATGCGTTTGCCGATCAGATCCTCAGGTTTAGTGATGGTTCTCTTCACCACCAGCGCTTCGGAATTTCCAAGCTGCGACGCCAGCAGGAAAACCTCAATCGGCACCTGCTGGCTGGCGGCCACCGCCAGCGGGCTGGAGCCGAGATTGCCAATCTGCACGTCGCCGGAGGCTAACGCCCGCACAATCGCCGCGCCGCTGTCGAACTTGCGCCAGTCGACTTTCGCACCGCTCTCTTTGGCGAAGGTATTATCCGCCTGCGCGACTTTCGCCGGTTCCGCAGAGGTTTGATACGCGACGGTCACGTCCACCGCCTGCGCCTGAAAAGCCCACAGCGCCAGTGCGCCGAGTAATGTGATTCGCGATGAAATTGCCATAGTGCCTGCTCCCCCTGTTGTTATGGGGGCAGTATTTCCGGCGCGGGAATTTTGATAAAGGAATTAAAAAGCATCGCTAATGACGATTCGTTTTTAGAAAAAAAACGGGAAAGGATAGTGAATTTTGTGCGGTTGGTTTTTTCCCTCTCCCACCGGGCTCAGGGTTCCCCAGTAATTTTTTAAGCAGAAGCAATAATGTTGCTTTCTGAATGACTGAGGGCTGTCAGCGGTGCCCTGGTCCGGCTGTAAATCGCTGAGGCGTTTCCTGCAGGCCGGGGCGAGGCGCAGGGATGCGCCGAGAGGGCGGCTTTACAGGGACGTTACATCCGCCCGTACCCGATAAGCCGGAAGGAATAA